>CAZFVV010000015.1:0-39693 GCA_964522165.1 uncultured Calditrichaceae bacterium
GACCGTACACCCGCACCCGCTCCATCCCGCAGGAGGGAGAATCCTTCTTCAAAATGTAAGCGTGCAGCTCCATTTGGGCGAGTTTTTCCACCCGCTCCCGGGCATAGGTTCTCATTCTCCCGGTGTAATCCGTTCCGGTTTTGGCGCCAATCAAGCGGGGATCTCCTGCGGTTCCCACCAGGCGAATGTTTTCCCGGGGAACGCTCATCCCGATCTCCACTTCCGGGCACACGGAAATCCATTGGAAGTAGCGCCCCAGGGTTTGGGTAAGGAAAGAATCGTGTTTATGTCCCCCGTCGAAGCGCACTTTCATTCCTAACAGGCAACTGCTGATGCCCACCCGGATTTGCGGTTCATCGGCAAACGGCGGGAGGATGCCATTTTCCCCGGGATCGAAAAGATTCTCCATCTTTTGCACCTTTCGTTAACACTAACGCTTGTTCAATTTACCGGAATGCGGCGTTCCGGCGCAGAATTCGGCTTTATCTCCGCTCTATTGCGCCCGGAAGTTTATAACTCCATCCTCTTAAAAACAATGGAAATGGCAGAGTGGTGAGGGGTGAATGGTGGAATGGCGAGAGGTAATTGCGCGTTCCCCTTTAGCAACCACTCCACTACTCACCGGCCCCCCAAATATCATTATCCGGCAGGCCCCGGGGCCGGAACCGTGACATCTTTTGACAACCCTTTACCACCCCATGACATCTTCCCCGTTTCCGGCCCCGTAAACGACGAGTGGATAGAGAAAATAAAGCATGAACCCAAATATAAAAAGGAGAAGGTCATGAAAACAATGGTGATGGTGTGGATCGCAATGTTGAGCCTGGCCGGTTTGGCGCAGAGTGCGGCAGTGGTGGAAAATGCGCCCCGGAATTATGAAATGGCGCTCAAGTCCGGTAATGCAAGCGTGGTAGAATCCGCGCTCTTCCACGTGGTGAAATTCAAAATTTTCTACGCCGGGCAGGATACCGAAAAGTTGGCCGCGATGCTGGAAAAACTGGCGAGCGACGGGGAAACCGGCGCCATCCGTTACAAAGCCTACCTGGCCGGCCAATTCCTGAACGACCCGGTGCTGCTGGCAAAAATCGAGAAGCAGGATTACAAAGACGGGGACCGGTTTTTCAGGATGCTGGCGGAAGAATTGGAAAAGGAGCTCTTAGCCGAAAGATAACATGACCCCCTCCTGTGCTAACGCAACCGCCCGGGCGCCAACGCCCGGGCGGTTTTTTTATGTAACAAAGGCTCCGTACCTCCGTTTCGGAAGAATCCGTTGAAAGTAAATCGGGATAGTGCTACATTATCGCGAATTAATCGCAGGGGCTACGGCTATGTTTGAGTTTACGGAAACCATCGAGGGAAGAGCGGCCATTCTGAAGATTTCCGGGATTATGGTGGACCCGGATGCCCTGGCCTTAAACGAAAAAGTAAAAGAATTGATGGAGCGGCAAATCCGCCATATTGTGCTGGAAATGAGCGCGATAAGATTGATGAATAGCTGTTTTGGCCTGGGAGTGATCGCCGGCTGCTGGGCTTCCGTCAGCCGCGCGGGGGGGAAAATGACCATTGCCAACCCCAGTCCCAAGGTGCTGCAATTGCTGAAAATTACCCGTCTGGATGAAATTCTGGAAGTTGCCGAAAGCGTGGAAGACGCCCTCGCCGGCGACCGTTCCTGATCCGCCGGAGAGAAACTTCTGAGAAGCTCAACAGGCGAGCGATTGCGGGCAGGTTATTTTGCAGGAGGCTCCACCTGGACCCCTGCCTCCTTCAGTTGCTTTTGCACTTCTTTTAAAATGGAGTCCACGTTTACCGGGATGGGTACCCCCAGGGAATCCAGCGATTGGAGAGATTTAACCACGGTAATAGTCTTTATTTTCTGTTCTTTCTGCTGCCATTCCAGGTCTTCCAAAATCACCTCTACCCGCTCCAGTTCAACGTTCACCTGCTGCAACTCCCGCTCCAATTGTTTATCGAAATCCTTTTGCCAGCGGAGCAGGTTTAGCTTTTCTAGTTCTGCTACCTTTTTTTCGACGTCGTGCAGTTCCTGGCGCGACAATTCCACCTTTACCGCCTCGTCGATTACCACTTTGATCCCGTTTTCAGCCCGGAAAAGTATTTTTTGGGCGAGGGGGGGCTGGCCGGGCTGGGGAGGGAGGGGAATTCCCCGGAATTTTTCATTGAACTCATAGAGTTCCTTTAAGCGCGTGCCCAATTCTTCCCAGTTCCCGGGTGGGAGCGGAGGCAGAGGAGGAAGTTCGCTCCCCATCGGCATATTCACGGAGTCCGCTACCGGGGCGTATTCCGCCAGGCGAATGACCGCCCGCGCCTGTTCGGGGGTGATTACCTTTTCGCGGTTGGCCAGGTTGAGGATTCCCGCCGCCACCCGCTCCACCCGCTCCGGGGGCACCTCCCGGTTGGCTACTTTTTCCATAAAATCCCGGTACACCTGGGCAAGGGACTCCTTGCCGGCGCCTTCCGGGACCATGGCCAGCAATTGATTGCCTAACAGGTTGACATAGCGGTTCAGATCACCCGCTTTCGGGCGAATGGCCAGTTGGTACACCGCTATCGCGCCCAGCAGCAGAAATACCGCCAACCCCCCTCCCCGCAACGCTTCTTTTAATTTGATTTTGTCCATAAAGGCTTTATTTCTCCGCTCTTCAATTACCCTGCCCCGATTTGACGGAAATTTTCCGGGTAAGGTTTACTTTCGGGAAGAAAAATAATGAATATTCAGGCTAACACATTAAAACACATTGGCGCCATAACCCCGATCTTCCGTTTCTTTGAATGTGTCTGAAAATTCGATTCAGTGCCCCCAAAATCGTTTAAATGGCACACAGATAACACGGATGACGCGGATTCATACAGATTTCTTAGCAATATTCTTTAATTTGTCAGCGAAAATCCTTATCATCAGCAGCTTGCCCCGGAAGGCCGGGGTCATCCGTGTTCCATTTTTAGTAGCAAACGGTTGCAAGAGATTTTTCAAACACGCTCTAAGCTCGACTTTATCCATTTTCGAGAGAAGGGAAATTGTTGCTATATAAGCCCTTAATTTACAACGTTAATTTTTTCAACCTCATTGTTCGTATACGATGTTTAAAAAGTCAAACACGAAAAAATCAACTTATTGCTTTACATACATGGCCATTTTTAAAAAATGGATAAAGTCGAGCTCAGAAGCCGTTTTAAAAATTGCCACAAAGGCTCTAAGACTCGAAGGTTCACTAAAAAATGTTTAAAATTCTTGGTGAAACTTTGTGATTTTGTGACTTCGTGGCAAAAATTTGACCTTTTAAAACAGCTTCTTAGCGATAGCGCAGCCAGCGCAGGATTTCCGGCAGGGTGGGACGTTTGCCGTAGCTTAACACCCCCACCCGGTAAATCTTCGCCGCCAGCCAGGTTAGGGCAAAAATCGCCAGAACGTTGACCAGCACGGCGGCGCCGATTTCCCACAAAGCCGGGTTGGATAGCTGGATGCGCAGGAACATCAGCATCGGTGCAAAGAAAGGCAGGATGGATAATGCCCGGGTGAGAGTGGAGGAGGAATCGCTGAGGCCCAGTGAAATGCTGATCACAAAAGGGATGACCACCAGTAAAGTGACCGGCACCGATACGGCCTGGGCGTCTTCCTGGCTGGAGCACATTGCCCCGACCGCGGCATAGAGCACCGAAAACTGGAAATAACCGATCAAGAAAAAAAGAATAAAATAAACGAAGGTCAACGGCGATATGGCCACGTAATTCAGCAAATGCGGGGCGGACGCCGCCGCATACCCGAATACCAGCAGGCCCAATACTCCCCAGACCAGGTATTGCGCCAATCCCACGCTTCCCACCCCGAACAATTTTCCCATCATGAGTTGGAACGAGTTGCCGGAAGAGAGCAAAACCTCCAAGATGCGGGAGGTTTTTTCTTCCAACACGCCCCGCATTACCGCGGCCCCGTAAACGATTATGGTAGTATAAAGGATCATCAGAAAGGTAAAGGTTACCGTCCACACCTCATCGAATCCTTTTTCGCTCTCTTTGCCCCCGGAAATTTGAACGGTTTTAAGCCCGATCCGGCGGGTGAGGTTTTCAATTTCGCCGGGGTCGAGGCCGGCGTGCTGCAAGCGGAGTTTATTGACCGCGGCGCTGATGCGCTGCTGCGCCAGGCGCAAAAAATCGGCCTGGCCCAGGGAGGCGGTGATCGCGGTGATCTCGCCCTTCTCGAAAATGTCTTCCGGAATAATGATGAGCGCATCGGTAGCGCCTTCTTCAATGGCGCGGTGAAAAATTTCTTTGTCGGCTTCGTAAATTTCGCTGCGCAGCGGGGTCACCAGGTAACGGGGCTGCCCGTTGGAGAGGGTGTCGTTGAAAATCTCGGAAATTTCCCCGGCCAGCCCCCCGGAGCGGTCGATCACCTGCACCACGGTGGGTCGGTCTTCGGAATAGAGCTGGAAAAGCGCCGGCATGAAGATGATACCGATGAGAATTACCGGCATCAGGATGGTGCTGATCCAGAATCCTTTAGTGAGGACCCGGGTTTTGAATTCGCGTTTTATCAGCGACAACGTTTTGCTCATTTTGTTCATAGCTCTCCCGGCATCAGGATTTCTCTACCACGTCAATAAAAATTTCATTCAAAGGGGTTTCCACGGTCTCAAAACGGCGCACCTCCAGGTTGCCGGCGGCTAACAGTTTGAACAATTCCCCCGGCACGGCCCCATCCTGCAGGCGTATTTCCATGGAATTTCCATAGTCGTTTATCGACTTCACCGGCGGCAAGGCGCGGAGAAATTCCGCATTGCCGCTATATTCTACGTTCACCATATTGTGGCCGTAGCGGCGCTTAATGTCGCGCAGGTTCCCCTGCAGAACCGCCTTTCCTTTGTTGATGAGGCAAATTTCATCGCAGAGCTTTTCGGCCTGCTCCATCAAGTGGGTGGAGAGGATGATGGTTTTGCCGGCCTGCTTCAAACCCAGCAGAATATCCTTCAGGAATTTGGTGTTCAGCGGGTCCAGCCCGGAAAACGGCTCGTCCACGATGAGCAATTCCGGCGCATGGATGATGGTGGCGATGAACTGCACCTTTTGCTGCAAACCCTTGGAAAGCTCCTGCACTTTTTTTTGTGCCCGGTCGGCCAGATCGAATCTTTCCAGCCATTGCAGGGCCTGCTTTTTTGCCTCCCCGGGTTCGACGCCCTTCATCTCTCCCAGGAACTGCAAGTGGTCGATGACCTTCATTTTAGGATAGAGGCCGCGCTCCTCCGGTAAATAGCCGATCCGGTTTTTATGTTCCTCCCGGAATGGTTCCCCAAACAGGTGAATGCCGCCGGAATCGGGGAGAATAATGTTCATAATCATCCGCATGGTGGTGGTTTTTCCGGCCCCGTTGGGCCCTAACAGGCCGAACACGCTGCCCGGGCGGATGGCAAGGGACACATTATCCACCGCTCTAAAAGTGTTAAAAGATTTGGAGATATTCTCTGCAACAACCGTGTTCATAGTTCGCTCCGAAATTTATGGCCAGCGGGGCAACATCCAACCCGCTGCCGAACCTGGCTCCGATAATAGCAATACCGGTTCAAACAAACAAGGGTTTCATGCGAAATAATTCCACCCTCTTTCATAAACCAGTTGAGTTATTCCCTGCCCCGCCGTACATTGATTTTGTTCAGAAACTTAACCGGTTAGCGGCCATGAAGCTCTTGCGGGTATTCACTGGTGCCATTCGAAACGGCGATTTTGGAGCGGGCGATTCCAATACCCGCCTTCCCGGGGTGAAAAATACCCGCAGAAATCTCCCCCTCTCCCCGGTCGAACCGTTCCTCCCCGCGGCAATTCTCGATCACTCCTTTATCGATGAACTTTTTCGCGCACCTTTAGTGATTTATTTACTGCGAACCCGGGGACAGAGAAGGCGGATCCTCTCCCCGGTTGCGGGATTGGCAGGGGAAGAGTTTCCGGCCGGCGCGACTGTCGAGGCGTCCCATGGACAGTCTTCAAGAACGCACGGATAATCTTGCCACGGTAGTGGAACAGCGCGAGGCGCTTGCCCGGGCGGTCCGCTCCATCGTCTCCCAGTTCGAGGTAATGATGGGCCGGGCCGAACAGGTGCAGGCGGACTGCGACCGCCTCCGCCAACTTCTTTCCGATCCCCCCACCGCTTCCGAAATGGAAGTTTTGCAGCCGTTGCCGCCCCTGCTGCGGAAACGCAGCGGCGCCATTGCGGAAACATTATTCGCCTTCCTGCAAGAGATCGCTTCGAGCGGTAATGCCCCCTGGCCGCTGTTGGAAGGAATGCTCGCCGCCCGTGACCCGCAACTCATTCAGCGCGCCCTGAAATTAGCCGCGGAGCTCGCGGAAACCGGCGCCCTGGAGGTTGATCGCCCGGCGCTGCACTTCCTGGCGGAGCGGGCGGAAGCGGAAAACTCTCCTTTGATCGAACCGGGCAACCTGGATATGATCGCCCGCATCGTGCGCCATTTTTCAGAATCCCCGCAGGGGCAAGCCCCAAAAGGGCCGGCAACCATCAACAACCGGCAACCCGCAACCGCCGACGGACAACCCCCAACCGGCAACCTTCAGCCGCTGGCGGCGCTCTATCTCCACGAAGCGGAGGGCGGCATCCGCCGCCTGGCCGCCCGCCTGTTGGACCGGGGCGGCGAAACCGTCTCCCCCGAAGTCGCCCGGCAGTTGTTGGGAGCGGAAGCGCAGGCGTTCCTGGCTCCGTACCTGGCCTACACTCGCGCCACTCACCTGGATTTGCTCTACCTGGCGCCCCTGCCCGGAACGCCGCCCCCGGCGCTGCCTTCGCTCCGCCGGGCGGAAGCGTTGTGCGGGGAAACCCTCTTGCGGGAAACGCTTGCCGAATTGGGATGGCCGCGGGTGAACTTAGGTCTCCGGGCGCAGCGCTACCTCGGGGTTAGCGTGAGCGGCTCCCTGCCCCTGATGGTCTCCCCGGCGGAGGCGCAATTATTCGAGCAGTGTGGGGAGACCCGCCGCGCCAGCGAAGCGTTCCTCTTCATTGCCCACGGCGGAATGCCCGGCGATGCGCAAGAGGGCGCGGGAGATTCCGACCTGGTCACCCGCTTCCGCAATTACAACCTCACCCACGCCGCGGTGCTGGCGGACATCTTAGACGTCGCCCCGCTCGACCGGGAAAAAGTGCAGCGCGTTCTCTCCCGCATGGATCGCATCGTGGAGGATTTCAGCGCCATTTTTGCCGCTCATACCGATGAGTGCGCCATTCTACCCGGCCTGTATAGAGATTTGAAAGAGAAAATCCTGCGCGAGCTGGAAAAAGAGCCTGACCATCCCCAGCTCTCCGCAGAGCTGACCCGCCTGGTGCAAATGTTCGAAGATCCCCGCTCCCTGGGCCAGGTGCGCACCCTGCACGGGCTGAAGCGCTACCTGCACCAAAGAGGATTGCGCTTAGGGTTCCGCCTGGTAGAAGCCAGCCGGGCGCCCAATCGCACCGTGGACCTGGTGCTGGCCTC
The DNA here is from genome assembly GCA_964522165.1 of uncultured Calditrichaceae bacterium. GTDB lineage: Bacteria > Calditrichota > Calditrichia > RBG-13-44-9 > J075 > JABWBP01. Next base: position 7,485 of record CAZFVV010000015.1, read on the forward strand.
CCCCAAAAAAGTGCTCGCGCTCATCAAAAGCATTCGCTATACCGACTTCGAAAATGCCGCGCCGGCAGGCGGGGAGGGCCTCACCCAAATTCCATATCCCGTGGAAGTGGCTGCGGAAGGCTTCTCCCGGCAGCTTTTTTACGGCCAGGAGAGCTTCCCCCGGCTCGACGTCTTCTGCTACGGCAACGAGGTGCACTATTACCTCTCCTTCCGCAATCATCCCGCCTTCCTGCGCATCGACTACGCCCCGCCGTTGCAGGGGGGCATGATCGACCTGGAATACTTCGGGGTGAGCAATTACGAGCTGGATACGCATCCCAACCGCTCCTTAGACTTCATCCGGCTCTTCTTTCAGCGCCTGGAATTCGACATCCGCGTCGAGGGAACCCGCATCCATGCCCGGTATGACAAAGAGCGGGCCTTAGACCTGGCAAATCTCTGCGAAAAAGCGGAAGCGATCTTCCGGCTGGCGCCTTATTTCATGGAAATTGATTGGGTAATCGGTTCCCTGAAATTAGAGCCTGAAGCGCGCCGGATTGTGGCCGAAAATTGGGCGGAAGCATTTTCCCGCTGGGGAGTGCTGCCCCTGCCCCTCCTGCTCACCGAAGACCGCCAGGGAATCGTCGAAACCCTGCAAACCGGCCCGCTAAGAGAGCAGGTCATCGCCTGGAGCGGGCAGGCTCCTTACCGCGACCGCTTCAGCATTCCCCCCCCGGCGGATTTTTTCGCCAAAATATACGCGACGCTGGATGATCTGGAGTTGGATATTCTCCCCGCAATCGAAGAAGAATCGCGGCATTTTCTGGGGCAGCACCGCCTGGAGCGCCGGCTGCTCTCGCCCCTGCACGAAGCGCTCGGGCGCGGAGAAATCATCGAATGCCCGGAAGGATTTCGCCGCGCCTCCGCGGAAGTATTTCAGCGCGATCATGAAGTGGAACGCTTTGCCGAAATTTTAGCCGCGGGCGATGAAACCCTGGCCTCCGCCGCCCTGCTCGCCCGCCTCGTCGCCCCCCTGGAAAGAACCCTGAAATTCCATACCACCGGAAGCGTGGAAGGGCTGGAGGTTCAGGCCGCCCGCCTGCCGCTGCGGGGAGAGACCATCGGGCTTTTCGTGCTTCGCGGTCCCAAGGGAATCATTCGCCTGGCTTTTTTCGCACGCGGGGAAGTGTTATTCCGCCGCCGAGAAGATCCCCTTACCGGCCGGGTCGATCCCTCCTTCCCCTGGAGATCCAACGGAAGCTGCGACGCCGTGGAAATGGCCTCCCTGCTGCGCGGGAATAATTACTCCGTTCCGGCGCAGCGCCTCTCCGCAGAAGACCTCCTGGAAGAAGTGCAGCGAATCCGCGAGAGCCTCCGGGGAGCCAAACCGCTGCGCCGCCCCGCTCCCATCCCGGGAGAAAGAATCCTTTCCGGGCTGCGGGCATCGCCCGGGCAGGCGGTGGGAAGGGCGCTGTTCCGCACCGCCGGAAGAACCCCGGATGATTTTGACGGGGCGGTGCTGGTGGCGGCCTCGGTGCGCCCGGAGGACAACACCTTTCTCTACCACGCCGCGGCCATCGTTTCCACCGGCGGGGGCATCCTCAGCCACGCGGGGTTGATCGCCGCCCAGTTCCATAAACCGGCGCTGATCATTTCCGGGGAGTGGCAGCAAGAGAGCGACGGAACCCCGATTCTGCGCTACCACACCTTAGAATACCGGGAAGAGGAGCGGGAGGCGCGGGGATTGCGGGTATGGATTCGAGAAGATTTGCGCGAGCGCGAGCACGTACTGCGGGAAGGAGACCTGGTGATAGTGGATGCCGGGGAAGGAACCATGCAAGTGTTAGGGCAGGATCGCGACGCTCTTTCCCTCCATGAAGGGTTTCGCCAATTCGCCAAAGCGAATCATCTCTTATCCCGGGCGACAGCGGGGCCGGAAATTCTCTCCTTCCGCGGGCGGCGCTTGCGGGCGCGCCACCAAATCGAAAAGATTCTGCTGCGCTTAGCCGACCCGGTGCTCACCTGCCACGCGGTTCGCGAACTACTGTCAGGCGAACGCCTGGCGCCCCGGGAGGGGAACCGGGATGAAATCGTTCACCTGTTAAGCCTGGCGTTGAATAATCCCCGGGTCGGGCCGGCGGCGCGGGAGCACCTGCTGCGCCTGACCGGGGAATTGGAGCGCCGTTACGGGGTGCGGCGCAAAAAAGCCCTGGCGCAGATTCCCGGTTCGCCGGATTTATGGGAAATTTTGATTTTGCGGCTGGATTTGCTGCGCCTGCAAGGGGCGCGGCAGGGAGCAGCGGCGTCCCTGGCCGGGTGCGGGATTCCCGCCTCCCCGCCGGCGGATGAAGAGATTGCCGAAATCGACCGGATGGCGCGGGAGCGCCTGGAGGAGATGCGCCGGGAAATTGCCGCCAAAATCTCGAAATTGCCGGAACGGACCGGGGAGGACGCCCGCCGGCGCCATCTCCTGCGCCAACTGGAAAGGATCGATGAGCTGTTAGATACCCCCCGGGAAGCCAGAAAACAGTTTCAAGAGCAACACCGCCGCTTAACCGCTTCCGATGCCGAAGTTAGGAAAACCTTCGCGGGGCGCTATCTGCTCACCCCCGGGGAGTGCGGGCTGGAATTGTTCCCGTTGATCGGCTGGAAGGCCGCCAATTTAGCGGAATTGGAGCGCCTAACCGGGCCGGGGCTGGTTCCCTCCTGGTTTGTGGTCGCGGACCACGCGTTCCGGGAAGTACTCGAAGCTTCTATCGAGCAGGCGCTTCCCGCAACTGTGGAAGTTCCCGCGGGAGCGGCGACCCTACGGGAAGCTATCGAAGCGATCCTGGCCCGCGCGGAGCTGAGCAACGCCCAGAAATCCCTGCGCATTCGCGGTTTGTGGGAGCGGATAAACCTGCCTCCGAAACTGGCCGAAGAAGTAGTTGCCGGGTATCGCCAGATCGGGGCGCTCAGCCGCGCGGAATCTCCCCCCGGTTCGGAAGCCGATGAAGAACCGTTCGTGGCCATTCGCTCTTCCGCCCGGGAAGAAGACGCGGAGATCGCCGCCCGCGCCGGGGAATTCGAAACCTTCCTGTTCATCCGCGGGGAAGACGCCTTGCTGCAGCACCTGAAGCGCACCTGGAGCGGCCTCTGGACCGAGCGCGCCATCCACAACCGCGCGGTGTTAGGAAGCCGCTTGGAGCAGGCCGGGGGCGGGGTGATCGTGCAGCGCATCGTGTGCTCCCGGGTTTCCGGGGTGCTGCAAACCGTCAATTTTGCCGGGGGAGAATTGCGGGAAATGGTGATCAACGCCGGCCTGGGGATGGGAGAGGGCATCGTTTCCGGCGCCGTGGAGGCCGACCAGATCACCGTTTCCAAAGAAGGTGACCTGGAAAACAATCCCCTGCGCTTCAGTTACATCACCCGGGAAAAGCGCGAGCAGGTGATATTTAACCGGCGCGCCGGGCTGGGCACGGTTCGCAGCGAGACGCTCTACCATCAGCGGCTGCGCCCGGCGCTGGAGTACGTGGAATTGTGCGAGCTGGTTCGCGCGGCGGCGAGTTTGGAAGCGGCCTACGGTTATCCCCTGGATATCGAATTCGGCATCGAGGGCTCCCGGCTGTGGATTTTGCAGGTTCGCCCGGTGGCTATCTTCCTCTCCGCCTTGCAGGAAACCCGGGAACGGTATCCGTTCTCCAACTTCAAAGGAGTTTCCCATGATCAAGCGTGAAGACGCCCTGGAATACCATCGCGCCGGTCGGCCCGGCAAAATCGAGTTGCGGGAAACCAAGCCCTGCCTCACGCCCCGGGAAATGCGCCTGGCCTACCTGCCCGGGGCGGCTTACCCTTCCGCGGAAATTGCTAAGGACCCCGCGGCAATTTTTCGCTACACCGCGCGCGGCAACCTGGTGGGGGTAATTACCAACGGCACCGCGGTGCCGGGACTCGGCAAGGTGGGGCCGGCCGCCGCCAAGCCCATGCAGGAAGGGGTAGCGATGATGTTCAAACGCTTAGCCGATATCAATGTGTTCGACCTGGAACTGGATACCGGCGACCCGGAACGTTTTGCGGAAACGGTGCAACTCCTGGAGCCAACCTTCGGCGGGATCAATTTGAAGGACATCCAGGCTCCGGAAGGGTTGGCCATTTACGAACGCCTGCGCCGGAGCCTGAAAATCCCGGTTTTCCACGAAAATCTTTACAGCACCGCGGTGGTGGCGGTGGCGGCGTTGATCAACGCCCTGGATTTGGTAGAAAAGAGCGTGGCGGAAATCCGGGTGGTGCTCTGCGGGGCGGGAACCGTGGGGATCGGCTGCGCCCGGCTGCTACTGCGCTTAGGGGTGCAGCGGGAAAACCTGTTAGTATATGACGTCAAGGGGTTGCTGCACCCGGGGCGGCAGGATTTGTTCGACGAGCAGCGGGAATTTGCCCGCGCCCATCCGGAGCGGGAGCTTCACGCGGGCGTTAAAGGAGCGGACGTGCTGGTGGGCGCCTCCGCCGGTGGAGTGTTCGACCTGGAAATGATCCGTTCCATGAGCCGCTTTCCCGTGGTGCTGGCGCTGGCTACCCCGGAGCCGGAAATCGCTTATGAAGACGCCCGCGGCGCCCGCCAGGACGTGATTGTGGCTACCAGCGAGGGGCTGCAACCCAACGCCATCACCGACCTGCTCAGCTTTCCCTATATCTTTCGCGGCGCGTTGGACGTGCAGGCCGCCGCCATTACCGAAAACATGCTGTTAGCGGCTGCCCGCGCCTTAGCCGAATTAGCCCGCGAAGAAGTCCCCGAAGAGGTGGAGCGGGCCTACGGCAATGAACATTTCAGCTTTGGGCCGGAATATTTGCTCCCCAAGCCGATCGATCCCCGAATCCTGGTATGGGAATCCGCCGCGGTGGCGCAGCAGGCCATGGATGAAGGGGTTGCCGCGCTTTCTATTGACCGGGAAGCTTACCAGGAGAGTCTCGCGGTTCGCCTGGGCGCCGGGCGGGAAATCCTCCGCAGCCTGATGCTGCGCGCCCGCCAGGAACCGCTGCGGGTCGTTTTTTCCGAGGGCAGCGGGGAAACCATCCTGCGCGCCGGCAGCATTTTGTTGGAAGAGGGAATCGCCAAACCGATTTTGCTTGGCCGGGAGGAAGAAATCCGGGAGGTGATCGACCGCTTAGGGTTGGATTTGGGCGGGGCCGCCATCGTCGATCCGGCCCGCAGCCCGCGCTTCGAAGCCTACGCGGAGGAATACTTCCGCATGCGCCGCCGCCGGGGAGTCATCCGCGCCGCGGCCGCCCACCGCCTGCGCCAACGCGACTACTTTGCCGCCATGATGGTGCACAGCGGAGACGCGGATATGATGATCACCGGCTTTTCCGCTCATTACGTGGATACCTTGCGCACCATTATCGAAGTCATCGGCCCGGCCCCGGGTATCCGGCGCATCGCCAGCCACCACCTGGTGCTGCTGCCTAAGGACGTGGTGGTGTTAGCCGACTGCGCGGTGAATATCGACCCCGGGGCGGAGGATCTGGCAGAAATCGCCCTGCTGGCCGCCAGTATGAGCCGCTCCCTGGGCCTGGAGCCGCGGCTGGCGATGCTCTCGTTCGCCAACTTCGGCAGCGTGGACCATCCTTTTGCCAAAAAGGTGCGCCGGGCTACCGAGATTGCCCGGGAACGCTCCCCGGAGCTGCTGATCGAGGGAGAAATGCAACTCCTCACGGCGCGCGACAGCTCGGTGCGCAATGAATACTTCCCCTTTGCCGCCCTGGAAAAAAATGCTAACGTGCTCATTTTCCCGGATCTCCAATCCGGCAACCTGACCATGCACTCCCTGCAATGTATGGGCGAGGCCATCGCCATCGGCCCGGTGCTGATGGGAACCCGCCTGCCCGCCCACCTGCTGCAATACGGCGCCACGGTGGAAGAAATCGTCAACCTGACCACCATCGCCGTGGTAGAAGCGGCGGCGCTGCGCCGGGGGGAGTAACGCTGTTAAATGGCTGAATGGATTGATGGATGGTTTTGAATAGCAATTTAGTATAACTGATGTTACGCAGAACAGAAAAATTTAAACCCCTGGTTCGATAAACTCACCATGCAAAGGGCACAGGGGGAACCGAGGAAAACAAATATTTATCGGCTTGATACTGCGCCGGAAACCAAGATGTAATATTAGCCCCGGCCTTCCTCCATCAGTTAGTATAAGATACAACCGCTCCTGATGAGTGAAACGTGATTCATCGCGTATCTCGTTTCACTCACCAGGTTCCATTTCTTGTTGATCCGGATTCTTCAAACTAACGGATCAACACCACTTTCTGCATTTTCACCTGCTCGCCGCCCGGTTCCAAAAGCGCGGAAACCCGCACAAAATATACCCCCGAAGGCGCGCCTGCGCCGTTGGCGGTGCTGCCGTCCCAGCGCAGCAGGTGTTCCCCGGCGAGCTGCACGGTGTTCGCCAGTTGGGCTACCCGCTGTCCCAGGATATTGTAAATCTCCACCGTTACCTTCGCGGCAGCGGGAAGATCATAGCGCATGTTCACCGCGGGGTTGAAGGGGTTGGGATAAGGCGCATGAAGCGCGAATTCCCGCGGAACGCCTTGATCCTGGGGAATGCCCACGGTCGTGGAATCGATTTGCGCCAACACCGCCAGACTGCCGATAGCCAGACGGGCGTTGGCATGGAAATAGGACTGCCGCAGGGTAGAAATCCGGTCATTGGTGGTATGATAGAAAGGCGTAAAATCGGAGAAATCCTCGATCATCAAAATGGCCGGGTAGCCGTGGCTCCAAAAGGAAGCGTGGTCGCTGGCGCCGGTGCTGCCGGAGGTGATGTATTGGGGGGTAAGCGGCAGTCCCCAGGCGTTGATTTTAGACGCCACCATGCTGCCGATGGCCTGGGAACCGCTCAGGTTGCCGGCATGGATTTCCATGATCCCGTCGTTGTTGCCGTCATAGCCCACCATGTCCAGGTTGATCACCCCCAAAATCTGCTCCCCGTTGGCCGCGGCATAGGCGGCGTACGCAGCGCTGCCCACCAGACCCTGCTCTTCCCCGGAAAATGCCATAAAACGGATGGAGAACAAGAAGTTGTAGTCCGCCAGCACCCGCGCCGCTTCGATGACCGTGGCGGTGCCGCTGGCGTTATCGTCCGCGCCGGGGGCGCGCACCGTGGGCATTTCCGAAGTATCGTCGTAGTGGCCGCAAATGATGTAGTATTTATCGGGATAGAGCGTGCCGGTTTTGGTGGCATAGACGTTATTCAGGCTGCTTTCCGGAATATTGCTGAGCGCCGATTGCCAGGCGCTGCCGCTATTGGAACTGCTGGCGACAACGCCCTCTCCGCTGGCCCAGACGGTGTTGGCGTCGAGCATGTCAAGGCTATAGGCGTCGCCCTGCAGAATGTTTCCCGCCGCGTTCCAGTTGCTGCCGCCGTTAGTGGTTTTCAGGCAGGCCCCGCCCCAGCCCACGATCATCCCGTTATTTTGATCCAGAAAATCCACATCGTAAAAATATTCATTCAGCGGAACGGTCATGGCGCTCCAATTGGTTCCGCCGTTGGTGGTTCGCAGCACTCTCCCGTCCCAACCGACTGCAAATCCGTTGGCCGGGGTTAAAAAGTGCACCCCGTAGAGCCGGGAAGCGGTGCCGCCCTGTTGCGAAGTCCAGGTTTCGCCGCCATTGGTGGTGCGGATGATGGCCCCGCTGCGCCCTACCGCCCAGCCTTCAGTGTCGCTGGCAAAATAGATATCGTACAGGCGGTTGCTGGTGGGGGTGCTCTTCTGGCTCCAGGTGGCGCCGCCGTTGGTGGTTTTCAGGATGACCCCGAAATCGCCGCAAATCCAGCCCAGGTCCGCGGTGCGGAAATAGACTCCTAATAAGAAATTGCCGCTGGGCGAAGATTGGGTTTGCCAGGTAGCCCCGTTAGAGGTTTTCAGGATCAGCCCCCCGTCGCCCACCGCCCAGGCGGTCTGCCCGTCGAGGGGGAATACCGACCAGATCGAGGAGCCGCCGGCGTTGGTATATTGCACGCTCCAGTTTTGCCCGCCGTCAGCCGTGCCGAAAATTTTGCCGTCCGAGGCCAGCCAGCCGTAGCTGCTCTGTCCCGGGGCGAATTGAATATCGTAAAAAAGCACCCCGGCAAAGGGGAATAACTCTACCGTATAGCCCATCTGCTCCAAACGATCCTGGATGTAGTTTTGCGCTTTGAAAATTTGCGGGCTGTTGGAATAACGGGTCATCATCGAGTCCCACTGCCCGTTGATCCAGTAAGGTTCCTCGCCGGAGAGATGTTCCACGGTGGAATAGATTTGCGCGATATTGACCGAGTCCAGGATATCCTGGATGAAAGAAGCGGCGCCGGCGGTTTGCGCGGGAACGGGCATTGCAGGGGAGGGAGTTGGCCGCAGCCGGCTTTGCCGGAAATAGATTCGTTGCACCGTATAGTCCCCGGGCAGGTTTTTCAGGAATGCGCCGGATTGCGCCCGCGCCAGCGCCGTATGCGAATCACTCCACAGCAATTTGCAATGGGGAAGCGCATTCAATTCTTCTGTTCGCAGCGGAAAGCGAAAACGGGATTCCAGCCAGTAAAATGTGCCGGTCTCCACGTCCTGGTCCAGAACCCGGAAGGCAATTCCGGCGCGGTTCAACGCGGCAACATCCGGTACGACTGCGAATGCGGTTTCCTGGCGGATTTCCTGCCAGAACACCGGAAGGCCGTCTGTGGCGGGCAAATCCGCCGGAGACAGTTGAAGCAAGTATTGCGATAGACCTGAAGAAGGTAGAAAAATCCCCCCGATAAGAAATACAACAAACAAAAAAGCGGTGAATTTTTTCATCGCCGATCTCCTTTGGGCAATGGTTGCGTCAGTGAAAAATCAACTATCCGCCGCAAAAAACTGCCGTGCAGCGGGATGATTCGATTTACCGGGTGAATTTGGGGAGGGGGTAGGACAGAAAAAAATGACTTTGGTTAGGTTAAAACATGATTTTTGTCAGGTATTATACTTCCCTTCATCAATCCCCGGGGGTAAAGGATTGAGAATACGCGCATTCCGTACGATGATGGAGAGGCAGGCGCCTTCAATCTCGTCACGCAAATATATCCCGGGGAAGCGTTTCCAGGTGCGCGGGCAGGAAGCAGAATAAATTATCGTGATCGGGAAGGTCCGCCTCGTTCTTCACGGGGATAAGTTTGGATATGACCTCCTTTCCTCTTTTCAGCTTGAAGGGAAGGTATTGATTGAGCGATAAGATATACTGGTAGGTATTCAAAACCTTCGTTTCCGAGGCGGAGACGTGTTTGCTGGTTTCAAAAACGACGATAGGGGCATCCGGCCGGCTCAACACCATCCTGGCGCCTTGCATCACTTCCAACTCCCATCCTTCCACGTCGATTTTCATCAATCTTAGCGCCCCAACCTGGTTGGAGGCGATAAAATTGTCCAGCGTCTCCACCCGGATTTTGACGCCTTCGTCGCGGTCGCTGCTGCGGATAAGCGAGGCTGCTCCGCGGTTGATATCCGGCTTGCGGAACAGAATTCCTTCGGAGGGTTCTTTTCCTAACGCCAGGTTGGCCGGCTGAACCGTTTTATTCCCATTCAGGCGCAGGTTTTCGCGCAGAATGGAAAACGTATCGGGAGCCGGTTCAAACGCATATACGCTGCCACTTTCTCCGACAAGTTGGGCGGCAAATAACGACATCACCCCGATGTTGCTTCCCACGTCGACAAAAATATCGCCTTTTCTCAAACAATGGTTGATAATGTGCAGCGTTCCGGCCTCATAGCTGCCGAAATAATACACCGTACTTTCCAAATCTTTGCCCACTCCCGGATCGACCAGTAATTTAAACCCATAGAGAGTTTCCACCACCGCGGGTCCCCGGGGGCGGGGCATCAGGAGTTTCGCAGTCCAGCGCCGGAATTTGCGTGCCCCTTTAACATAATGCCGGATGGCGAATTTGCTGACTGCATAAGTCGTTTTAACCCGCCAATTCTTCTGTAAATGTTTATGCTCCATTGCACATATTCCTTTATTACTGTCCCCCAATTGATACAGCGCCCCGGAAATCTGCCCTAACGACGCTACTTTGCAAACTTCCATCAATTCAAAGAGTATGCGTGTCCTTCGTTCACGGCTGCAAATACTTCCCCAGCCACTCCAGCACCGTTTTCCACCACAGCTGCGCGTTCTGCGGCTTCAGCACGAAGTGATTCTCGTCCGGGAACAGCAGCAGCCGCGAATCCACTCCTTTCATTTGCAGGGCGGTGAACATTTGCATGCCCTGGGTGTAGGGCAGGCGGTAATCTTTCTCGCCATGGATGACCAGGGTGGGGGTGTTGAAGTTGTTCGCGTAGTGTACCGGATTCCATTGCTGGTAAACCGATCCCGCCTCCCAGGGCGCCCCGTTGAACTCCCACAGCGGGAACCACAACTCTTCCGTGGCCCCGAACGCGCTGACGGTCTCGAAAATCCCGTCGTGCGAGACCAGCACCTTGAACAAACCCTCCGGATTGTGCCCGGCAATCCAGTTGATCAAGTACCCGCCGTAAGAAGCCCCGGCTGCGCCCACCCGCTCGCCGTCAATGAAATCAAAGCGCTCGATGGCCCAGCGGGTTCCCACCATAATGTCCTGGTACGGCCAGCCGCCCCAGTTTTTGCTCACCGCGTCGCAAAAAGCCTGCCCGTAGCCGGTGCTGCCGTGGAAATTGATCATAATGACCACGTAGCCGGGAGAGGCGAACATCTGCGCGTTCCAGCGGTAGTGGAATTCATCCCCGAACGCGCCCTGCGGCCCGCCGTGGATCAGGGAAACCAGGGGGTATTTTTTTGCGGGGTCGAATTGGGGCGGCTTGAGCAGCAGCAGGTGAACGGAGTCGTTGTTCGCGCCGCTGAACCAGTAATCTTCCAGGGGATTCATCTCCAACTGCGCCAGGCGCTCCCGGTTGGTGAAGGTCAACTGGGTTAGCTTTTTGCTGCCCAGATCCAGCCGGAACAGCTCGTATGGCAGGTTCACGCGCTGAACTTGCAGCGCCAGGAACTTGCCGTCGGGGCTGATCTGCAAATTGCCGATATTGGTTTTATCGAGCAGTAATGCCGGTTTACTCCCCTCCTTCACGCCAATTTCATAGAGCCGGCAGCGGGCATGGTGCTGAGCGTAAAAATAGAGCTTGCGGGAATCCGGCGACCATACGAAATCCTCCGCCGAGCGGTCTAAGTTTTCGATCAGGTTCCGGGTTTGCCCGGTCGCAAGATCGTAGAGCATCAAATTCTTCTTGTCCGCCTCGAACCCGGGGCGGGGCATGGAAAGGTAAGCGATGTATTTTCCGTCCGGCGAGAAGCGGGGCCCCAGGTCATTGCCCTTCCCGGTAGTGATCTGCGCGACCTCGCCGCCGTTGATGTTGGACAGCCAGAGGTCGTTGTTGGTGCTGGCGGCCACCAGCCGGTCGCGGTTTTGCACGAAGCAAATCCGTTTCCCGTCCGGCGACCAGGCAACATCATGCTCGCTGCCCAGCGCCAGGGGAGGGCTGTCCGCATCCGCCGGGGTGAGGCTTTTGGCTTCCCCGCCCTCCACCGGCGCTACAACCACCCGGCTGTATTTACCGTCGCGCCAGGAATCCCAGTGGCGGTAGAGCAGTTTGTCGATGACCTTGCCGGTGGCCAAACGCTTTGCCAGCTCGGCCTCCATTTGCGCCGATTCCGCGGGAGTTTGCGCTTCGGGATACATATCCGTGGCCAACGCCAGCCATTTGCCGTCCGGCGACCAGGCAAAACCGTTCACCCCGGTGGGAATAGTGCTAATTTGCCGCTCTTCCCCGCTGCTGATGTTCACCGAATAAACCTGCACCGCGCCGTCCCGGGTGGAAATAAATGCCAGCACGTGGGGGTCGGTGGGCGACCAGCGGGGGTGCAAATCATTAGCGGAATGAGTGATCAGCGGTTTGGAAGATTTCCCGTCCGGCGAGACCAGGTGAATATCCGTGTTTTTAATATTCTCCATGATGTCGTATGAAGTGAGGGTGTAAGCGATCCACTTCCCGTCCGGGGAAATCTGCGGATCATCCACCCGGCCCATGGAAAACAGATCGGTGAATTCGATCGCCCGTTTTTGCGCCGGGCTGAAGGCGCTGAGGGTAATGAGCAGTAAAAAACTGAACCGTAAAACCTGTCGCATGGTTTCTCCTTTCAGGCGGTACATCCTCGGTTTAAAGACCTCCGTTCTTTTAGGCCTCCAGGGTTTTGGAAACCTTTGAGGTCTTTTATCTAATTTTTGATCGACGATACAAGATATTCAATCTTTTCCGATAAATTCAATCCCTTTGTGATTTTACTTTTCGGCTTTGATATATTTATTGCCCTGCCTACATTTGCAGCAATTTTTTACAAAAATGTAGCAGCGGTTCAGGCGGGGTTCATAAGAAAGGCACCAGAATGAAAAAAGTAGCGCTACTTCTGCTCGCAGTATGGATTACCATGGGGGTTGGCGGTTCCCTGGCATTAGCCGGGAACAGTGACAGCCTGGCCGCCTCTGCCTCAGGCGATTCGCTGGCCGCGGAACCTGCGTTCGTGGCGGATGAAGACAGCGCCGGTGCAGCCCACGGTGAGGGCAAATCTCACGGCTCCTCCATCGGCACGGAGTTGCCCTTGTGGAGCGTGATCCCTTTCCTCGGCATATTACTCTCCATTGCCATTTTTCCTCTAATTGCGCCGCACTTCTGGCATCACCATTTCGGAAAGATTTCCGCATTCTGGGCGCTGCTGTTCGCGGTTCCTTTTGTGGCCGAATTCCGCGCCGCTGCGGTACATGAAATACTGCACACCTATCTCCTGGAATACATTCCTTTCATCATCTTGCTATGGGCGCTCTACACCGTGGCCGGGGGCATTTTGGTAAAAGGAGCGCCGGTAGGAGTGCCGCTGAACAACCTGGTGCTGTTGATCATCGGTACCGCGCTGGCCTCCTGGATCGGCACCACCGGCGCGGCTATGGTGCTCATCCGCCCCTTTATCCGCATGAATCAATACCGGCAATCGAAGGTGCATTTGATCGTTTTCTTCATCTTCCTGGTCGCGAACATCGGCGGTTCCCTTACCCCGCTGGGCGATCCTCCTCTCTTTTTAGGATTTCTGCAAGGGGTAAAATTTTTCTGGACTTTCAGTATTTTCTGGGAAATGCTTTTCGTGGCGAGTGTTTTACTGGCCGTTTTCTTTGCCTGGGATACCTACATGTTTCGCAAAGAGGGCTGGCACGAAAAACTGCACTTGATCGACACCCAGGTCGATTTGCCGGATGATATGGGGGATGACCTGATAGTAAACGAGAAGGTAGAGGTGGAAGACGCCCGCACGCTCAAAAAGCGTACCCAAACCTATCGTATGGAAATCCAGGGGCTATTCAATATTGTATTTCTGTTGGGGATTATCGGGGGAGTGCTCTTCAGCGGCTACGTTCACCTGGGAGAGGTGACCGTGCTGGGCATTCACATGCACTGGCAGAATATTATCCGGGATTTTTTCCTGATCGCCATGGGGCTTCTCTCCTTTAAGATCACCCCCCGGAAATATCGCGAAGGCAACGAGTTCAACTGGTTTCCGATTCTGGAAGTGGCCAAATTGTTTGCGGGGATATTTATCACCATCATCCCGGCGCTGGCAATGCTGCGGGCCGGGGAGCAGGGGCATTTGAGTTTCATCATCCGGGCGGTGGAAGAACCCTGGCACTACTTCTGGATTACCGGGGCGTTATCGAGCTTTTTGGACAACGCTCCGACCTACCTGGTGTTTTTCAATACGGCAATAGGAAAATTCAGCCAACTGTTCGCCGGAGTGCCCGGGGTGCAATGGCTGATGAGCGACGGGGCCATTTACCTCAAAGCGATCAGCACCGGGGCGGTGTTTTTCGGAGCGAATACCTACATCGGCAACGCTCCCAATTTCATGGTCAAATCCATTTCCGAGCAGTCGAACATCAAAATGCCCAGTTTCTTTGGGTATATGGCGTATTCGCTGGTTATTTTAGGGTTACTGTTCATCATCACGACCTTCATATTTTTTTGAACCGACCGGTGGGGATGGTGAGAGAAGAGTTTATAACGGACTAAATTCCCTGACGGGCCTGAATCGGGGCCGGTAAAGCATCCGGATTCCCTTCAGGACTTCATTTTCCCGGTTCCATGACCTACATCGACACCCACACCCACCTGCATTTCGAGGAATTTGAGCGGGACCGCGAGGCGGTCATCGCCCGGGCGCGGGAAGCCGGGGTGGCGCAAATCATCACCCTGGGCACCGGCCTCACTTCCAGCAGGGAGACACTGGAGATCGCCCGCCGCCGCCCGCATGTCTTTGCCGCCGCCGGCATCCACCCCTCGGAGGCGCACCTTGCCGCCCCCGGCGACGTGGATGCGATTCGAGATTTGGCAAAGCAGGAGGCGAAAATCGTCGCTATCGGCGAAATCGGGCTGGATTTTTATTGGGATAAAACCTACCACCGCGAGCAGTACCAGATGTTCCGCGCCATGTTAGGCGTTGCCCGGGAGCTGGATATGCCGGTAGCCATCCACAACCGCTCCGCCCAGCGGGAAATGCAATGGTTCTTTCAGGAAGAAAAAATCACCGCGCTGGCCGGGGTAATGCACTGCTTCGCCGGGGAGGTGATCGACGCGCGGTTCTACCTGGAAATGGGGCTGCACATCTCCTTTACCGCGGACATTACTTTTCCCAGCTTCTCCCGCGGGGAAGTGGTCAAATTCGTGCCCCTGGACCGCCTTCTGCTGGAAACCGATTCTCCTTTTATTCCCCCCGCCCCGCTGCGCAAGCAGCGCAACGAGCCTGCCAATGTCGTCTATGTGACGGAAAAATTGGCTGAAATCCATCGCAAGCCCCGGGAAGAAATCGCCCGCATCACCACCGGGAATGCCCGGCGGCTGTTCCGCCTCCCGCAAGAGTGAGCCGTAAAGGATGCGGTGTTGGAATCAGGGTATTTTAGCTGTTCAGGGCGTGAATTCAACTCCACCAAAACACTAAAAAAACGCGCTTCCGGATGGCGGGATCAGCCTTAACGAGTATAACCTGTTACTGCCCCGGCGCGGCCATTTTCAGCAGCATTTCCAGGAAGCGGTTCAATATCCGGCGGTCTTCCGGGGTGTTTTTCCAGAGCAGGGAAAAATGGCGCTCTCCGTCATTATAACCGTATTGCTGAATGTTGGAATCCACAAAAATGGTCAGGGTGGGAATGCCGAGCGCCGCGGCTAAGTGCATGGGGCCGGTATCGCCGGAAACGAAGAGCTTGAAGCAGGAAAAGAACGCCGCCGTCTCCACCAGGGGTTCTTTCCAGGCCAGGGTCTTTTCCCGAATCCAGTCCGGGTAGCGGGACAACCGCTCCAGGTCCGCCGGGCCGGCGGCGAAATGCACCGGAAGGTCGCTGTGCTCGCGGATTTGTTCATACAAATAAGAAAAAATATCCCCCGGCAGCACTTTGTTGCCGGTCGCGCCCAGCCAGATCAGAATTCCGCCTCCCGCGGCCGGGGGGAATTTGGCGGCCACCCGGGAGATTACTTCCGCAGGAACCCGCAATTCACCCGCGGTGAAGGCCGCGCCCGGGTCGAGCGCCCGCCAGAGGTCCACCATCGCATCGGCGTAGGGTTTGGTGGCGGAGGAAGGAACCGCCAGATCGTAAAAACGGGCGTTTTCTTTCCAGTCGAAACCTACCAGCCAGCGCGGTTTAAAAAAGCGCCCGGCCAGCGCCTGGGAAAGAGAGAAATTATCCGGGTTGTGGGAGGTAATCACCATGTCGAACCGTTCTTGCCGCAATTTCCAAAACAGCGCCAGATACTGCCAGGGGCGCTTCATCAGCGCGGGCTGGTCGTAGGGCCACAATCGGTCGATCAGGCTGCCGGCGGCGGCGCGGAAGAGGTCCGCCACGGGGTGATGGATCAACAGGTGGAGGTCCGCCGCCGGGCGGGAAGCGCGGATGGCGCGCAGCAGGGGAAGCAGTAAAATCCCGTTGCCGATGCGCTGATCCAGGCGAAATACCAGGATTTTGCGCAGATCGTCCGGGCGGGGCTTTTCTTTGGCGGATTTGGGGAGAATGCCCGGCAAAAAACCTTTCAGCAAACGTTTGAAGGTTTTTTCCAGGGATTTGGCAAAGTGTTTGAACATGGCGGCAAAATATACGGTTGAGGCCCGGGACTGTCAAATGAAATTCGATTTTGAAGAGTGCTGCCTTTATCGTAAGTTGGTCTCCGCATTCACCGGCTTCTATTCGCGACGCAATACGAAATACGCAATACGGAATACAATCTGCGTAATGCGTATTGCGTATTCCGTAATTCGTAATGCGTAAGCTTCGAGCATGGACACCATCCAGGTCATTTTTTTCCTGATCAGCGGTTTCCTGGTTTCCCGCCTGATCATCAAGGTAAAACTTCCCCAGCGCATCGTGTTTTTCTTCATCGGGGAGAAGCATCTCTCCCTGTCGCGGATTTTACTCTACCTGCTGGCGCTCTCGGCGTTTCTCTCGCTTTTCATTCCCAACGCCATCACGGTGCTCACCCTGCTGCCGATTTTGGAACTGCTCCGCCAGTCCTTCGATCCCGCCGACCCGACCCATAAAAACGTCCCCACGTTACTGGCTCTCTCGGCCATTTACGGGGCAAATATCGGCGGCATGGGCTCCCTCACCGGCACCCCGGCCAACGGCATTTTGGTCAGTTACGCGGAATTGAAGGGGGTTCCGGGCAGCGAGATGCTCACCTTCGCCGCCTGGCTGGTGTGGGGAATTCCCCTGGTGATCTGTTTCGTCGCTGTCGCCTGGCTGACACTGGCAGGCGTTTTCCGCACCTGGAGATTTGCCGCCCGGCCCATCCGCCTGCCCTTCGATGCCGGGCAGACTCACCACCCCCTGCAAATGGCCGGGTTGATTATTACCCTGGTATTTTTCCTTTCCTCGCTGCTCTTCTCGGCGCTGCTGATGCAATATCCCGCCCACGGGCGCAGCATCCTGATCACCACCGGCGTGTTCACCGCCCTGTTCAGCCTGTTCCTGTTCTCTTTTCCCCTGGCAGGATGGGAAAATACCGGGAAAAGGCCGCTCTTGACACTTAAGGATTGTTACAGCGATCTCCCGGCCCGGGGATTCGTGTTCGTGGGAGTTGCGGTAGCGCTGGCGGGCATATTATACCTGTTTAAGCTGCATCTTTATTTTGCGGAACTGGCGGAAAAAATTCTGCCGGGGGAATTGTCGGTCTTTGCAATCTACCTGGTTATCGCCCTGATCACTTCCTTCGCCACCGAGGTATTGAGCAACACGGCGGTGCAGCTCAGCTTTTTTATCGTCGCCCTGCCGTTGGCGGAACCCCTGGGTTTTTCGGCGGTGCAGGGATTGATCATCATTACCCTGTCCTGCACCTGCGCGTTTATGAGCCCCATCGCTACCGGGGTAAACGGGCTGGCGTTCGGAGGGGTGAAAGGGGTATCGCTAAGCCGGATGCTGGCGGCCGGCTTTGTGATGAACATTGCCGGGGCGCTGCTCATCTCTTATTGGGCGCTGTTTGTGATCGGGGGGGTGCTGGGGATACGGTGATGGTACTCCACACGGCCATATTCCGGGCGTTTCAAAATTTAAAAAAAAGGGAGGAGCTCCCTGCCCGGGTTTGCTCCTCCCTCAGATGGTTAGCGCCGCGCTTCGAGGATCAGGTTGAAGGGAGTCTCGGCCGCGCGCCGGAAGTGCGTAAACCCTGCCTTGCGGAACACCTCGGCCAGGCGTGCCTCGCCCGCCTGCGCACCGAGGACGAGATGCCCGCCATCGGCGATTGCGTTCGCGCAGCAGAGGGCAGCCGAACCGGAGTAGTAGAGCCGCGCGACCGGCGATATGTTGTCCTCGACGCGGTCGTTGGCGAACGGCTCGATCAACATCACCGTACCGTCCGGAGCAAGGCGACCGGCGGCGTGCCGCGCCGCGGCGATGGGGTCGCCCATGTCGTGCAGCGCATCGAAGAAGCAGATCAGCCCGTAGCCTTCGCCGGGATAGTCAGTCGCCCGGGCCGCCTCGAAGGTAACCCGTTCTTCGAGGCCGGCCCCGGCTGCGTTGCGCCGGGCCTCCTCGATCGAAGCGGGGTGCACGTCGAAGCCGTGGAAGCGGGAGCGCGGGAAGGCCTCGGCCATCAGCAGGGTCGAGTGGCCGTGGCCGCAGCCCACGTCGGCCACGGTGATACCGGCCTCGAGTTTCTCCACCACGCCATCGAGCGCCGGCAGCCATTGCGATACCAGGCTGCCGCGATAGGCGTTGCGATAGAAGGCCGCCACGCCGCAGTAAAGCCGCTCGCTATGTTCTCCCCAGGCCACGCCTTTTCCGGTGCGGAAGGCTTCGATGGTCTTCTCCTCGTCGAGCCACATCGATGCGGTGACCTGCCACGCGTGGGGCATGTACACCGGGCTGTCCTCGTCGGCCAGCACCATTGCCTGCTCAGGCAAAAGCTCGTAGGTGCCGCTAATCGCGTGATACTCGACGTAGCCGCCGGCGACTTGCGAGTTCAGCCACTCGCTCACGTAGCGCTCCCCGCAGCCCGTGCGCGCCGCTAACTCCTTCGGAGTGATCGGGCCTGCCCCCGCCATGGCCTTGTAGAGGCCGAGCTTCGCGCCGATGCTCACCATCACTCCCGCGTGGCCGGCGGACAGGTCGTTGACGGTGCGCGCAAGAAAAGATTCCAATTTTGCTTGATCAATCATGGGTGTATCCATACTATCCTCCTGGTTATGATTTTAAAAGTTCTAAACGTCATGCACATGATAACACGAAGAGCGGTGCGACGCCAGAGCCGGAATCGCCCAAAATCGGTTCATTTGTGCCAAAATCAATGCGCTATGTGGGCCAACAACCCGCAGCGCCGCACCTGTTTCGGTCGATTTCACCCGCGCTCTCAAATGCAAGGGTACTTTCGAGAGGAGCATTTGCCATGACTAAACCATCGATTTACGCCGGATCGGATCCGCGTCACGTCAGCCTCGTTGCGCTGCCTGACGCGGTGGTCTCCACCCTGAGCGGCATCTTTGATGTCATGAATGCTTTCAAGCTTATGGACGTGCCCAATGCCGGCGTGGGCGCGCAGGCGCCGTTTCACATCGAGATCGTGGGCGAGGCGGCAGGCCCTCTTAAACTGGCCAGCGGCGTTCCGATCAACGTGCAGCGGGCGATTGCTGAGATCGAAATGACCGATATCGTGATCGTCCCATCGGTGCTGCTGCAACCCGAAGGTTGGAAGAAGGGACGCTATCCCTCTTTGGTGGACTGGCTCGGCAGGATGTACGAGCGCGGGGCGGTGCTCTGCTCGGCCTGCTCGGGGATCTTTTTACTGGCCGAAACGGGCCTTTTCGACGGCAAGGATGCCACGGTGCACTATGGTTACGCCCGCTCGTTCGCGAACATTTATCCGGCCGTTCCGATTCATCCGGAACGCGTGCTGATCATATCGGGCTTGCGCGAAGAGTTGGTGAGCTCGGGCGCATCGATGACCTGGCACGACCTGGTGCTCTACCTCATTGCCCGTTACGCGGGCGCGACCGCCGCGCAGGAGGTCGCGCGCCTCTTTGCGCTGCAATGGCACCAGGATGGGCTTACCCCCTACATCGTTTTCAAAGGCAAGCGCGACCACGGCGACGGCGACGTCCTGAACGCGCAGCAATGGCTGGATACCCATTTCTCGGTCGCCAACCCCGTGCAGGAGATGATCAAGCGCTCGCGGCTCTCCGAACGCACCTTCAAGCGCCGCTTTACAAACGCGACCGGTCTCACCCCGCTTGCCTATGTCCAGCGCCTGCGGATCGAAGACGCGAAGCGCCGGCTGGAGCGCACCGAGGCGTCCGTCGATGAGATCAGTTGGCAGGTCGGCTACGAGGACCCGGCCTTCTTCCGGCGTTTGTTCAAACGCACGACCGGGCTGGCGCCGGGCGCCTATCGCAAACGCTTTCACATCCCCGATTTTGCCCGCCCTTCGCCGCGAGGTCGATAGTTCAGCGGCTAACGGTCTATTCTGCGGAAATGAATGTTCGGTTTCCCTATAATCTATTGAATTTTTCCCATTAAATCATTACGTTTTCGTTGTGTTTTACAGGGAGAACCGGCATGGCGGGATTGGCAATGCGATTTTTTTTCATCAAAAAGCGGGGGGGGAGGCTCGTTTTAACTTTATACCTGCTCATCCCGGCGTTCAACGGCTTCCTGTTAACTGAGGCGCCGGCGGACGTTCCCCCGAACTGGCTTACCCCCGCGGAGCAATCCGCTTTTACGGAAACTCCCCGCTACCGCGAAACCCTCGACTACTGCCGCCGCTTAGATGATGCTTCCGCCTGGGTGCGCTATACAACCTTCGGCGAAAGCCCCCAGGGGCGGGAACTTTCCTTAGTCATCATTGACAAAAACGGCAATTTCACCCCCGAAAAGGCGCGCGCCTCCGGCAACGCCGTCGTGTTGATCCAGAATTGCATCCACGCCGGGGAGCCGGACGGCAAGGACGCCGGCCTGATGCTGATGCGGGAGCTGGCGATCACCAAATCTCTGGCGCACCTGTTGAACGGGGTTACCCTGCTAATCATCCCGATCTTCAACGTGGACGGGCACGAGAATTTCGGCCCCTACAACCGCATCAACCAGAACGGCCCCCGGGAGGTGGGCTTCCGCGCCAACGCGCAGAACCTCAACCTCAACCGCGATTATCTGAAAGCGGAAGCGCCGGAGATGCAGGCCTGGCTGCAACTGTTCAATCGCTGGCTGCCGGATTTTTTGGCGGATACCCACGTCACCGACGGGGCGGACCATCGCTACGTAATCACTTACGGCCTGGAAGACCAGCAGGACGTGGCGGAACCCTTGCGCCGCTGGATTTCCGAAACCATGGAGCCGTTCCTGAACCGCAGCATGGAGGAGCAGGGGCTGCCGATGATGCGCTATTTCTGGTTCAAAGAGCGCCCGGATATCCTTGAGGGGCTGGTGTGCAGCCCCTTCGAGCCGCGCTATTCCACCGGCTACGGCGCCATCCAGAACCGGGTGTTCTATTTGATCGAGACCCACATGCTCAAAGATTACCGCACCCGGGTAAACGCAACCTACCGGCTTATGGGCGCGATCTTAGAACTGTGCAACCGGGAAAAAGCGGCGCTGCTGCGCGCCAACCGGCTCTCCGACCAGCAAACCGCGTCGCAATTGGCGGGGCAATTCTTCCCTCTTCGTTTGGATGAAGACATGAAAGACAGCGTTCTTACCCCGTTTTTGGGGGTGGAGCAGCAAATTTCCCGCAGCGAAATTTCCGGCGGGTTGTGGGTGCAATACGGCGACGCCCCGGCAAATTATGAAATTCCGTTCTACAAACGCGCCGTGGTCAAGGATTCCGCGCAGGCGCCCCACGCCTACCTGGTCCCCCGGGAATGGCAGCAACAGCTTGCCAAACTCCGGCTGCACGGCGTTCAGGTGCGCCGCCTGGCCGAAGACCGCACCTTGAAAGTTCACAGTTATCGCTTCCGGAACGTGCGCTGGATGGAG
The DNA here is from genome assembly GCA_964522165.1 of uncultured Calditrichaceae bacterium. GTDB lineage: Bacteria > Calditrichota > Calditrichia > RBG-13-44-9 > J075 > JABWBP01. The sequence goes on from CAZFVV010000015.1 coordinate 28,970, forward strand.
CGCCCCTACGAGGGACGCCACCGCGCCAGCTTCGATTTGGAGTCGCTGGAGGAGGAGCGTTTTTACCCCGCCGGCAGCGCGGTGATTATGCTGAACCAGCGCAGCAATCGCGTGGCGGTGCATTTGCTGGAGCCGGGCGGGCCGGATTCCTTCGCGCAGTGGGGATTCTGGGATACGATCTTCGAGCGCAAGGAGTATGCGGAAGATTATGTGTTAGAGAAAATTGCCCGGGAGATGCTGGCGGAAAATCCCGCGCTCCGGGATGAATTCGAGCGCGCATTCTCGGCAGATTCCATCGGCAGGGCCAGCTACTGGGAGCGGCTCTACTTTTTCTATAAGCGCACCCCCTTCTGGGAAAGCCGGGTGAACGTGTACCCCGTGGGAAAGCTGATGGAACCCATGGAACTGCCGCTGGAGAGGGAGAAGTAAGAGAGGGCGTAATGCGTATTGCGTAAATTTACGTTTCACACCAAACGGAATACACAATACGCGCCTCGTCATCCTTCATCCTTTTATTATAACTGATGTTACGCACTGGGCATGATTCGGGGATAAATCCCCTCTCAAATTGTGAGAGAGGATTCATCGCCCCCCGCGATGAATCGCGGGGCTATTCAATTGTTTACAGGAGACTTGAATAGCCCCGATCTTTCGATCGGGGATGGTTGAATATATCAACCTTTTCATATTTTTGCAGGGATTTATCCCTGCGTAATAAATCCTGCATAACATCAGATTATAAGAGGAAATTCCATTGAACCTCCCTCCCATCAAAGAGAACTCTTTTTACACCGTCTTCGATTGCGAATTTTTAGGCCAGCGCAAGGGGAAGGACTACCGCACTCCCTTCCAGCGCGACCGCGACCGGATCATTTACAGCTCCGCCTGGCGGCGTTTGCAGGCTAAAACCCAGGTGTTCCTCTCCGGGGAGTATGATTTTTACCGCACCCGCCTCACTCATTCCATCGAAGTGGCGCAGATCGGGCGCTCGATCTGCAATTACCTCCGGCGGCAAAGCCCGCTGCTGAATAAGGAATTCTATATCGACCCGGATTTGGTGGAAGCAGTGTGCCTGGCGCACGACCTGGGGCATCCCCCCTTCGGGCACGGCGGGGAGAGCACCCTGAATCGCCTGATGCGCAATTTCGGCGGGTTCGAGGGCAATGCCCAGACCCTCCGGGTATTGACCGCCATCATTTATGCCGTAGGCCCCCGGCGCGCCGGGATGAATCCCACCCGCGCCCTGTTAGACGGGGTGATGAAATACAAAACCCTGCTGCGCCAGGCGCAGAACCCGGAGCGCTATTTTTTGTACGACGGCCAGGAAAGCTGCCTGGGGTTCGTATTCGACCGGCGCCCTTTCCCCGCCGATCTGCCTCCCGGCGAAACGCTCAATCGCTTCCGCAGCGTGGAGTGCCAGATCATGGACTGGGCGGATGATACCGCCTATTCCCTGCACGACGTTATCGACGGGGTTCACGCCCGCTTCATAACCCCGGCTCGCCTGGAAAAATGGGCTTCGGAGCATTCCCTGTCGAAAACGGAAGCCCTCCTCCTGGATGGAATCCTCACCGCAGTGGAGGGGGGAACCGTGGAGCGTACTTTTTCCCGCAAGATCGGCGATTTCATCGCCGCCTGCCGTTTAAAGGAGCGAAATAACTTTATGAGCGATCTTACCAACCGCTATCGCTACGAGCTGGAAGTTGACCAGGCGATCCGCGCTGAAGCAGGTTTTTATAAAAAAGTGGCCTCGGACATCGTTTTCGACTCCCCGCAACTGCAGCAACTGCGCTACAAGCTGAATTATATCCTGGAGCGGATTTTCCTGGCCCTGGCGCAGAACTATTCCGCGGCCGCTGCGCCGCCGTTTCAACTGCTGCCGGAAACCACCCACCGGATGGTGCTGCAAGCCCCCGGCGAAGCGGAGCGTATGAGGATCATCTGCGACCACGTCGCCGGAATGACCGACGGGTACGCCATTCGCGCCTACCGGCGCTTATTCGATCCCGGCTTCGGCTCCATCGCCGACCTGGTGTAATTGGGGCAGTATTGGAGTGCAAAATGCGAGTTTGCGAAAAACAAGAACTCGCCCCTCGCAATTCTTCCCTCCCCTTGCAATTGCTCGATTCTTATCTTAAACTATTTTCATTTTCAGCCGATTTTAAGGTTTCAAGGGGAGGCAATATCCCGGGCTCTCTTGAAAATGATCGAGGAAACTTTTGCAGGGAAGCCGCAATATATCCTATATACCGAAAAATAACCGGAGGTTTTCGGAATGTTCAACCGTAAACAATTTCTCGCCTGGCTCACGGTTTTTACCGTGCTTTTTTCCGCCGGCTGGTTCGCCAACCAGTCTCGCGCAAACGATAACGACGATATTTATTATAAGATCGACAAGGGGCTGTTCTATCTCAAAGAAGTGTTCGAGACGGTTTCCCGCAATTACGTGGATGAATTGAACCCGGAAACCCTTAGCAAATCCGCCATCAAGGGAATGCTCCAGGAATTCGATCCCTACACGGTATTCTTCGAGGATCCCGGCTCCCAGCAAATGCGCATGATTACCCGCGGCAAATACGGCGGGGTGGGCATGGAAATCGGGATGCAGAATAAAAAGATTACCGTCATTGCGCCCATGGAAGAAACTCCCGCCCAGCGCGTCGGCATTCGCCCCGGCGACGTGATCACGAAGATCGACGGGGAACTGACCCGCAACATGAACCTGGAAGACGCCTCGCAAAAATTGCGCGGAAAAATCGGCAGCCGGGTGAGCATTGAAATCGAGCGTCCCGGGGTGAATCAACCTTTTACCGTGGAATTGACCCGGGAAGAGATCGTGCTGAAGGACGTCACCTATGCGGCATTTCTGGAGCCGGGAACCGCCTACATCCGCCTCGCCGCCTTTTCGGATAAAGCCGGCAAAGAATTGCGCGACGCCATCACTGCTTTGCAAATGCAAAGCGCCATCGAGCGGGCCATCCTGGATTTGCGGGGAAACCCCGGCGGGCTGCTCACCTCCGCAGTAGAGGTAGCGAACGTGTTTCTGCCCCCCGGCCAGTTGGTGGTTTCCACCCGCGGGGTTCATGAAAGCGAAAATAAATTTTTTACCAAAGAGAATCCCCTCCTGCCCGCCCAGCCCCTGGTGGTATTGATCGACCGTTCCAGCGCCAGCGCTTCGGAAATCGTCGCCGGGGCCATCCAGGACCTCGACCGGGGAGTGTTGGTGGGAACTGAAACCTTCGGCAAGGGCCTGGTACAAAAGGTATTCCCGATCGATAAAGTGACCCAGGCCTATTTGAAAATCACCACCGCAAAATATTACGTTCCCTCCGGGCGTTCCATCCAGAAAGAGGAGTACAAGAAGAATAATTCCGTGTTCACCGACCTTTCCGATAGCGTGGAGTACGATCCGAAAATCGATTACTTTACCGTCAACGGACGGGTGGTTCACAGCGGGGGCGGAATTCAACCGGACGTGGCGATGCCGGAAGCGGAACTGGATCCCTTTATGCAAACCCTGTTGGCGCGGGGACTCTTCTTCCAGTTTACGGTAGAGTATATGAGCAAGAACCCGGGACTGAAGGAGTCCGGCATGGCAGCGGTGGATGAGCCTCTCCTGCAGGAATTTGAAGCCTATGTCCAGCGGCAGGAATTCGATTTTGAGCTGGAGGGAGAAACGGAGTTAAACGAATTCCTCAAAATTGCCCGGGAAAAGAAATACAGCGAAGACGTGCACGACCTGGTGGAAGTGGCGCTCCAGAAGCTGGATACCCAAAAGCGCGATGAGTTCACCGAGCACCGCCAGGACATCATCCAAAACCTGGAAGCGGAATTCGCGGAAAAGTTACAGGACTCCGAAGCCCGCACCCGGGTGCAGCTTTCCCACGACCCGGAAGTAAAACGCGCTGTTGAGGTGCTGCACAACATGCAGCAGTATCAGCAAATTTTGGCGATCAACAAATAAAGCCGCTGTGCCTGTTTCCGTAGCCGCTCTAACCGCTAATGCGATCTCCCGCCATTAGCGGTTTTTAATTGCATCATCGCATTGTATCGGCCGGGACTTTCTTAAGCTGTTGATTTCAGGGTTGAAAATCCGTAATATTTTCTTCTTTTACGGCAACCAAAACCTGGCGAGAAACCGGTGAAGGTCTTTATCACGCGCAATATTCCCCCAATCGGCATCGACCTGTTGAAGTCGCATTTCGAGGTGGAGCACAATGCGAGCAGCGAAACCCTGCCCGGCGAGCTGCTCAAGCGCAAGCTGAAAGACGCTGACGCGGTATTGTGCCTGCTCACCGACGCCATCACCCCCGAGATAATGGACGCCGCGCCGAAGCTGAAGGTGATCTCCAACCACGCCGTGGGGGTGGATAACGTGGACGTCGCTTACGCCACCCGCCGGGGAATTGCGGTCACCAACACGCCCGGAGTGCTCACCGACGCCACCGCGGATTTCACCTGGACCCTGTTGCTGGCCCTGGCGCGTAACGTAGTAGCAGGGGACGCGCTGGTGCGAAACGGCCGCTTCCGGGGCTGGGACCCCTTGTTTTTACTGGGGGCAGACCTGGTCGGCACAACCCTGGGGATTGTCGGGGCGGGGCGGATCGGAACCGCAGTGGCGGAACGCTCTGCGGGGTGGAAGATGAATATTCTCTACTTTGATCGTGCGCCCAATCCCCACCTGGAGAAAACCTTTCATGCCCGGCGGGTGAGCCTCCCCCTGTTGCTAAAAGAGGCTGATTTCGTCACCATCCACCTGCCCCTCGGCGCAGAAACCACCCACCTGCTCGGCGAGCCTGAATTTACCCTGATGAAGCCCACCGCCTACCTGGTGAATACTGCCCGGGGCGCCATCATCGATGAAGCGGCGCTGGTGCGGGCGCTTCGCGAGGGCAAAATTGCCGGGGCGGCCCTGGATGTCTATGAACGCGAACCGGAACTGGCCGGGGGGCTTGCAGAATTGAACAACGTGTTGCTGGCTCCCCACATCGCCAGCGCCACGGTTGCCACCCGCAACAAAATGGCGGAAATCGCGGCGCGGAATATCATTCACGCCATTCACGGGGAAACGCCGGTTTCGATTGTAAATCCGGAAGTCTTGAACCGCAAAGGATAATGATCGAGGAGAAACCGGGGTGCAATCCCGGCTTATCCGGAATTGCACCCCTCGAAAAGAAACGCCACAGATAACCCTTAACGAGTATAAAATCAGATAACCTTACAAACACCAAATGCGACTTAGAAATTTGGAGGCACCTATGGCATCTCTGGACGGAAAACAAGTGGCAATCATCCTGGGCCAGAAAAACTATAACGATCAGGAATTCGATTATCTTTACGAGCGCCTGGAAAGCGAAGGCGCGGACGTTTGCGTGGCCAGCAATACCCTGGAAAAAGCGCTGGGGAGAATCAACGGCCACGTTGCCCCGGATTGTAAAATCGAGGACCTCGATCCCCGGGAATTTGGCGCCGTGATCCTGGTCGGCGGCTATGGCGCACGGGTTTATTTGTGGGACGACGAAAAAACCCATGATCTGTTGCGCAAATCTTTGGCCTCCGGCAAAATCATCGCCGCGATCAGCACCGCCCCGGTTGCCCTGGCAAACGCCGGCATCCTGCAAAATAAAAAAGCCACCGTCTATCCGGATTACGTATCCATCCAGGCGCTGGAGAGCCAGGGGGCAAATCATACTTATGATAACGTGATCGTTGACGATAATATCATTACCGCCAGTGATACTCGTTTCGTGGAAAAATTCGCGGATGCGATTATCCGGAAACTAAAAGGGTAACCATGTCGAAAAAACCCGCCAAAGCCTATAAAAATCTCGAATTCTTGAACAGCGCCGAGGCGCGAACCCTGCGAATCCTTGCCGAATACCTGGAGCCGCAATCGCGCTTTCAGCGGCTAAAGGTAAAAGACACCATCGTATTTTTCGGGTCGGCGCGCATGGTGGACCGGGAAACCGCCGAAAAAAACCTGGCCCGGGCAATCGAAATCCATCGCAATGACCCCGGCGAGGAGAATCTGCATCTGAAACGGGTTGCGGAAAAACAGCTTGAGCTTTCCCAATATTACGAAGACGCGCGCATCCTGGCCGGCCTACTTACCCGCTGGTCGCTGAACTTGTACAATACCCAGCGCCGCTTCCTGGTTACGTCCGGGGGCGGCCCGGGAATTATGGAAGCGGCAAACCGCGGCGCCGGGGAAGTGCCCGGCGGGCGCTCGGTGGGGCTGAACATCTCCATTCCCATGGAGCAGGATTGCAATCCCTACATTACCGATGAATTGAATTTCGAATTTCACTACTTTTTTACCCGCAAGTTCTGGTTCGTTTACCTGGCCAAGGCCATGGTCGTCTTCCCCGGCGGGTTCGGCACCTTAGATGAGTTGTTCGAACTACTTACCCTGCGGCAAACCCGGAAAGTGCAAAAGAAAATATCCATCGTTCTCTACGGGGAGAAATACTGGAAGCAACTGCTCAATTTCGACCTGATGGTGGAAAACCTGATGATCAACCCCGAAGACCTGAAACTGATCCACTTTTCCAATACCCCGGAAGAAGCATTTGAATATCTGAAGCGGGAATTGACCGAAAATTTCCTGAATAAGTAAAAAGTGTGAAGTAAAAAGGAAAAGGGAGCCAGGGAAAAGAGCCTCTTCAGGTTTATCCCGTTACCTTTTTACTTCTTATCCTTCCCTCATATCCCCCGCGCTTCAACGGCGCTGCGCTGCGTTTCCCGTCATTAGACCGCCGGCGGCACAGCCGGGAAGCGACGCGAGCGCCTGCCGCAGACGTTTCGCCGGGCGCCATTCGGCGGCATTTTTTTATTCTTGATTATATTTGGGTTTTTCGATATATTTGTAACCTATTAAAAAATATTGAATAAACTATTTTTTGTACCAGGATGCCCGAACTAAGAAAAGACCCGATCGTCGATCGCTGGGTGATCATTTCTTCCGAGCGTGGAAAACGGCCTACTGACTTCCTCAACATCGTCGAAGAAAAAAAAGATATATTTTCTCCCTTTACAGCCGGCAATGAAGATATGACCCCCCCGGAAATATTCGCCATCCGGCCCGAACATGGCGCTCCCAATACCCCCGGCTGGACCCTCCGGGTGGTGCCCAACAAATACCCCGCTTTGCGGGTGGAAGGGCAGTTGAGCCGCCGGGGAGACGGGATTTATGACATGATGAACGGGGTGGGCGCCCATGAAGTAATCATCGAAACCCCGGATAAGGATAAAACCCTGGGCGATTTAGACATTCCCTCTATCGAGAATGTGTTCCGGGTGTTCAAGGAACGTATCCTGGACTTGAAAAAAGATATCCGCTTGAAATATGCCATGATTTTTAAAAACCACGGCTTTGCCGCCGGGGCAACCGTGAAGCACTCCCATTCCCAATTGATCGCTACCCCCATCATTCCCAAGTTAGTGCTGGAAGAGCTGCACGGCGCGAACGCTTATTACAACCTGAAAGAGCGCTGCATTTTCTGCGATATTATCCGCCAGGAATTAAAAGATAACACCCGGGTGGTGTACGATGAAGAGTTTTTCATCGCCCTGGAGCCATTTGCGGCCCGTTCTCCCTTCGAGACCTGGATTTTGCCTAAAGAGCATTTTTCCCATTACGAAATGATCGACGAAATCCGTATTCGGCACCTGTCGATCACCTTCAAGACGGTCATGCAAAAATTAAATATTGCCCTGCAAACGCCGCCTTACAACTTTGTGCTCCACAAGGCTCCCATGCAAGAATCCCCGATGCGCCACTACCACTGGCATTTAGAAATCATGCCCAAGCTCACCCGCTTTGCCGGATTCGAATGGGGAACCGGGTTTTATATCAATCCTACCAGCCCGGAAGACGCGGCGCAGTTTTTGAAAGAAATTATGGTTTAGGTTTTGGGGTGGATTAGACCTTAACGGGTCGAGCGCCGGTCCACCTCAGCAGGTTCATCGAAGCACTTTAAGGCGAACCAGGAGAGGCGAAAGCCGAAAATATGGCAGAGGAACCAATGAAAGCGTTTAAGATTTGCTACGTTTCGTCGGAAGTCGATCCGTTTGCGGCAACGGATACGAACCCCGGTTTAGCCGATATATCCAATGCCCTGCCGGTTGCACTCAAAGAGATGGAACAGGATATCCGGCTGATGATGCCGAAATACAAATCCATCAATGAACGGAAATATGTTTTGCGGGAAGTGATCCGGCTGCGGGAAGTAAAGGTGGAGTTGGCGAGCCAGACCAAAACCGCGAACGGCAAAACCGCTTTTTTGCCGAATTCAAAAGTACATGTGTATTTCCTGTCCGTGCCGGAGCACTTCGACCGGAAAGGGTTTTATGCCGATCCGCAAACCGGGGAAACCTACCCGGATAACGCCGAACGGTTCGCTTATTTCTGCAAAGGGGTATTCGAGACTCTTAAGTTGTTATACTGGCAGCCGGATATTATCCATTGCAACGATTGGGGAACCGCGCTAATCCCCTTTTATCTCAAAACTCATTATAAAAATGACGACTTCTTCCAAAATACCCATACCATTCTGACGGTGCACAATTTTTCCGAGCAGGGCATTTTTCCCCTGGAAACCGCCGCCCGCATCGGGATCGGGGAGGAGTTCATCGCCCCGGGCGGGGAGTTCGAGTTGAAAGGCAGCCTGAATCTGCTGAAAGGGGGGATGTTGTTCGCGGACGTGATTAACACGGTGGGGGAAAGATTCGCCGAAGCCATCATTTCCGACCCCAAAGCCGTTCCGGGATTAGGCGAGGTGATTACCGCCCGCCAGAAAGACATCTTCGGGGTTTTGAACGGCGCCGATTATTCGACCTGGAACCCGGAAACCGATAAAAATCTCCCCGCCAATTATGACCTCAAGAACCTGGGGAACAAAAGCGCCAATAAAAAAGAGCTTTGCCGGGAGCTGAACCTGGAAAACGATACCTTACTGCCGCTGATTGCCCTGGTGGGCGAGCTCTCGGAGGTAAACGGGGCGGATCTGGTGCTGGAAAGCATCAATAATTTGCTGAAGTTGAAGGCGCAATGGATTGTGATGGGCGCCGGCGAATCGCCTTACAATGAGACCTTCAAAAAACTGGCCGGCGAGAATCCCGGTAAGCTGATTTTCTACGAACGCTGGGATACCCGCCTGGCGCACCTGATTCTCTCGGGAGCGGATATGCTGCTGCTTCCCGCCAAAAGCGACCCTCGCCATGGCTATCACCTGGAAAGCCTGCGCTATGGAACCGTTCCGGTGGTGCGGGAGGTGAATGAGCTGGCGGAGTGTATCAGCAACTTTGAGCCGGATTCCGGCAAGGGAAACGGCTTCACATTTTCTGCTTTCAAAAAATCGGAGTTGGTGAACGCCCTTCAGGCCGCCCTGAAGCTCTACCCGGACAAAAAAACCTGGGCCAGAATCCAGCGCAATGGTATGAAGGGGGATTTTTCCTGGCAGGCGACCGCCAAAAAATACCTGAAACTCTACGAACAGGCGAGCCGGAAAAAGTAATACGGAAGCGTAACTGTTTACCCCGCTGTTTTGGGAATGCCCAGCCGCGCTCCTAAGTAGGCCGCGGGAAGAAAGATCAGCACCCCCACTACCCAGAACCACAACGGATGCGGGATCATGGCCATATTCACGATTCCCGCCAGCAGCATGATGCCGCCGACGATGATCCCGTGCAGCACCCGGGATTGGGTGGCGATCCGGGCGGCCAGCCAGCCTCCTCCAAAACTCCCCAACGCCCAGGCTAACAATACGAATAACAACCCCCCGGTCGGAATATTGGCCATGGCCGCTTTCACGGATTCGGGGTCGGCGGGATTTACTCCCTCCGGCAAGGGATAAATCTGGTGACCGGCCATTTCTACCAGGGCGATGATAATACCGGCGGCCACGACCCCGGCAATGACGGCGAGAACGCTTCGCATCATTATATGGTGCTCCTTGATTTTGATCGTTTGCGTTAGAAGATTTTTTTATAAACCCGATTTTTCTGGGTTGAAGAAGGATTCAATGACGATTTGGCGATATAATCCGCAAAAATTCTCACTCTTTCAAGGGTGATGAGGGCAGCAATTTAACGCTCTGCGACAATGGTTCCGCTCGCCGAATTCGCATTTGCCGGCTCAAAATGTAATATCATAATTTGATCCGGGCGCAAACCCAGTGATTCGTATGTCCGGCCCTCACGACCACAAAATTCCACTTCAAAAGCCTTACCCTCGGCAAGTATTTCAACAATAGTACCGACTTGCCCACGCCACAGGTTGTACTCCGGGAGATCAACCGTGAGCGCCACAACATCCAATAATTCAATAGTATTTCTCATGTCTCACCTCTCCGTTTTACAGCGGATAGCAGGTTGTTAGCCTCGGTATCTCCGAACCATGCTCTATAATCCAGGCAATTATTCTCCCGGTTGTTTTCGGAAGAAAAGGCTTAATATTGCCGAAACAATAACCACCCCCGCGCACCCCACCACATTGTACCATAAAAACGAAATATCAGTAAAAAAAAAGCAGTACAACACCGCCGCCTCGGCGACGAAGGCGGCGTAGAACACCGCGTCGCCGCCGATGCGCTTCAGGTAAAACGCGACTAAAAAGATGCCCAGGATAGTTCCGTAGAACAGCGATCCCAATATGTTCACCGCTTCCACTAAGGAACCCAGCCGGCTGGCGGATTCCGCGAAGATGATCGCATAGACGCCCCAGA
>CAZFVV010000015.1:39793-65013 GCA_964522165.1 uncultured Calditrichaceae bacterium
AAGGAACCCAGCCGGCTGGCGGATTCCGCGAAGATGATCGCATAGACGCCCCAGAGCACCGTGGCAATTTTCGAGGCGCCCACGTACTGCTTTTCGCTGTCTTTTTTCCGCAAAATTCGCCGGTAAATGTCCACAATGGTGGTGGAGGCCAGGGCGTTCAGCTCCGCAGCCGTGGAAGACATGGATGCGGCGATGATGGCCGCGATGACCAGCCCCACCAGCCCCACCGGCAGGTAGCGGGTGACAAAGCTGAGGAAAATGTAGTTGGTATCTTTGGGATCCATGCCCGGATCATTGGCGCGGAGCACTTCCACGGCCTGGCTGCGGGTGGCCAGCGCCGCTTCCTGCGCCTGCGCCAGGCCGCGCTCCGCCGCGTTGATCTGCGCTTCATCCCCGGAGCGGAGGGCGGAGACCAGTTCCCGCACCCGCGCTTCTTTTTCCGCCGCGGCGCTTTCGTATTGCCGCTCCAGCTCGCTGAATTCTTCCGCATATTGGCTGGCGCGGATTTTTTCCGTCTCTACCGAATTGAAAAATACCGGCGGGGCCTCGAATTGATAGAACACGAACAGCATCGCCCCGATGAAGAGAATGAAAAACTGCATGGGAATTTTGACCATCCCGTTGAGCAGCAGCCCCATGCGGCTCTGGGCGATGGAGCGCCCGGTGAGGTAGCGCTGCACCTGCGACTGGTCGGTGCCGAAGTAGGAAAGCTGCAAGAACAACCCGCCCAGGATGCCGGACCACACCGTGTAGCGGTTGTTCAAATCGAAGGTGAAATCAATCGCGTTCAATTTGCCCATTTTTCCGGCGACGTGGGTGGCTTCCAAAAATGAAATATCCCCCGGCAGGTAGTAGAGCAGCACCCCGAAGGCGGCTAACATTCCCAAAAAAATGATCAGCATCTGGTAGGAATGAGTCCAGTTCACCGCCCGGGTGCCCCCGGAGGCGGTGTAAATGATCACCATCCCGCCCATGAGCAGGTTGGTCAGGTAAAGGTCCCAGCCCAGAATCACGGAGAGAATCAGCGCCGGGGCGTAGATGGTCAGCCCCGCGGCCAGCCCCCGCTGGGTAAGGAACAGCAGGCTGGCCAGCCCCCGGGTTTTCAAATCGAAGCGGTTTTCCAGGAATTCATAGGCGGTGTACACCTTCAGGCGATGGAAAATGGGCACAAAGGTAATGCACAGGATGATCATCGCTAAGGGCAGCCCGAAGTAGAACTGCACGAAGCGCATCCCATCGACAAAAGCCTGCCCCGGCACGGAGAGAAAGGTGATGGCGCTGGCCTGGGTGGCCATGATGGAGAGCAGGATGGTGTACCAGCGCATGGATTTATCGGCCAGGAAATAGCCGGTAATATCTTTGCTGCCGCGGCCTTTCCAGACCCCGTACACCACGATGAAAATAAGCGAGGCAGTGAGAACGATCCAGTCGAGTATGTGCATAGGGGGGAATTGTCAGTTGTTGGTTGTCAGTAGTACTCCCCGGCAGAGAAAGTCCGTCGATCCTCGTGCCGAAGTTCAACTTCGGCACGCAATTGGGTTGCGAAGTTGAACTTCGCAACCAGTAAGCCTGGCGGCGGACTAACTCTACCGCGATGTAGTAGTTGGTTGTTCGTTGTCAGTCGTTGGTTGTCAGGGGAGGGGCAACGGACAACCAACAACAAACCACCATCAACATACAATTTTTATTCAAACGCCTTCGTAAAAGCGTAAAACAGCGCGATCAGCGCCAGCAAGGTGGCCAGCACCAGGGCGTACCACCCGCCCCAGCTTCTGAACACCGGGGGCGGCTCCTCCGCCGGCGAATCAGGGGAATCGAAGTCTTTCTTCATCGGCATAGAAGTTGAATGTTCAAGTGTTATCGTGTTTGGGTGTTATGGTGTTATAGTGCTCAAGTGTCGAGTGATACAGGAACTTTGGACGAAACTGCCATAACACCAAAACACTATAACACCTGAACACACGAACACTGAATTTAGTGGGAAATTCCCGCGCAAATCATATTCACGAACAGGCGGCAGGCCCCCGGCACTCCCGCGGGCAATTGCCGGAACCAGGAGTAAGCGCTGTAGATGTACACTCCTTTTCCATAGCGGGCGTACAAAATTCCCCCCCGCAGGGATTTTTCACCGGGATCGCTGCTGCTCAACACCGCCTGGTAATTTTTGTCCCACTCCCCGGGGAAATAAAGCCCCCGCTCCTGCACCCAACCGGAAAAATCGCGCTGCAGGATGCTGTTGGGATGGTGCAGCAAGGGATGATCCAGGTTCAGAAACTCCACCGGGGTTTCTTCCACGGAAACGCGGTCACGCGAAAGCTTGAAGGGATAGGGACCCAATTCTTCCGTTACCAGTTCCTGGGAGGTGTTGTATTGCACGATGAGGGTTCCGCCGTTGCGCACGAATTCCAACAGGCGCGGCTGGGCTTGCTTCAAGACCTCGCGGGTATTGTAGGCGCGCACCCCGGTAATGATCACGTCGTAGCGGCTCAGATTCAGGTTCAGCAAATCATCGTCGGAGAGCAAGGCCACCGGGTAGCCGATCTGCTGCAGGGCGCGGGGAATATCGTCGCCCGATCCCATGACGTAGCCGATCCTGCGTTCGATTTTTTTCAGGTCGATGCGCACCAGGCTGGCTTCCGCGGGGGGAAAGAGCGTTTTTAAGGGAATATGGGGGTGATTGATATTGACCATGCTGCGAGCCGGTTGGGGGGCGGACAACACCACCTCCGCCGTTAGAGTGCGGCTCATCGGCGTGGCCGGCGGGGTGATGGCGATTCGCTGGGAAATCTCCTCATCCTTCTTCATGAAAGAAAAAGGAATCTCCGTGGTCCCGGCCTGCCAGCCGACGGGCAGGTTCAGGCGCACTTTTCCCTGGGCGCCGGCCTTGCCGGATTTGATGCGCAGCTGGATCTCTTTCCGGGCGGCGTCGCCGAAAACATAGCTGCTCTCCTCGAAATTTACCGTTACCGCGGGAATGATCTCGAACCGGCGGTATTTTTCTCCCTCCACGGGATCACGCCAGCGGTACAGAAGCGGGGTTTCATAGTTAAGGTATTCCTCGCCCATCAACACCGTGAATTTGATCGAAAGCGGGGCGGGATTTTCCGCCAGCCCGATCCATTGCTGATCCGCAATGTCGTAGAGGCCCTTGCCCGGTCTCTCTTTCAGCCAGTAGGGTTGAGAATATTCCGCATCATCGGGCAGGCGCAGGGAAATTTCGATCTCTAGCGGCTGATTATTGTTCAATGGCGCCCGCAGCAGCGAATCCGGCGCGCCAAAGGGCAGGCTGATCTTTTCCAGCACGGCGGGGAAATTCGAGCGGTTGACCAGCATGGCCCGGAGTTTGACCTCGCTGCCCGGCGGGGCGGAATAATCCTCGGCGATGGCTTCCAGCCAGATGCCCGCGCAGGAGCGGATCGCTTCGGCCAGCTCCGCGCGCTTCACCGCGATCCAGGGATCGGGCGGCAAATCGCCGAGCAGTTGGGAGGCTTTGAGCAGGTGCGGCAGGGCCGCGGAAGGATTTTCCGGTTGAAAAGCCCGGAAGGCTTCCTCTAAAAGAATTCCCACGGCCTCCCCCCCGGGAATACGCGACCAGTTCGTGTTGATGCCCTCAAAGAGATCGCCCTGCGCCGCTTCCCCCGCGGTATGCTGAAAATACTCTGCCACCGCGCCCCGGCTGGCCACCGCCCCGAATCCCTGGCTTTTGTGCATACTGCGGCTTTCCGCGGCCAGCTCCGAATAGGATTCGCCTAACAAGGGGTTGTATTCGCCCACGTCAATTTGCAGGAACTGCGACAAATCGGCCTTCTGTTCCTCTAACGCCGGCCGCCAGGCGTTCCACAACAACCGTTTCGGCTGCCAGGGCTGCACCAATTTCAACTGCTCCGGGAAGCGGGTAGAATCTCCCGCGGCGGCAAACGCCTCTTCCGCCAGGATTGCGGAAGCGCGATGATGCCCGTGCCCACCCAATTCCGGGGTAAAGCGGGTGAGAATCACGTCCGGGCGGAATTTGCGGATTACCCAGACCGCGTCGGATAATATTTTCTCTTTATCCCAGAGTTTCAAGGTCTCTTCCGGGTTTTTGGAGTATCCGAAGTCGATTGCGCGGGTGAAAAACTGCTCCGCCCCGTCAATTTTGCGGGCGGCCAGCAACTCCTGGGTGCGGATCACCCCTAAGAGGTCGCCCTGCTCGGTTCCGATGAGGTTTTGCCCCCCGTCGCCGCGGGTCATGGCTAAGTAACCGGTGCGCATCAGCTTCCCTTTGGAAAAATAGGCCAGCACCCGGGTGTTCTCGTCGTCCGGATGGGCGGCCACGTAGAGCACGCTGCCCAGGACGGTCAATTTCTTCAAGGCTAATTGAAGCTCCGCCGCATTCAGAGCCTTTTCGGGCTGGGCGCGCATGGAAATACCCCCCAGTAGAGCGGTTGCCAAAACGATGGTAGTATATTTATGTGCTACAGTCATGCTGCCTTCCTTTCCGATGCTTAAAACGGGAGTTAAAACGCACAACATTGTTCCGGGGTTTCGGATGGAAATTTTAAGCTCCCCGCGGGCGCACAGGGTGTTTTCCCCGTTTGCCAATCCTGCCGAAGTGAGAGAACCGGCAGAATCTCAAAACGCTTTTCATCCGGTTTTTTATGAGCTAAATTAGAATGTAATACATCAACCCCAAAATAGGGAAGGAAAAAAATGAAGGAACCGTCAGGCTGGAAAAAAGTGGGGCCCTTTACCGGGTTAATTCACGCGGAGATGGTCGCGGAAGCCCTGAAGCAGCGCGATATTCCGTATTTTATCTCCCAGAACTGGTTTTCCGGGGCGTTGAGTGTTCGGGGGGTAGCGCCGCTGGGCGATTCCGCGTATTTATTCGTTCCGGAAGAATTCCATCAGGAAGCGCTGGATTTGGCGGAAGAGATGTTCGGCGATGAGGGGTAAGATTCCGCCCGGCAGAGAACTCCCGTTGTCTTTACGCCTGTAGAGCCGGCCGTACCTGAAGATATTGATGTCCGCGGGCAGACGACACTCTCTGCCGTTTGCATGGCATGGCGGGTCTGGTATTATTTTTTTTCATATCCTTCCGAAACGACAAAAATTATCTGATTCTGAAAAACGCTTGCGTTGGGGCTGCACATTTGCCGAAGCAGCGAAAAACCGGGAAAATTTCAAAAATCTTTCAATATTTGATGAGGTTTTGAGAATATATAACCGGGGAGCGTCTCGTAATGGCGTAAAACGAAGGAGGCAATCATCATGAAAACCATTTGGATTACCGCTTTGTTCACCCTGCTGGCCGGCGCAGCGGGAATGAATAACGCCCAGGAAATACCCAAATTCGGCAAAGTATCCGATGAGGAGCTGCAAATGACCTCCATCCCGGAGGATCCGGAAGCCGATGCGGTGTGGTTGTTCGACCGGGGCGATATCGAGATTATTTTAGAGAATAACCGCTACAAGCTGAAATTGAAGCAGCACGCGCGCATCAAAATCCTTAACGAAGAAGGAAAAGAGTATGCCAATTTCCGGATTCCCTACTGGCACGAAGACCGCATCACCTCCCTGAAAGCCCACACCGTGCTGCCGGGCGGGAAGAAGATCAAGCTGGATGGGAAACAAATTTTTGATGAGCAAGAGAAGAACATAAAATACAAAGTGTTTGCCCTTCCCGGGGTAGAAATTGGCGCAGTGATCGAATACGAACTGGAAAAGATTTCCGAATACGTCCATTTGTTAGAACCCTGGTATTTTCAGAACCAGGAGTTTACCCGGGTGAGCCAGTATTCGGTAGTTATGCTGCCGGGTTTCAGCTATCACGTCTTTTTCCGCAACACTTTCGACATCGAACCGACGGTGGAGGATATTCTAAAAGTCGGGGTGAGTTACCGGCTGAAAGAATACACCTGGACCATGCGCAACCTTCCCCCGGTCAAAAATGAACCCTATATGAGAACCCTGGAAGATTACCGGGCGGCGCTGCATTTCCAGTTGATCGCATTTAAGGATCAGTACCAGTACATTAAGTTCATCGACTCCTGGCCGGAGTTGGTCAAAAAGCAACGGAGCTTTTACGACAAATACCTCAAGGAAGAAACCGAGCTGAAAGACCTGTTGCAAAAGTTGACCCTTCAGCCGCTTTCCGATCTGGAAAAGATTAAAACCTTGTACGATTACGTTCGGGAGAACATCGTTACCACCTCCCGGGGCAGCCAGTACATTAGTACGGAATCCGGCAATGTTCTAAAAGAGTCGAAAGGCACCGGCGCGGAAAAGAATATCCTGCTGGTGAATCTGTTGAATCTCGCGGGTTTCAACGCCGACCCATTGCTGCTGAGCACCCGCAGCCACGGCCGGGTGTGGGAAAACACCCCGATGCTGGAGCAGTTCAACTACGTGCTGGCTTACGTTCAGGCGGGAATCAACACCTACGTGATGGACACCCAGGATAAGTACTGCCCCTTCGGAATGCTCCCGGTGGAAGACCTGGTGGAAACCGGCTTGCTGATCGATGAGGGAGAAGGCTTCTTCATTAAGATTCCCCATCCCCGGGCGACCAACATGGCCTATTGCAATACCACTTCCGCGCTTTCCCCGGAGGGGGATTTGCGTGCCACCACCCGGGTTCGCTACGAAGGATATCGCGCCATCGCGGCCCGCAACGAGTTGGCCGAGTCAGAGGAAAAGGAATTCATTGAAGAGGCGCTCAAGGAGAGCTTCGGAGAGGTAGAGATCGATTCTTTCGAGATTCAGGGAAAAGAAGATCTCGAATCCCCGCTTTCCATCCTGGTTCACTACCGGGTTCCGGGGTACGCCCAGGCGACCGGTAATATGCTCTATCTCAGCGCGCCGATTTTTAACCGCTTCGAGGAGAACCCGTTCAAGCGCGAAAAGCGCTATTTTCCGGTGGAATTTCCATACAATATTGCCGAGAGCGAAGACCTGACCATCTCACTGCCGGAAGGATTCCAGGTGATGGAACATCCCCAGGCGGTTACCAATCGCCAGGCCGGCAAGCTGACGTTCATGAATAGCTGGAAACAGGAAGAAACTGCCATTAAGCTCCAACGCCAATTTATGCGCCAGCAATTGAACTTCCAGCCGCGAGAATACCAGGAGCTGCGGAATTTTTACGACAGCGTGGTACAGGCCGACCAGGGGCAGATCGTGCTGAGCCGGGCGGAGGGGCAGGAGCAGTAGGCAGGGGCAGGGGGCAGTGGCAGGGAGGCAGAGGATACCCTGCTGGGCTTGCAACTGCCCCCTTTCTCCGGTAATTTGCCAATTGCTTACTGCTTGCTCGCCTGTTGCCTGCTGTAAAAACTTCAAGCGCTATCGGAAAAAAAGAGGGGAATATGGATCAGAAATATCTTTGGCTGGCGGCGTTGGCGGGGGGACTGGCGTTGTGCGCTCCACTGGCAGCGCAGGAAGATTCTCTCGAGTCAGAACCTTTGAATGCGATCATTGTGTCCGCTGAAACCGAGTTCGAGATCATTAATGAGGGGAAGGCGTACCTGCGCGTGCGGCGGATCGAGCAGATTTTGAATGAGAAAGCGAAGGAGCGCGGCAAAATTATGGTGGAAGAATCGCCTTTCATCAAATACAAAAAGCTATCCGGCCAGATCATCGATACTACCGGAGCCGTGCTCAAAAAAACCGACAAGAAAGATATCAACAAAGCCCAGGTTTCGGTTGGCTATGCGCTATACGAGGAATCCCGCTACCAGTGGATCGAACTCGCCTGGAACAGCTATCCCTACACCATCGAGTATGAATACGAATTAGAAGTGGCCTCCTTATTCTTTTGGCCGGACTGGTATCCCCAGGATAACGCGCCGGTGCTGGCGGCTTCTTACAAACTGATCATCCACGATCCGCAGATTCGTTTTCAAACTTACCCGCTGGGAATCGAGGTGGAGCCGGTTTATACGGAGGCCAACAACCGCCGGGAATGGACCTGGAAATTAACCGTCCTTAAACCGCGGGTAAGAGAGCCTTACATGCCCCCGGAAGCCCGGCGCCAGATGGCGCTCTATTTTGCCCCTGAGACTTTCAAATTAGGCAATTCCCGGGGCAGCTTTCAAACCTGGGACGAGGTGGCGAAATGGTATCACTCGCTGGCGCGGGATAAATATCAACTGCCGCCGCAGGCAAAGGAAAAGGTGCAAGAACTGATTGCCGGGGCGCAAAATGACCGTGAAAAAATCCAGCGCCTCTATACCTTCCTGCAAAATTACACCCGCTACGTGGCCATTTATTTAGATATCGGCGGCTGGCAGCCCAATTCCTGCGCCTCTGTGTTCGAGAATAAATACGGCGATTGCAAAGACCTTTCCACCCTGATGATCGCCATGCTTGCAGAAGCAGGCATTACTGCTTACCCGGCGCTCATGCTCACCCGGGATGAGGGAGTGCTAATCAGGGACTTTCCTTCCAGCCAGTTCAACCATGTGCTTCCCTTCGTGCCCCTGGAAAACGATACCATCTGGCTGGAATGCACCGCGGACTACATGGTTGCCGGAGAGCTTCCCGATGACCGGGAGGGCTGCGAAGTGCTGGCGGTGAAGGAAAGCGGGGGAGAGATCATTTCTACCCCTCTCAGTCGCTCGGAAGATAATCACTGGGAAAGCCGAATCAACGCCCGGCTGACCAGCAGCGGCGCCCTGGTTTTGAGCGGAGAACTCCATGCCCGGGGTAAACAAGCGCAGGACTTGCGCTCCGGCCTGGTATATCGCAAGCCGGATGAGCAAAAAGATTGGCTGCGCAACCGGGTTTTGGGGCGAAATGTGCCCAAATTAGCCCTGGAAAACTACACCCTCGGCTACCTGACCGAAGATTGCCACCTTCCCCTGGCCATCGAATTCTCCGGAACGGTAACCAATTTTGCCCCCGCCAGCGCCCGGCGGCTGTTCCTTAATCCCAATATTTTGAACCGGGCATCCCGCGGCAGCGTGCCGGAGGCAGAGGAACGAAAATTCCCGGTGTATTATCGCTACGCCTATATGGACGTGGATTCGGTGGAGATCGAGTTGCCCTTCGGTTTTAGCATCGAATCCGCTCCCCTGCCGCAGGACATCGAAGCTCCCTTCGGGCGCTATCAAACCGAGTATTCCCTGGAAGGCAGCCGCTTACGATATCGCCGGGTTTTCCGCCTGGATCAGAAGCTGATCCCGCCCGGCGAGTATGATACCTACCGGGATTTTCTCCGCGAGATCAGCAAGAACGACAACGCCCAGTTTGTATTCAAGAAATAAAGGAAAAGTAGAATTAAAAACGGTTGAGTTTGCGCCCGGCCCGGCATTATATTTTCCGCGTCTTATTGCGCCAGGCGCAGGCAGGTTCAGGTGAGAAAATATGTTACCAGATCGCGATCGAAATTCCATTCCTGGGGAGTCTTTCCCCTGCGTTTACGGATGGCTTCCCTGATGGTCATCGCCCGCTTGAGCTGGGGTGAATTCAGCAGCCCCCTGCACTGGCGAAATTCATTCCTCAAATTCTTCCCCCCGCCGCGAAAATCCGTTTATAAACAAGGCCTGGCCAACTATTTCTTCCGCAATTGATTCGCTGCGCGAAGGGTAGGGGTGACTGAGTGGTGGAGGATTGGATTAATGAATGATTGGATTTTTGTCACCAATACTCCATTACTCCAACCTTATTGGGGTAGTGTATCAAAAGAGTGGATAAAGCGTGTGCAGGCCCTTTAAACCCAATCATTCTTCATTATCATCAACGCATTTGATACACCACCCTCTCACATGCCATACAGTATCGCAAAACCTCTTGTAGAAATCCGCTCCTCGCCTTCGACATTCGTTTCTCATGCGAATACATTCGGAATTTGCAATCGCGAAGACGAATCCTTATCTTCTCGCGGTTTTTTGGATTTTCATGTGGTATTCAAAAGGAAGCGAACGCAACGAGGTCTTTGTCAATGAAATACTTCATTACCGGCGCGACCGGGTTTGTGGGGAGTTGGGTGGCGCAGGAACTGGCCCGGAAAGGAGAACAGGTTACCTGCCTGGTGCGCAAAACCAGCAATCTCAAGTGGCTGAAGGGATTGCCGCTGGAGTATCATTACGGTTCCCTGCTGGAGCCGGAAACGCTTAAAGAAGGCATCCGCAATGCCGATTATATACTCCATATTGCGGGGGTAACTAAAGCACTATCGCTAAAAGAGTTTTACACCGGGAACGTGGAGGCGACCCGGAATATTTTAGAAGTGGTGAAAGCGGAGAATCCCGGGATAAAAAAATTCGTGCATATCAGCAGCCAGGCGGCTGCCGGTCCTTCTTCCGGCGAGCTCCCAAAGGATGAAGCCGCCCCGGCGAACCCGCTAACCGATTACGGCCGCAGCAAGCTGCAAAGCGAAGAAACGGCGCGGGAATATATGGAATTTTTTCCCCTGACCATTCTCCGCCCCCCCACGGTGTACGGCCCCCGCGATACCGACGTTTTCGAGGTGTTCAAAAATGTGCGCATGGGGATAAATCTAAAGGTGGGAAGCAACGACCCGGTGGTGAGTATTATCCACGCTTTTGACCTGGCCCGGGGCATTATTGTGGCCGCGGAGCATCCGAAATCGAGCGGGGAAACCTTTTTCATCACCAATGAAGAACCTTGCGCCTGGTCGGAAGTCATCGAAATCTTGCAACAATTAATGCACAAAAAAGTTCTCACCATCCCGATTCCTTATCCCCTGGCCTATTCGGCGGGCGCGGCAATGGAGTTTGCAGCCCGCCTGAGCGGCAAACCCACCATCCTCAATCGCCAGAAAATCCGCGAAGTACGCGCCGGCTATTGGGTGGCCAGTTCCCGCAAAATCAAAGAGTACCTGGGGTTTGCGCCCCGGTTAAGCCTGCAACAGGGTTTGCAAGAAACCCTGGAGTGGTATCAGGAACATAAATGGTTGTAAGAAGGACCATGGGGAGAGCATGGTTGGATGGCTAAATGGCTGAATGGTTGGCGTGGCTCAGGTCAACAGTTTAACCATTCAGCCATTTAACCATTCACCGCCAATTCAATGAAGAGATCAACAGAGGCATATTTACGATGGCGTTGACACCGGACGAGGAAAAGAAGCTGCGGGAGCAAATTCGCAAGGAATTGGAGGAGCGGGAGCGGCGGATGGTAGAAAGCCGGGAAAAAGAGGAAAGCACCCGGCATGAAAACCTGGAAAACCGGTTCCGGCAGCAAATTATCGAAGAAGAGGAAGCGCGTTTTTTTGGCGAGCGGGGATACGTCAAATACGTCAATCGCTATGGGGGAACGGAGTGGTTGACCCCGGGGGAAGCGGAGCGCCGGCATAATCGCCGCAAGAGTAAAAAACCCTCCCGCCAACGGGCCAAAAAACGCAAGGGCCTGCTCCTGCAATGGGCGGTGAACGGGGGGATGGCGTTGTTTGCGGCCGCGGTATTCCTGGCCTTACTTAAATTCAACCCCATCAAAAGAAGCGTTCCCCCCGGCGCCATCCAGGTAACCAGCGACGTGGCCGGGGCCATGATCTATATCAACGGTACCGAAAAGCGGGGCTTCTTCACCCCGGACACTTTAAACGATATTCCCCGGGGGGGATATTTCGTGGCGGTTTATAAAGATGGCTACACCGCCTGGCCGCCCATGCAGCGCGTCATCGTAGAAGCGAACAAGGTCGCGCTGGCGGAATTCACCCTGAAAAGCGCCGGCCTGCTGGGAAAAGTAGCCGTAGAGGCGAACCTGCAGGATTTCCGGATTTACGTGGATGGCATCGAAATGCCGCCGGGCAGCGGGGTTCTGGATATACCCGCCGGGTATCACGTCATCAGCGTGGTAAAACCGGGATATCTGACGGTTCCCCAACATCAGCGCGTTTTTGTGAAGGAGAGCGGTATTCTGCGACTTTACTTCGAGTTTCAAAGCAGCGATAACATCGGCTATCTACAAATCAACAGCAACCGTTCCGACGGATACGTGTTTTTGAATAATCACCTCACCGGGATGAAGCCGAATAACCGCCCTTTTCCGGTGGAAGAGGGTTTATACGAAATACGCATCTGCGCAAACGGTTTCCAGAGCCTCCCGGAGGTGGAGTTGCTGCGCGTTGTTCCCGGTGATACTCACTCCCTGTCATTCCAGGTGCTGCCCGAGGCCGCCCGGGATACCCTGCAAATTCTTACACCCGCTCCCGGCGCAGGAATTATCCTCGACGGGCAGTGGATGCCTTACGTGACCCCGCTAACCGACCTGGTGATCAGCGAGGGGCATCACTTCCTGAACCTGGCGCGCGAGGGGCAATTCTACGCGGAGCAGGAAATCCCCCTGAACCTGAACCGCTTAAGCGATAAAAAGATTGTGTTGAACTTCTGATTTTCTATACTTCACGCGGCCATAAATTGCTTATTTCACAGATGCTCGATGCTGGCTGCCGGATTGGGCGGTTTATTCCCGCGCGAAGCCGTGGCCTTGCCACGAGCATCAAGCATCCAGTATCGAGCATCTTGAAAAGCTCAGAATATGACCTCGCGGAGTAGACCTCCTCATTTTACCCGAAAGGCATTGGCCCATGGAAATTCGAGCGTTACAACTCTCCGAAAAAAATCCCCTCTTTGCCGATTATTTAGAGAATTCCGAAAAAGCGAGGGCGTTTTATCCATATCATTTTCGCGATGATTGGCAAAACGCCCTGGCCGGCCGGGGCGGTTTCGAAATCCCGCGGCGCGAAATGGCGGAAATCCTGCTGGCGCAAAACCGGCGCTGGGGGGCAAGCGAGGAAACGCTGAACAATATCCGGCGGATGAATTCTCCCCAAACCCTGGCCGTGGTTACCGGGCAGCAAGCCGGGGTTCTGGGCGGGCCGCTGTACACCTTTTACAAAACCATCACCGTGCTAAAGCTCGCCGGGCGGCTGGCGCGGGAGTTTCCCGACCATACATTTGTGCCGGTCTTCTGGATGGAAGTGAATGACAGCGACTTTCAGGAAATCGGCGCGGTGCAGTACCTTTCCAAAGAGAACGAACTGCGCCGCCTGGTTTTAGAAGAAAACCCGGCAGAGGCGCAGCAGCCGGTATCTGTCCGCCAGGTGGACGGGCAGATTCAGCAGTGGCGGCAAACCCTGGAACAGGATTTTTTCGATACCGAATTCAAGGAGGCAGCGCTGGATTTGTTCCTGGGCTGCTACGCGCCCGGGCAGGGCTACGCCGATGCTTTCGCCGGCCTGATGCAGCATTTTTTTGGCAAATACGGCCTGATTCTATTCAATCCTGCGGAAGCGGCGGTCTCCGCGCTGGCCAGCTCCCTGTTCACAAAGAGCTTAACCTCCGCGCCGGAAATTCTGAATATCTTTGCCGGGCGGCAGAACGCCCTCGAAAGCGCCGGGTACGCTCCCCAAATTCAATTAGGAGATCGCCAGACCCTGCTGTTTTTCACGGATGAGCGGAAGCGGCGGGTGCGGATCGATTTCGATGAAAATGGGGGATTTTTGTTGAAATCTCCCGAAGGATATCAAGCCATCGCCGGGGAAGTTTTGCTGAAAAAATGCGCCGAAGCCCCGGGGAGTTTTTCTCCCAACGTGGCCTTGCGCCCGCTCATACAGGATTCGCTGCTGCCCACGGTGGCCTACGTGGCCGGGCCGGCGGAGGCGGCTTATTTTGCCCAAATCGAAGCGTTATACCGCCATTTCCAGATTCCCATGCCGGTCATCTACCCTCGCCACCGCCTGACCATTGCGGAAGGGAAAGTGCACAAAAACGTGCAGAAGTTCAACCTGGAGTATGAAGAAATTCTTGCCGGGCAGCCGGATTTTAGCGCGGAATTCCTGCGCCGGAGCGCCGGGCAGGGGCCGCACCAGTCCCTCCAATCCGCGGGGGAGCGGATTCGCCAGGAGCTGGCAGAGTTGCAGCAGCAGCTCGCCGCCGCCGATCCCACCTTAGTGAATACCCTGGAAAAGACCCGCCAGAGCATCGAAGATAGTTTTGGCAAATTGGGCAGCAAAATTACCCGCTCCCTGGAAGAGAAAAACCAGGTGCAGTTGCGCCAACTCGAAAAAGTGCTGCTGCATCTCCTGCCGGAAAACCAGTACCAGGAACGGGCGCTGAGTATGCTCTATTTCTGCGTCAAATATGGGATGGATTTTGTGGACCGTTTGCTGGCGGTTTTACCGGAAGATAGCGAGCAGCACTACCTGGTGAGTTTGTAATTCTACTTTTCGGTAACGGCGGCTGCAGCGCAGAGCCTCGCCGTCCATTGCGTGCCGAGGCAGAGCATGGGCAGGAGTAGCCAGAGGTGGCCCGATTAATTTTTCAAAGGCCATAAGCTTTGCACTCCTTTTTATGAATTTGCCGGGGCTTTAATGTAAAAAGCCCGATCCTGATTCCCTCCCCCCGAAGAAACCCAGCATGTGGTTATAAATATCATCTATCGCCTCTAAATTGGAGGTTGATTTCAACTTGATTCCCAGTATTTTCGCGGAAGCTTCGAGGATTGCCCAGGCATCGGCGTGCTGCAACCATACTTCTTGCGGTATCGCTCCGCTGCGTTCGATAAGTTTCAAAAATTGATTCAAAATAAGATTGTGGTATTCGACTGGCCGGGATATTTCGTGCGAGAGGATCATCTTAGAGCGGTGGTCGCCCCAGATCAGCATCAACGGAAAGTAGGGACGCTCCTTAGTACCGTCGCGCACTCCCTCCGGGAAATGGAAATAATCGAATTCCCAGATCGCATCGACCTTTTGAGCGGTTTTGAGGATTTTGTGCAGGCGCAATTGGTCTATGGGCACCTCAATATGCTCCGGAGCGGGCAGGGCGGGGGTTTGCCATTCATCCCGCCAAATCCATTCCTTTCCTTTCGCTTCCGCAACCCGCACCAGGATTTGCGCCTCCCGGGGAGGCTTCAGAACGTCCAGATCTTCTGCTGCCCGGTCGCATACGTCCATGGCCTGGGGGATCAGCACGGTCAGGAAGTCGATCTCTACTTCATTGATAAACCAGGGAAGAAAGCCGGGGCTATAATTTCGGAAAAGCGGCCAGTTGTTGGCGCCGCGGAATTTGAGCCCCAATTTTTTGATAACCTCGTAGTCTTCTCTGTGCAGTTGCTCGCGGTTTTCAAAGGATACCTGCAAGCACTTCTGGCCGAAAAATACCTGGGGTTCGGGGGTATCAGGGTCCTGTTGCGCCAGTTGAAAATAGGTGCCCAGACCTTCCGGGCCGAGATAGACCGCCAGGGCGTAATGCTCGCCCAGATTGCCCATCACGCAGCAATACCCGATCTCTCCGGTCCGGGGATTCTGCACCCCGAACAAATCCGAATCATACATCCATTCCCAATACTTTTTTTCTTTGAATTGAACCGCCAATTCATACAAAGCCTGCCATTTTTGAATCAATGAGTTGCGAGCCATACGCATGGTTCCTTTCGTCGGATTAAGTTTTCGAATTGCAAGTTATATTACGGCTAAATCTTCAGAATTTCAATGCTTAAAATGACCAGTAAGACGTGAGAAGTAAGAAGTGGCAAGTGAGAAGTTGTAAATGAAAGGTAATAGAGGATGGTGATAGATTACTTCTCACTTGCAACTTGCCACTTCTCACTCCTGAGCAACCACGCGCATTTTTAAGCGTTTGACATTCCTTCGGTTTTGTCATAAATTCGACGGTTTAATAGCGTAACGCAGAGAATTGGCAAACCGGCCTGAACGTACGCCCGGGAAGTGAATCATTCAAAGGATTGCAGCCTTACATGAGCATCAAGAATATCAGGAATTTTTGCATTATTGCCCACATCGATCACGGCAAATCCACCCTGGCCGACCGGCTGTTGGAATATACCGGCACACTTCAGAAACGCCAGATGCAGGACCAGGTGCTCGACAGCATGGACCTGGAACGGGAACGAGGCATCACCATCAAAGCCCACGCGGTAAGGATGGCCTACCTGGCCCCGGACGGGCTGAAGTATGTTTTTAACCTGGTGGATACCCCCGGCCACGTGGATTTTTCCTATGAAGTCTCCCGCAGCCTGGCCGCGGCGGAGGGCGCGCTGCTGTTAGTGGACGCCGCCCAGGGCGTGGAAGCGCAAACCATCAGCAACCTCTACCAGGCCGTTGACAACAACCTGGTGATCATCCCGGTTATCAATAAAATCGACCTTCCCAGCGCCCAGACCGAGGTGGTAAAACACCAGTTGATGGAGTTGATCGGTTGTAGTGAGAGCGATATCCTGCTGGCCAGCGCCAAGAGCGGGGTGGGGATTCCGGAAATCATTCAGGCGATCATCGACCGTATTCCCCCGCCTTCCGGCGACTCCCAGGCGCCGCTCCAGGCGTTGATTTTCGATTCCCAGTTCGACAGCTACCGCGGGGTAGTGGCGCTGGTGCGGGTTTTTAGCGGAGAGATTAGCGAAAAAGACAAAATTCTTTTTATGGCCACGGACAGATCTTTTGAAGTGGAAGAATTGGGCAACCTGGTGCTCAAACGGGTCCGTACCGGCAAACTGGATACCGGCCAGGTGGGATACCTGATCTGCGGCGCCAAGAACGTGCGCGACATTAAAGTAGGCGACACCGTGACCCTCGCCAAAAATCCCGCCTCGCAGCCGCTGCCGGGCTACCGCCAGGTAAAACCGATGGTGTACGCCGGGATCTACCCGGTTGACAGCAATGATTTCGAGGATTTACGCACTTCCCTGGAGAAACTGGTGCTGAACGACTCCGCGCTGCATTACGAGCCGGAAACTTCCTCTGCATTAGGATTCGGCTTCCGCTGCGGTTTTTTAGGAATGCTGCACATGGAAATCGTGCAGGAACGGTTAGAGCGGGAATTCGACCAGCTCATTATCGTAACCACTCCCAACGTGGTCTATAAAACCATTCTCACCAGCGGGGAAATTCAATACGTGGACAATCCCACCCAGATGCCCGCGCCGGGGGTACTGGACAAAATCGAAGAACCCTTCATCGACGCACACGTTATAAGCCCGCCGGAATTCATCGGCAATATCATGAAGCTTTCCAACGAGAAGCGGGGCATTCTCAAGAACACCTCTTATATCGATCCCACCCGCGCCGATTTGCATTATCACCTGCCCCTGGCGGAAGTGGTGTTCGATTATTTCGACCGCCTGAAGTCGGTCAGCCGGGGGTATGCTTCCCTGGATTACGAATTCCTGGGCTACCGGGAGGGCAGCCTGGTCAAATTGGACATTTTCATCAACGGGGAAGTGCTCGATGCCCTGTCGGTGATCGTGCACAAGGAAAAAGCCTACGAACAGGGGCGCAGCATTTGCCAAAAACTGCGCAAGCTCATCCCCCGGCAGATGTTCGAGGTGATTATCCAGGCCGGCATCGGGAGCAAGATCATTGCCCGGGAGAGCATCAAACCGCTGCGCAAGAACGTGCTGGCCAAGTGTTACGGCGGCGATATTACCCGCAAGCGCAAGCTGTTGGAAAAGCAGAAAGAGGGCAAACGGCGCATGAAACAATTCGGGCGGGTGGAAATTCCCCAGGAGGCGTTTTTGTCGGTGCTGTCAACGGATGACTGAAAAGTGAAAAATGAAAAATGCAAAGGATCGGTCAAAAAATAATTTGTTAAAATCGTATTGTCGGATATCATTCCGGTTTTTCCCGTTTTTGGGGAAAATACCGGAATCTTCTGCGGAGATTCCGGCATTCCGCTTCGCTACAGCCGGAATGACAGGTTTGGCTAAATTTAACAAGTTATTTTTTTATCACTCCAAAGTGCAAAATGGAAAAATACTTTTTGCGCTGCAAAAGATCCCTTACTAACCGTTAACTACTTCCCCAGGAACTTTCCGTGGCATTCGCTCGAATAAAGAATCACTTACTGAATTTCGGAGGCTTGAAGCGTTGAAACCGAAGAACAAGTGGATAGAAATGACCAAGGCGATCCTGATTGCCCTGTTTGCAGCCCTGGTGCTGCGCCAGTTCGTCATCGCATCGTATAACGTACCTACCGGCTCCATGAAAGATACCATCCTGGTAGGCGATTTCATGTTCGTCAATAAATTCATCTATGGCGCCCGCACCCCGGTGTGGGTGGGCATTCCCTTTACCGGTATCGGCACCGAAGTGCCCTTTTACCAGTTCCCGGCCATCAGCGAGCCCCAGCGGAACGATATTCTGGTATTCGACTGGCCCAACCCGGAAAAACCGGGGGACCGCAGCACCGACTATATCAAACGCTGCGTGGCCGTGGGCGGCCAAACCGTGGAGGTGCAGGGCGAATCCCTGTTCATCGACGGACAGCCGGAGGGGCAATTGCTGGACCAGGGGGTGAAATATGACATCGAAGACAAACAGAATGTGAAATATACCGGCGTTCTGGCTTCCAATAACAAAAAATACAGCATTCGCCACTATACCCGCACCTTTCACAGCCGCAGCTTTGGCCCGGAACGAGTGCCCCCGGGACATTTTTTCATGATGGGCGATAACCGCGATAACAGCCTCGACAGCCGCAGCTGGAAGTTCGTCTCCCGCGACCGCGTCGGCGGAAAACCGTTGATGATCTGGCTTTCCTGGGACGGCCAGGTTCCGGGGTACATGTTTTACGAAAAAATCCGCTGGGACCGGTTGGGAGAGATTGTGCGCTGAGGGGGGAGGCGTAATGCGTAAAACGTAATGCGTGATGCGTAACTTTTTGAGTATTGCGTATTCCGTTTTTTACCTTTTACGCGTCACGTTTCACGCATCACGCTTTACGTTTCACGGTATCGAATAATTCACTCGCAAACCAGGGAAGCAAAACCATTGAAGCCGAAGAGCAAACGCATTGAAACCACCCAGGCGATCCTGATCGCCATCTTCGCTGCGTTGATTTTGCGGCAGTTCGTCATCGCAGCCTATAAAATTCCTACCAGTTCCATGGAGAATACCTTGTTAGTGGGAGATTTCCTGCTGGTAAATAAATTCGTTTATGGCGCTAAAAGCCCGGATTGGATCGGACTTCCTTTTACCCAGGAAACGCACTGGAATATTCCCACCGGCTTTGAAGTGCCCAAAGCGTTGCAATTCCGCCTTCCCGCGCTTACCCGGCCCGATCCCTATGACATTGTGGTGTTTCAATACCCTCGCAATCCCCGGATCGATTTCATCAAACGCTGCATTGCCGGCGGGGGTCAAACCGTAGAAATTCACGGCAAAGAAGTGCGGGTAGATGGAAATCCCTTCCCATCCCCCCCGTTCACCAAGTACCTGGAAACCGCCCGGCGCGACAGCTTTTTTTCCCGCGTGGTGGACCCCGGGCACTTTTTTGTAATGGGCGATAATCGCGATAACAGTTCCGACAGCCGCGACTGGGGGTACGTCCCGGCGGAGAACGTCATCGGAAAACCGTTGATCGTCTATCTCTCGCTTCAGGAGGGCAACGCCGAAGCGGGCATTTTCGACCGTATCCGCTGGAACCGGTTGGGAATGGTGGTGAGATGAGATTTCGTATTGCGTATTCCGTATTTCGTTTTTGACGCAATACGAAATACGCATCACGCTTCCCGGATTCAACACAGTCAGATTATCAATTACGCGAATGAAAGAACACGCCGGCTTATACATCCACGTTCCCTTTTGCCAGCAGAAGTGCGAGTATTGCGATTTCTATTCCATCACCCGGTTGGATCAGGTGGAAGAATTCGTAGAGGCGTTGCTGGCGGAGATTGCCCTTCGCGCTGCGGAGTTCCGGGAGCAGGTTTTTCAAACCGTTTTTTTCGGCGGCGGCACTCCCTCCCTGCTCAGCGAGGAGCAGTTGGAGCGCATCTGGCAAGCGCTTCAGGCGAATTTCTGGATCGATCCCGGGGGAGAATTCAGCATCGAATCCAATCCCGGCACCCTCACCCGCGAAAAGCTGGCGCATTTCCACGCCTTAGGATTCAATCGCCTGAGCATGGGGGTGCAGAGCTTCAATCCCGCGGAGTTGCGCTTCCTGGGGCGCATTCATTCCGTGGAAGAGGTGCGGGAAAATTTCCGCAACGCCCGGGAAGCCGGCTTCCGCAACGTCAATCTCGATTTGATGACCGCCTTCCCCGGCCTCACCCCAGAATCTTTTCGCTACAGCCTGGAACAGGCCCTGGCGCTCGCCCCGGAGCACCTCTCCTGCTACACCCTGATCTTTGAGCCGGGCACGGTTTTTTATAAAAAGATGCGAAGCGGTGAGTTGAATCCGCTCAACGAAGACGAAGAGGCCGCATATTACGAGCTGGCCCGGGAGATGTTGGAAGCGCACGGCTATTGCCAGTACGAAATCTCCAATTTTGCCCGCGGCCGGGAGCGCCTCTGCCGGCACAACCTGGTCTATTGGGAGCACCGCCCCTACCTGGGACTGGGACCCTCCGCGCACTCGTTTTACCGCAAGGTTCGCTGGGCGAATAAGCGTTCACTAACGATTTATATCAAATCTTTGCAAAAAGGGCAATTGCCGCTGGATTTCCGGGAAGAGCTTTCCCCGGAGCAATTGATGTTCGAATATACCTTTTTAGGCCTGCGCCTGCGCGAGGGGTTAGATACCGGGGAGTTCCGGCAACGGTTCGGGATGGATTTCCGGGAAAAATACCATTCAGCCATCCGCAAATTAGCCGAAAATGAATTGGTGGAGTGGCGCGATCAATATTTGCGCCTTTCGCCCAAGGGCTGGCTGGTGGCGGATACGGTGGCCTCTTATTTCTAAGGGAGCGGAGAAAATTTGTGTTATGGTGTTTTAGTGAGACCTGTATTCGTGCACTAAGACACTTAACACATGGGGGATAACCGTTCACAGTATAACTCTACACGAGAGATCAAACGTGCGTTATTTTATCATACATTGGATAACGGTTTTGATGGTTGCCGGGGCCCTGGCGCCGGCCTTCGGGCAGCCGGGGATTGATCCGCAAGCCCAGCGCAAGAACCGGGAGCGCCAGCAGTTGCGCCAGGCCCAGGCCTACCAGCGCACCCACCAATATGAAAACGCCGCCAAAATACTGGAAGCGCTTTACGCCGCCAATCCCGGGGACGTTCAGTATTACCAGGAATTGTTGGAATCCTACCTGGTGTTATCCCGCTATTCGGAAGCCTATCAACTGATCGAACGCCAGAGAGCCGCCGCCCCGCCCCATCTCCGCTATGACGCGGACTACGGCCAGGTGCTTATCGCCGAAAATAAACGGGAAGAGGCCCTTAAGGTCTGGGATAAAATCCTGAAATCCAATCCCGATAACATCGAAGCATATACCCTGGTGGCCAGCGCCATGGCTTCCAACCGTTTGTACGAGGAAGCGGCGGAAGTGTACAAGAAAGCCTACCAGCGCCTCCCCCAACAAATCTATCTTTTAAAAGCCCTGGGAGACTTTTACCAGGCCCGCATGCAGTATTACCAGGCAGTGCAATATTACCTGGAATATTTGCGCAAAGACCCCCAGAACTACCAGACCGTGGTACGGCAAATCCTGGCGCTCAACCTGGAAGCGCCGCAGGTGGACAGCCTCTCCCAATTGCTGGCCAGGGAAGCGCAAAAATCACCCGGCAGCGAGGAGGTTCAACTGGTTTCCGCCAAGTTCTACCAGAAATACCAGCGTTACCCGGAGGCATTGCAAATCTATCGCAAGCTGGAAAGCGAGCAGAACGGGGGAAAGTATTTCATCGAATTTGCCCGGGCGGTGCAGGCGGATTCGATGTACGCCCTGGCGCTGGAGGGCTATAACGAGATCATCCGGCGCTTTCCCCGCTCCGATCACCTGCTGACCGCGTACTTAGGGGCGGCGGAGTGCAACTTGCAAATCGCCCGGCAAAAAAATGACCCGGTGTATGCCCGCCAGGCGGTGGAGATCATCACCAAAGTGCGCCAGGAGTATCCCTTCCATCCCCAGGCCGCCAATCTCAGCCTGCTGGAAGGGGATATTTACCGGCAGTTCTTCTTCGACATCGACCGGGCCGCGGAAATCTATTTGGAGGTTGCCAAAACCTACAGCAAAGACGTGAATATCCGCGAAAAAGCGTACTTAAACGCCGGGGAGAGTTACATGATCCGCGGCGATCTGCCCAAAGCCGTCGCCATACTGGAAAAGGTGGCCGTTGCCCCCCACCGCGCCGCCGCCCGCTACGACCTGGCGAAAATCGCCTATTACCAGGGAGATTATAACCGCGCCGGGGAGTACCTCAAGGAGATTATTCAGATGGAAGGGTTGTCAGGCAAAGCCACGAACGACGCGCTGGACTTGCAAACCCTGCTCGCATATGCCCAAAGCGCCCCGGAAGCGTTGAAAAACTATGCCACAGCGGACTGGCTAAGCTATCAAGAAAAGAAATCCGAAGCCCTGAGCAAACTGCAAAACGCCCTGGAGCAGCCCGCCCCGCCGCATTTCCGCAGCCGCATTCTATTCGAAGCGGCGCATCTCGCCGGCGAGATCGGCAAATATCCCGAGGCCCTGGAATACTGCAACCGGGTGCTGAATGATACGCAATTAACGCTTTACGCAGATGAAGCGCTGTTCCTCACCGCGAATATCGTGGACCGCCGCCTCAACGACCTGCCCCGGGCGTTCCAGTTGTACGACCGCCTGCTAACGGAATTTCCCGGCAGCCAGTTTGCCATTGCCGCCCGGGAACGGCTGAAAGAGATTCGGGAGCAAAACCCCGGGATGATGCCATGAATCGCATATCTTTAATTGGCAATTGGCAATTGCCAATTGCCAATTGCCAATTACTTTCCCCATTAGTGGTTATGAAAAAGCTGGCCTTGTTCGTTGCAATTTTGTATTCCCTGGCAACCATGCCGGCAACCGCGCAGCAGTGCCTCATCCCCATGGATTTTGTGCAAACCGATCACCTGAAAGCTTACGGAATCGCGTACTGGAGCCTCAGCCGGGGCGTGAACGTGGAGTGGCTGCTCAATTACCGCGCCGGCTCGTTTTTGATGCCGGTCTTCCCGGGGCTGGAAGGAGAGTGCCGGATCCGGGGGGTGAAATACGAAATCATTGGCGCAGGGGAGGTCAATTCCATCTATGCGACTATCGAATCGGAGAATATGGAGCGGGTGTTGTTAGAAAAGGCTCCCAAGGTGGCTATCTACACCCCGCCGAACAAACAGCCCTGGGATGACGCGGTCACCCTGGCGCTCGCCTACGCGGAAATTCCTTACGGAACCGTGTACGATGAAGAAGTGCTGCAAGGTAAACTCAGCGATTACGACTGGCTGCACCTCCACCACGAGGATTTTACCGGGCAGTACGGGAAATTCTACGGCGCTTTCCGCAACGCCGCCTGGTACCAGGAAGAGGTGCGGGTGAACGAAGCTATGGCCGCCAAATTAGGCTTTCGCAGCGTTTCGGAGCTAAAAAAAGCCGTGGGGCGGGCGATTAAGGAATATGTCCTCGAAGGCGGTTTCGTGTTTGCGATGTGCTCCGCCACCGACGCGCTGGACATCGCCCTGGCCGCCGAAGGGGTGGATATTGTCGATGTGCCTTTCGACGGAAACCCGCCCCAGCCCGATTATCAGCAGCGACTGGATTATTCCAGATGCCTCGCTTTCGAGAATTTCAAGCTCTACACCGATCCCAATCTCTACGAATTTTCCGACATCGACATTCCCCCCAGCTTTGCGCCGCGCATCCGAGATCCGGAGTCGGACTATTTCAGCCTCTTTGAATTTTCCGCCAAGTACGATCCCGTACCCACCATGCTCACCCAGAATCACGTGGACGTGGTGAAGGGATTCATGGGCCAGACCACCATGTTCAATCGCCGCTTTATCAAACCCCCGGTGGTGATTATGGGGGAAGTGCCGGGCAGCGACGAGGTGCGCTACATTCACGGCAATCTCGGCAAGGGAACCTTCACTTTTTACGGCGGGCACGATCCGGAAGATTACACCCATGCGGTCGGCGATCCCCCCACCCAGTTGGAGCTGCACAAAAACTCTCCCGGCTACCGGCTGATTTTGAACAACATCCTCTTCCCCGCGGCGAAGAAGAAGAAGCTGAAAACTTGAGCGGCGGCGCAAGCGCGGGAAGAAATGCGGGAAACGTGAAGCGGGGTGCGGAGGAATGTGAAGCGTAAGACGCAATAAACAACCTTCGAGGCCATTGCCTTTCCCTCCTCACGTTTCCGCGGGAACGATCTCCAGAACCATCAGCTTGCTGCGGCGAAGAATTTTCAGGTGCGCTTTTACGCCGGCCGGCGTGCGGGCCAGGAGCTTGTGCAGCTCGTCGATGCCGGTTACCGTTTTCCCATCGAAACCGACGATCACGTCACCCTCCTGTACCGCGGCGCGGGCTGCGGGGCTTCCCGCTTCCACGCTCAACACCAGCACCCCGCTCTCAGTATCCAATTCGTGATACCGGATTACCCGGCGGTTGAAACGCACGTTTTGCCCGGCGATGCCGACGTAGCTGCGCCGCACTTTGCCTTCTTTGATCAATTGCCCGGCCACGAATTTGGCGGTGTTGACCGCGATAGCAAAGCACAATCCCTGGGCCGGCAGGATGACCGCAGTATTCACCCCGATCACTTTGCCGCTGGAAGCCACCAGCGGGCCTCCGGAATTGCCGGGATTGAGCGCCGCGTCGGTCTGGATGACGTCATCAATCAGCCGCCCGGATTGGGAGCGCAGCGAGCGCCCCAGCGCGCTGACCACCCCCGCGGTAACGGTACACTGGAACCCGTAGGGGTTGCCGATGGCAACGGCCAATTGCCCTACCCGGATAGCGCGGGAGTCGCCCAACTCCGCAACCGCCAGCTCCGGCGCGTCGATGCGGATCACCGCCAGGTCCGTGGCAGTATCCTCCCCGATCAACTGGGCGCGGTACTCCCGGCCGTCGGAGAGCGTTACCTGAAGCCTGGCTGCGCCGTGCACCACGTGGCTGTTGGTGAGGATGAACCCGTCGGGGGTAAACACAAAGCCGGAGCCGCTGCCCTGGCTGCGGGGAGCTGCGCCCCTGGTTCGCCGCGCCCGGGCCAGCTCTACATCGATCTTAACCACCGCGGGGCTGACCCTCGCCGCCGCCATGGTGACGGCCCGGGAGTAAGCGTCCAATAGCTCCTCGTCCGAAAGCAGGGGCGGCTCGGGAGCAAATTCATGCCCCGCATCAAATCCTGTATTGGCGACAAAACAAATTTCTTCCATGTTGATCTCCCAAAATTTTTCCTTTATAAGCCCGCCGCCCCGATTTGGTTTCTAAGAAGCCGTTTTAAAAGTTTGAATTTATGCCACGAAGCCACAAATCCCGGCCAACCGGGATCACTAAGGAATTTATTGTTTCTTTGTGATTCCTTTGCGTCT
>CAZFVV010000016.1:0-20786 GCA_964522165.1 uncultured Calditrichaceae bacterium
CGCATTCATCGTCGGCCACGAAGGTGAGCACCGTTTGCCAGCCGTTGCTGGCGCTGCCGCCCCGGTAGGCTTCGGCGTACGCGCGCATTTTCCGGAGGTAGTTTTGCACCTCGCCCGTGGAATTGGCCGGCATGCGCGCCACCGCCAGCACCGGGGTCAAATTGCTCAATCCCTGGGAATAAATAGCGGTAAAGAAGTTGTCGGTGACCCGGCTGGAAACGTCGTCATTCGCGGTAATCTCGAATACCGGGATGCGGTTTTCATAATCGGTCAGTTCGATATTGCGATAATCATAGCTGCCGTCGCCTAACAGTTGCACGTAATCCGGCGGCACGGTCCAGTTTTCGTATGCGAACTTGATAAAATCACGAATGGCGGAGGGATCCGCTACACCGGAAGAGAATTCCCGGAAAATTTCGCTCACTTTCACCCGTTCGGTCTCTATGGGCTTGAGAAGGTAGCTCTCCTTGAAATTTTCCCACTCTTCCGCGGCGTCGTAGAACTCATCCGCGGTGATCAGCAGCAGTTGGCCGCGGCGGTCGGGGTTGCGCAGGTTCACGCTGTTTTCCAGGGCCATGATCTGGCTCACGGATTTGATGGCCGCGGCGCTGAACGCGTAATACGCTTTCGCGGTCTTTACGTTTTCCTGGGCGTGGAAACGCACCGTACTGCCGTTCTGAAGCGGGATAATCGACTTGACGTTGGCAAAATCGGTAACGTCCCACACCCGGTTGGTTTCCGCCAGCAGCCCGGTGATCAAAAATTCCTGCGGGGTGGGCTGAACGTCATAGTAAAACTTCAAAAAACCGTTTTCCGCCTGGAAGGAGCGCTTAAAACGCACCTCGAAATAATCGAAGTAAGCATAGCATCCTTCCTGGTTACCCTCATATTTAACCAGCAGTTGGTTATCGCCGCCATGCAGGCCGGAAAGGGGCAGGTTGTTCACCTGGCGCTCGGTGGCATCGTTAAAAGGAGCAATATTGCCTAAGTTCGCCCCGTTCAAAAACAGCGAAAATTTGTAAGTGAACCCGCCCGGTTCCCAGTAATGGCTTCCCGATCCCCCTTTGAAGCGGGCCGAGAAAAACTGGCTGTCCGGAAGCACGCCCTGGGGCGCCCGGATATTCAGGGTGGCTTCACCGGAACTGCCCTGGAATTTCAGCCAGTACCAATCAATCCCGGACTGGAGAATATTGTAGCGCTCTTCCTGGTAACGTTGCTGGTCGAAGAACGAAACCGCCGCTACCGGGTCGGGATACTGGTTGGAATTTTCCGTAGGGATGCGCTTTCCGATATTCTGGTTGAACGTAATCAGAAAATAATTGGTGAAAGAATAAGGATTCAGGTAGTTCACCCATCTACGCTCCGATTCGCTGTAAATCCATCCCTCCACGTCCCGGCCGTAAAATAGCACTGCATCGTCCGCCTCGAAAGCGCCGTTACCGTTCTGGTCGATCAATTCGATAGCAATTTCATTGAGATCGGTCGGGCGCGGAACTGCGGTGTTGTAGCTAAGCGGGGCGCCCCCGTAGTTGAACACCTGGATGGTGGCCGGGTCGATGGCGGAAATGGTGATGCCCTGGTCTTGCAGGAACTGCCCGCTGATGTGGTAGATGCCCTCTTCGCTGACGGGGATTTTATACCAGGTGCCCACGCTGAAATCGTAGTTCGGAATCACCCGCTGAAAAGCGGAAGGGGAGGGGAGCGCCCAGTTCTGCGCCTGCTCGAAATTGGCCAGGCGCTGTTTCAGCAATTCCCGGCCGGTTTCCGAAAGCCGGGAAAGCGTTTCGCCCGGCTGCCCTCCCCGGAGGGCCAGTTGGATGGAAACTCGTTTGAGCAGGCGCACCCGGCGCTCCGCGGGATAAAATTGCAGGGGGTAAATTTTGACGTCCACCATGCGCATATTGCGGAAGATGTACGGCTCGCTCACTTCCACGATCTCCGCGGGATAAGGCGCGGAAGAGCCGTAAATTTGGGGATCGATTTGGGGGCGATTGCTCTCTTTCAAGCCGTTTACCAGCACCGCGGGGAGCACCTCGGTTTGGTTCAGCTCGCTTTGTTCCAGAATTTGGAATTGAGAAGAAAGGGTAGCTGCCGGGGGAATGGCCACCCGGGCAATGGTATAGGGGATAATCGGCGCGCCTTCTTCCACCAGGGGCTGGCTGCCTTCATATTGAAACAGGGTGTATTCACGGCCATGCAGCGTAACCGGGTTAGTGGTTAGCTGCGGCAGTTGGAATTCCAGGGTAATGCGCTGGGCAGAGTGGTCCACCACCCTGGTTTGGGCAAATCCGACCGTTGTTAACAAAACTGCAATAATTACAGCATACTTTATCATCGCGAACTCCTGTTTGATTTCCGAATCGAGCAAGTGAGAAGTAAGAAGTTACAAGTGGGAATAGTAGTGAAACGATTGCTTCTCACCACTTACTCTTTGCAACCTCTCACTTGCCGCTTCTTACTTGCCACTTCCCACTTTTGTTACCTTTAACCCCAATCTCTTCACCGGGTTCTAAATTAATCGAAATTCTTCAAAAATGGCAATGGGAAAATAGGGTATCTGCCGCGGGGAATCAAAGCGGTAAATTACAAAGCCGCGCGGAGAGTGAGAAGTTGTAAGTGAGAAGTGGCAAGTGGGGGGGGAGAGTGAAACGATCACTTCTCACTTGCCGCTTGCAACTTCTCACTTACCACTTCTTACTTTTCTCTTGCAACTTCTCACCTGTTCCTTCTCCGGCCCATGAAAATCATACCGGCGTTTCATAAAAATCAGGCGGCGGCCTTCGATTCTTGCCCGGCGGTAGCCTAACAGGTGAAAAATCTCCAGCATGCGCCAGCGGGCAATCGTGGGATTGACTCGCAATTCAAAAGGCGCGGAGGGATTTTGGGAAATTCCCGGCAAAAAGGGGAGAAGTTTCTCAACTTTTAAGCGGCGCAGCCATTCGGATAGCTTTAGCCAGAAACCCGCCAGGGGGCGGATGATGAAAAAACCGTCATTTCCCTGGGACTGGTATAACGGCATAAAAATATGGCCGCTGAAAGGGCTGCGGATTTCCCCGGCGCGGCCGCCGGCCAGCGCCTCGCTGCGCTTGATTTTTCGGAAATTCCGGTAGCCCGGCTCCATCCGGAACTCCTCTCCCGGCTGGATGCCATAGCGGAAGCGCACTTCGAAGACCCGGGAAAGCCCGGCCACGGATTCGGCCAGCAGCGCGCGATGCGCTTCAAAGCCGGGAACCTGGGCGGGTGAGAGGCAGCCGGCGGCGGATAGAAGTATCCAGATCGCGGCCACGTGGTGCTCAACGGAGCGCTGCTGCCCGTGCTGCCCGGCCTCGAACGCCAATGCGGAAATGCCCAGATCGCCGGCGTAATTGAGAATAGTGCCCTCTAACAGCTCTTCCATGCCTAAAATGAGCGGCGCGGGAAGCTGCCGCGCCAGCTTGCGATTGCGAATGGTATCCGCAAGAATTAGAAACGGCGGGCTTTCGGACGAGGTGGTATGCAGATCGACCAGGTAAACCGGGGTGCGATAGTCGCTCAATATCGGGTGGAAGATACTGAACAGTTCTCGCTGCTCCTTTTCTTCTGCGGTTCCGGCGCTCTCTTTCGGGGGGCATTCTGTTAGGGCCTTCAGCCGTGGCGGCGTCCAAATGCGGTTCAAATCCTCATCGACATAGCGGGATGAGCGGGCGATGGCGGCCAGGTTGCCGCGCAGGGCGAGCATTTTCCCGCGAAAGGGCGGGTTGGCGGCGTGCAGCGTGTCCAGCACCCGCTCCAGCGCGATGATCCCCGCCGGTTCATTCCCGTGAACCCCCCCCAGGAAAATAAGCCGGGGCCCCGATTCGCTGCTGCCGTATTCTCCGATTCGCCGTTGTAGTTTCGATTGAGGTTCCATCCGGTATCCCGATCATTTTTTTCGACCATCGAGACGAGTATAGCGAAGCGGGGAGAATTCTTCAAGCCTATTTCGGAATTTAATTTGTCTTGCCCGGCGCGGTTTCATACGATTATTTTTGAGCGCGTTTCCTGTAGCTAATCTTTCCGTGGAGTAACCGCCGATTCGTAAAATGTAACCCGTAACTCAAAGGCCTGGGCATGAAACCGGAAAAACTCGACGCCATCGCTTTCGGCCCGCATCCGGACGACGTGGAAATAGGCTGCGGGGGAACCCTGCTCAAGCTGGCGCAGCAGGGCTACGCCTGCGGCATCGTTGACCTGAGCGAGGGAGAAATGGGCACTCGCGGCACCGTGCAAGAGCGTTACCGGGAATCCGCCGACGCCGCGGCCATTCTGAACGCCCAAATCCGCCTGAATCTGCAAATTCCCGACGCCGGCATCACCGCTTCGCCGGAGAACCGCCTCAAAGTAATCGAAGTGATCCGGAAATACCGCCCCGCCCTGGTATTCGTTCCCTATCCCGAAGACCGCCATCCCGACCACGGCCACGCCAGCCGGTTGGTTACCGAAGCCTGTTTTTACGCCGGGGTGAAGAAGATCGGCCCGCCCGCCGGCCCGCCGCCTCACCGCCCCGCCCGGTTGATCTACTACATGGTGACCTACGAATTTACCCCCAGCTTTTTGGTGGATATTTCCGAACAGCTTGCCGTGAAGTTGGAAGCGATCAAAGCGCACCGCTCCCAGTTTTACAATCCCGCCTACGACGGGGAGGAAACCTTCATTTCCTCCAAAGATTACTTAGAAGCGCTGGAATTTCGCGCCCGGCACTACGGCTGGAAGGCGGGGGTGCGCCACGCGGAGCCGTTTTGGGTGCGGGAGGCAATTGTGTTGGACGATTTATTTTCGGCGCTGGGGAAAAACCGGATGTGAACGAATCACCCGGAGAAAGGATTCAATGGCTTCCCGGGGATGGTCGGAAGATCGGGCTGCTCAAAATGCAGATTTTTAGCAGGGAAACGAGTACATTTAATGCCCGGGTCAGCCCGTTGGCATAAAAACTTTTTTCTTCTATTGATTTTTTTTGCCGTTTTGTTATATCTTGGCATCTTAAGTTTTGTGAAAATAGTGGTAAGAAAAATTAGGGTATTCCCATGCTCTCACAATACCTCCCGGTTTTGATCGTGCTCGCCTTCGCGTTAGTGGTGGCCGGCGCGATCTTGTTTCTATCCCATGTTGTCAGCCCCCGAATCAAAGACGCCGTCAAACAGCAAGTGTACGAATCCGGCATCAATCCCCAGATGGACGCCCGCCTGCGCTATCCCATCCGCTTTTACGTGGTGGCGATGATGTTCGTGCTCTTTGATATCGAAGTGATCTTCATGTATCCCTGGGCGGTGGTGTACGGCCAGTTTCTCTCCCAGGGCGCGTTCATTTTCTGGGAAATGGTAGTGTTCCTGGGTATTCTGTTCGCGGGATATTTGTACTTGTGGAAAAGAGGAGCGTTTCAGTGGGAGTAATCAAAAAGTAAAAAGTAACTGATGTTACGCATTTTGCCACAGAGGCACAGAGAACACGGAGGTTTTTTCAATATTTTCAAATTTTGGTGTCTCGAAGCAGTCTAAAACTCACTGAATATTTGATTTTCTCTGTGCCCTCTGTGGCTCTGTGGTTAATTTTTTCAACCTGCGTAACATCACAAAGTAAAAAAGAAAACGGGAAAGCGCATTATCCATGAGTGTGAAAAAGAATACTTCGGCGAATGATGCAATTAAAGAAG
This sequence comes from uncultured Calditrichaceae bacterium, assembly GCA_964522165.1. Taxonomy (GTDB): domain Bacteria; phylum Calditrichota; class Calditrichia; order RBG-13-44-9; family J075; genus JABWBP01. Next base: position 5,669 of record CAZFVV010000016.1, read on the forward strand.
CGGTGCTGCAAAAGTTTCCCGAGGCCGGTTTCGAGGAGTTTCAAGGCCAGCTTTCCTTGCGAATACCGAAAGAGAAGTTCGCGGAGCTGGCCAAATTTTTGAAAACCGACCGCAAGCTCTCCTTCGATTACCTCACCGACGTTACCGGGGTGGACTATCTGAAAATGGAACGGGAACCCCGTTTTGACGTGGTCTATCAACTCTATTCTTTCAAAAACAACTGGCGTCTGTGCGTGAAAGTGGGGCTGCCGGAAGAGGATCTGAACCTTCCCTCGATCTCTTCCCATTGGCGCTCGGCCTTGTGGCTGGAACGCGAAGCTTTCGAAATGTTCGGTTTCATCTTTACCGGCCACCCGGACTTGCGCCGCCTGCTTCTCCCGGACGTGTTCGATGGCTTTCCCATGCGCAAAGATTATCCCCTGCGCGGAAGGGGAGAGCGGGACGTGATTCTGGATATGAAATAAAACTGTGCGAAGTATTCAAGTGCGCAGGTGTTAGGGTGTTATCGTGTTTTAGTGAAAAACCTCTTCCCAATAACACCATAACACTAAAACACTAAAACACTTGTGCCGAAGGCATCCCTTCGGGAAACACCTGAACACCATAACACGATGAAGACCATGGCAGACCCTGCATATCAACTAAAAACCGACCGCACCATTTTGAATTTCGGGCCGCAGCACCCTTCTACCCACGGCACTTTGCGCCTGGTGCTGGAATTGGACGGGGAAGTCGTCATCCGGGCGGAACCGCATATCGGCTACCTGCACTCCGGGTTCGAGAAGCTGGGGGAATACAAATCCTACAACCAGTGGGTTACCCTCTCCGACCGCATGAATTACCTCTCCCCGCTGTGCAATAATATCGGTTTTGCCCAGGCGGTGGAGCGGCTGATCGGCGTGGAGATACCGGAACGCGCCAAATATATCCGGGTAATCTTAGCGGAGTTGTCGCGCATCGCCGACCACATGGTCTGGCTGGGAACCCACGCCCTGGACATCGGCGCGTTTACCGCCTTTCTTTACGGATTCGAGGCGCGGGAAAACCTCTACGTGATCTTCGAGCACACCACCGGCACGCGCCTGACGACCAGTTATACCCGGGTGGGCGGCCTGTTCCGCGACGTGCCCCACGATTTCGAGGAAATGGTCAAAAATTTCTTGAAATATTATCCCAAAGTTCTCAAAGAACTTCACGGGCTGCTGACCCGCAACCGCATCTGGATCGACCGCACCCGCAATATCGGGGTGCTGGCCAAAGAAGACGCCATCAACTTAGGGGTGACCGGCCCCACTTTGCGCGGCTCCGGGGTTCCATACGACGTGCGCAAAAATTTCCCCTACCTGATTTACGACCGCCTGGACTTCGAAATCCCGGTATGCGATGACGGCGACGTCTATTCTCGCTACCTGGTGCGCATGGAAGAAGTAGAGCAGAGCCTCAAAATCGTGGAACAGTGCATTAAGGATTTTCCCGATGGCCCGGTGAGCCTCTTCAACCAGAAACTGGCGCTTCCGGATAAGGAAAAAGTGTACGATACCATCGAAGGCTTGATCCACCACTTCAAGAATATTATGCCCGGCCACGGCTTTACCGTGCCGGTGGGAGATATTTATGACTCCACCGAAGCGCCCAACGGGGAATTAGGCTTCTACCTGGTCTCCGACGGCAGCCATAAAGCCTACCGTTTGCGGGTGCGGGGCCCCTCTTTCGTCAACTTCGCGGCGTTAGACCACCTGGCCCGCGGGGCCATGGTCTCCGACCTGGTGGCGATCTTAGGAAGCCTGAATATTATCGCCGGGGAGTTGGACCGCTGAGGGGGCATTGAACATTGAAGATTGAACATTGAGGCTGCTCTGATCCAATGGTAGATTCATTTCCCATGGCGAAGCCACCCCTTCTGGGAAGGGAGCGCTTCGCGCCGGAAAGGATTCCTGCGGCTCAAGATCAAAACTCGAAACACAAAACTCGAAACTCGAAACATGAAAATTGCTTTTTCCGACGATGCGATGAAAGAATTCCAGGAGATCGTGGCGCGGTATCCCAATAAACGCGCCGCCTTGCTTCCGGCGCTGCACCTGGCGCAGCGTGAATTCGCCTGGTTGCCGTACGAGACCCTGGAATACGTGGGCGGGCTGCTGGAGCTTCCCTACTCGGAGGTCTATGACACCGCCTCTTTCTATACCATGTTCAAGCTCAAACCCACCGGTAAATATCACCTCCAGGTCTGCCACACCCTTTCCTGCGCTCTGCGCGGGGCCGGGGCCATCTGCGGCCACGTCAAAGAAAAGTACGGAATCGGAAACGGGGAAACCACGCCGGACGGCAAACTCTCCCTGGTGAAGGTGGAATGCTTAGGCTCCTGCGGCACCGCGCCGGTGGTGCAAATCAATGACGATTATTACGAAGACCTGAGCCCCGAACAGTTAGACCGGATTTTAGAGGGTTTCAAATCGTAGAGACGATGCATGCATCGTCTCTACCGGTTTAAAACCGGAAAACGGAGAACCCCAATATGTTTGAAAAAGTTCTGACCCGGCACATAAACATACCGGATTCGCAGAAGCTGGCCAACTACGAAAAAACCGGCGGGTACCGCGCCTGGCAAAAAGCGCTGAGGGAGATGACTTCCGACCAGGTGATCGAGGTGGTCAAACAGTCCAACCTGCGCGGCAGGGGCGGGGCCGGCTTCCCCGCGGGGATGAAATGGGGATTCGTTCCTAAAAATATCGACAAACCCCATTACCTGCTGAACAACGCCGACGAAAGCGAGCCGGGCACTTTTAAAGACCGCCTGATCATCAACGGCAATCCCCACTCCACCATCGAAGGCTCCATGATCGCCTCCTACGCCATCCGCGCCAATACCTGCTACATCTACATTCGCGGGGAATTCGTCAAAGAAGCGAAGGTGCTGGAAAGGGCGATCCGGGAAGCTTACGACAAGGGCTACTTAGGCAAAAACATCTTAGGAAGCGGGTTCAACCTGGATATGTACGTGCATCGTGGGGCGGGGGCGTACATCTGCGGCGAGGAAACCGGGTTGATCGAATCTTTAGAAGGCAAGCGGGGCTGGCCGCGCATCAAGCCGCCCTTCCCGGCCATCGAGGGCGTTTTCCGCTGCCCCACCATCGTGAACAACGTGGAAACCCTGGCCTGCGTGCCCTACATTATCGAGCGGGGAGCGGAGTGGTTCAAATCCATCGGCCCGGCCGGCGGCCCGGGGCCCAAGCTCTACTGCCTCAGCGGCCACGTGAAGAAACCCGGGGTGTATGAATTGCCCATGGGGGTTAATCTGAAAGAACTGATTTACGAATACGGCGGCGGCATTCTGAACGACAAAAAACTGAAGGCGGTGATTCCCGGCGGCTCTTCCGTGCCGGTGCTCACCGCAGAGGAGATCGACGTGGCCATGGATTTCGACTCCCTGGCAAAAATCGGCACCATGCTCGGTTCCGCGGGGGTGATCGTGATGGATGAAGACACCGACATGGTGAACGCGCTACTGAACATTTCCCACTTTTACCGCCACGAATCCTGCGGTCAGTGCACCCCCTGCCGGGAAGGCACCCACTGGGCGGAAAAATTGCTGAAAAAGATCAAGAGCGGGCAGGGAAGCATGGCCGATATCGATCTGCTGGCGGAAGTGGCCGACCACATCAATTTCCGCACCATCTGCCCGCTGGGCGACGCCGCGGCCATGCCCATCCAGAGTTTCGTGAAGAAGTTCCGCCATGAATTCGAGGCGAAGGTGAGGAAATCGGCGGCGTGAGAGGGAAAACCGAAGGTTACCTATTTTCAGGAAATGAAATTCAATGCCAACGGTTTTACGAAGGGGAGCCTATCGTTTTTTTATCGTTGCGCTGGATTATGATGAGCCTCCGCATATCCATGTGCGACGAGAAAAAAAAGTAGCTAAATTTTGGCTCGATCCGGTTATGTTACAAAAAGCAGGAAGATTTAGCCGGGCTGAGATAAATAAAATAGCCAGGCTGGTACACGATAACCGGGAATATCTATTGGAGAGTTGGTATGAATTCTTTGGTGGTTGAAGTTCAGGAAGTACGCGCACGAAAAGTAAAGGTGAGTGAAGATTCCCTCGCCATTGATTTGGTTGATGGACGAACAATTATCGCACCCCTGCTGTGGTATCCGCGATTGTGGCATGGCACTCCCCACGAGAGGAAAAACTTTGAGATTATTGGTGATGGGACGCTCATTCATTGGCCTGACTTAGATGAGGATCTCAGTGTTTCGGGAATTTTAGCCGGGCGCAAATCGGGAGAGAGCCAAAAGTCGCTGAAGAAATGGTTGGAGGAACGAGCAAAGACAGATTGAATTCCACAGTGGTTCAGATGAGCAAAGAGGACTAAAAGAACTGATTGCCGCGATTGGTGAACAAAATCCGTTGACTGACGCATTGCATCAGCTTCTTTTAGAGTTTGGCTTGAACAGAAAACCTAAACAGGATACCTCTCAATGGCATTTGTCAAGATAGACGACCGCGAGTTCGAAGTTAAGAACGGCGCCACGATTTTAGAGGCGGCGAAGCAGGTTGGCATCGAAATTCCGCACTATTGTTACCACCCGGCCATGAGCATCGTGGCCAGTTGCCGGATGTGCTTAGTGAGCGTGCAGGGCATGCCCAAGCTCACGCCGGCCTGTTCCACCCGCATCGGGGAAATGCCCCCGGAAAAGAAAACCGACGGAAAGTACGATATGGTGGTGATCACCAACGACGCCGTGGTGAAAGACGCCCAGGAGTCGGTGCTGGAATTTCTATTGCTGAACCATCCCGTGGACTGCCCGGAGTGCGACCAGGCCGGGGAGTGCTTCTTGCAGGATTACAGCTTCAAATACGGCAAGGATCACAGCCGCTTCCACTTCCCCAAGCGGGTGCCGCCCCGCAAAGACTTAGGCCCCAACATGCTGCTGATTACCACCCGCTGCATCCTCTGCACCCGCTGCGTGCGTTTTACCCAGGAAATTTCCGGCACTAACGAATTGATGGTGCGCAACCGCGGGGGGGAATCGGAAATCGATCTTTTCCCGGGGCAATCGCTGAACAACAAGCTTTCCATGAATACCGCCGATATTTGCCCGGTGGGCGCGCTGGTCACTAAAGATTTCCTGTTCAAGCCCCGGAATTGGCGCTATCGCCACACCCGCAGCATCTGCCCGGGGTGCTCCGTGGGGTGCAACGTGGAGATCGAATATTTGGAAGAGAACAATCGCATTCACCGCATCAAACCGGTGTTCAATGCGGACGTGAACCAGTGGTGGATGTGCGACGACGGTCGGCTGCTCTACCACGCCTACCATAAATTACCGCGCCTGGAATATCCCCTGCTGCGCAAAATGGCGGACCTCCAGCGCGGGCACTGGCGCCTGACCCTGAAAGAAGTAACCCGGAAACTGAAAGAGTTCCCTCCCGACCAGCTCGCTTTTGTGGGAAGCGGCTACGCTACCAACGAAGAGAATTACCTGCTGCAAAAAATTGCCCGCCAGGGGCTGCGCTGCGAAAACATCGCCATCGACGATAAATTCTACCGGGAAGACGACGTCGTTTACAAAAAATTCACCATCAAAGGCGAAAAGCTGCCCAACTACCAGGGCGCCGGCGACATGCTGGCGACGAATATGATCTTTTCCGATCTGCTGAAAAAGATCGACGCCGGGCAAATCAAGGCGCTCTATTACCTGGGCGGCGGCCCCCATTTCACGCTCTCCGGCGCGGACCTGGCCGTTCTGAAAAAATTGCACTACCTGGTGGTGCAAGACGCCAAACACTCCCCGCTGGTGGATATTGCCCACGCGGCGCTGGCCGGCGCTTCCGCCTATGAAAAAGAAGGTACATTTACGAATTATCAACAGCGGGTGCAGCGCATTCGCCCGGCCATTCTTCCCCCGGCCGCGGCCAAAACCGATTTCGAGATTTTCCAGGAACTGCTCGACCTTCTGGAATTGACCAAAATTATGCGTCCCCAAAAGGCGTTCGAGGAGATCGCCGCGACGTATGCGGATTACCGGGGATTGAGTTATACCAACCTGGGAACCGCCGGCGCTTTAAAAAGCGCTAAAGCGGAGGCGGAAGCAGCTTCGTAATTGTTAGAATTGTGTTCAGGTGTTATGGTGTTAAAGTATTATGGTGGGTACGCATTATTCCACTAAAACACTAAAACACCCGAACACGCAAAGACTTCAATCGCGGAGATAGAAAACCTATGTCCCTCGAACTTCTTACCATACTGATCGCCGCGCTCAAAGTCGTGGTAGTCATTTCGCTGGTGCTGGTAACGGTGATGATCCTGACCTTGATGGAGCGCAAAATTTCCGGGTGGATCCAGAATCGCTACGGTCCCAACCGGGTGGGCTGGGGCGGGATTCTGCAGCCGGTCGCCGATGGGGTGAAGTTCTTCACCAAAGAAGACATCATCCCCGGCCACGTGGACCGCTTCCTCTACTTCATGGCCCCGGCGATTGCCCTGGTGCCGGCGCTGATGACCTTTGCGATCGTACCTTTCGGCGACCAGATGAACTTTTTCCTGTTCGGCCACGAAATAACCCTGCAATTCCAGCTGGTGGATCTAAATGTGGGCATTCTGTATTTCGTCTCCATCGCCTCGTTAGGGGTGTACGGGTTGATCGTAGGCGGCTTTGGCTCCAACAATAAGTACTCCATGTTAGGCGGGCTGCGCTCCTCCGCGCAGATGATCAGCTATGAAATTCCCATGGGCCTTTCGATTATCGCGGTGGTGATGTTGAGCGGCTCCCTGCGCCTCAATGACGTGGTGATGGACCAGGCCGGCCTCTGGAACGTGGTTCGCCAGCCCCTGGGTTTTATCATTTTCGTGGTGGCGGCGTTTGCCGAGACCAACCGTCTGCCCTTCGATCTACCGGAAGCAGAGCAGGAACTGGTCGGCGGTTATCATACCGAATACAGCTCCATGAAATTTTCCTCGTTTATGATCGCCGAGTATTCCAATTTGATCACCTCTTCGGCGCTCATCACCACGCTCTATTTCGGCGGCTGGCAGGTTCCCGGCCTGGAACTCCTGAGCCTGCCGATCTGGCTGGAGCAATTTTTGCAAATTCTGGCGTTCCTGGTGAAAACCTCGTTCTTCATCTTTTTATACATGTGGGTTCGCTGGACTTTCCCGCGTTTCCGTTACGATCAACTGATGAACCTCGGCTGGAAGAGCATGTTGCCCCTGGCGTTGTTGAACATCGTGCTCACCGGGGCGTGGATTGCTTATTTCTAAGTGTCTAAAGTGCCTAAAGTGCCTGAAATTTCTGAAACGCCGCAAATCCCTGAAGATTCGATTAGCTTTAGTCACTTTAGCTCACTTCAGGCACTTTAGTCACTTTAATTCAGGGGAGAAATAAATGGTTGAACTGATTCTTTTCTGGATATTCGCCCTGCTGGCGGTGGGGGGCGCATTTGGAGTGGTGGTGCACCCCAACCCGGCCAAAAGCGCCCTGCTCCTGGTGCTAACCTTTTTTGCCCTTGCGGGAGAATACGTTTTATTGATGGCGCATTTCATTGCCATCGTTCACGTGGCGGTGTATGCCGGTGCAATCATGGTGCTCTTCCTGTTTGTGATCATGCTCCTGAACGTGCCGGAGGAAACCCGCACCTCGCGCCTTTGGGGGATTATGCGCTACGCCGGATTCACCCTGGCGATCCTGCTGTTCGCGGAAATCGGGTATTTCGGGTTCAAGGGCTTTCAAACCGCCTACGTGCAGGAAACCGACCTGGGAACCGTGGAGCGGATCGGCCAGGCGTTATTCAGCAAATACGTGCTGCCCTTCGAGATCGCTTCCATCCTCTTGTTGGTGGCGATGTTGGGGGCGCTCTATCTCTCCAAACGGAAATTGGAGATCGTGGGAGACGGGAAAGCTGCCCCGGCAGGCAAAAAGGCTGAGGAAGTGGCGGTAGAAGAACATTGAAAATTGAACATTGAAAATTGAAGATTGAAAATTGAAGATTGAAAATTAACAGGGTTGGTTTTCCAATCCGAAATTACAAGGTATCATTCATGCACGCAGTTCCGATTAATCACTTTTTGATTCTGGCCGCGATCCTGTTCGGATTGGGCGTGGTGGGGGTGGTATCCCGCCGGAACGCCATCATCATCTTCATGTCCATCGAGTTGATGCTCAACGCCGTGAATTTGACCTTCATCTCGTTTTCTAACTACTTGAACGACATCGAAGGGCAAATTTTCGTGTTCATGGTGATGGTGGTGGCGGCTGCGGAAGTGGCGGTCGGCCTGGCGATTATTGTGGCCATCTTCCGCCTGCGCGAGACCGTGCACGTGGACGACATCAAATTGTTGAAGTGGTAGGGCAGTGTTATTGTGCTCCGGTGTTCAAGTGTTTTAGTACGCAAAGACGATAACACCAGAACACGATAACACTCAAACACTTTCTCTTTGGAGACGTTGATGGAAAGTTTTATCTGGGTAGTTCCCCTGATGCCCCTGATCGGCGCGCTTTTCCTGGGGATTTTCGGGCATCTGCTGAAAGAAAAATCCGGCATCATTGCCAGCCTGACCGTATTGGTTTCCTTCATCTATTCCGTGCGGGCTTTCCTGTTGGTGCGGGAAGGCGTTACCTTCGACGGAAATCTGTTCAACTGGATCGTCGCCGGGAACTTCTCTGCCGGTTTCGGGGTGCTGGTGGATCAATTGTCCGTGGTGATGATGCTGGTGGTGACCGGGGTCGGGTTCCTGATCCACGTCTATTCCATCGGCTACATGCACGGGGACCGGGGGGTGGGACGCTACTTCTCCTTCCTGAACCTGTTTATCTTCTCCATGCTGATGCTCGTGATGGGCAATAATCTGCTGCTGCTCTACCTCGGCTGGGAAGGGGTGGGTTTGTGCTCCTACCTGCTGATCGGGTTCTGGTACGAAAAGCCCTCCGCCGCTAAAGCCGGCCTGAAGGCCTTCCTGGTCAACCGGGTGGGCGATTTCGGGTTTGCCATCGGTATTTTCATCATCTTCACGACCATCGGAACCATTACTTACGCGGAAATTTTCAGCAGAACCGAACAATTAGTTGCCGCCGGGGTGGTCACCACGGCCACGCTGCTATTGTTCATGGGCGCCTGCGGGAAATCCGCCCAGTTTCCCCTCTACATCTGGCTGCCGGACGCCATGGAAGGTCCCACCCCGGTCAGCGCCCTGATTCATGCCGCCACCATGGTAACCGCGGGGGTGTACATGGTCGCCCGCTTCAATCCCCTGTTCAGCCTCAGCGAAGTGAGCATGGCCGTGGTGGTGATCATCGGCCTCTTTACCGCTCTCTTTGCCGCCACCATGGCGCTGGTGAATACCGACATCAAGCGGGTGCTGGCTTATTCGACCATTTCTCAACTCGGCTACATGTTCATCGGGGTGGGGGTGGGCGCTTATGCGGCGGGCATTTTCCACCTGATGACCCACGCTTTCTTCAAGGCGCTGCTGTTCTTAGGCGCCGGCTCGGTGATGCACGCGCTTGCCAACGAGACCAACATCATGAAAATGGGCGGCCTGGTCAAAAAGATCAAATATACTGCCTGGACCTTCATCCTGGCCTGGCTGGCCATCAGCGGGATTCCCCCTTTCAGCGGCTTCTTCTCCAAAGATGAGATTCTGGCCAAAGCCTTCGCTTACCACCCCGCGGTGTGGGCGTTTGGGGCGCTGGGAGCGCTGCTGACCGCGTTTTATATGTCCCGCCTGGTGTTTCTCACCTTTTTCGGGAAGTCCCGGGTGGAGCCTGAGGTTGCGCACCATATCCACGAATCCCCGTACGTGATGACCATACCCTTGATGATTTTAGGAGTTCTCTCGGTTATCGGCGGATTTGTTGGCATTCCCGCGATCTTAGGGGGCGGCAACCACTTCGAGCACTTTCTGGAGCCGGTGTTCCGCCCCGGGCTGGAAAACCTGCATGGGGCGCATCTCTCCCACGCCGTGGAATACGGTCTGGTGGCCGCCTCGGTGCTGGTCGCCCTGGCCGGCATCGGCCTCGCGTATTTGATGTATATCAAAAAATCCATCAGCGCGGATGGTCTGGCTGCGAAATACAAGGGGCTTTATACCCTGCTCTATAACAAATACTACGTGGATGAAGGGATCGAAAAAGCCCTTATCAACCCCATCCTCAGCTTCAGCCGCTGGTTGTGGAATTTCTTCGATGACAAAATTATCGACGGGCTGGTTAACCTTAGCGCCAAAATCATGCTGCTCATCAGCCTGGTTATCCGGCGGGTGCAGAGCGGTTACGTGCAAAGTTATGCCGGCGTGTTTGTCATAGGCGTGCTGGTGATACTGGCGTACTACCTTTTAGCTTAGCCAAAGCTGGCGAATGTGAATTATCACAAAATGACGCGCAGCAAATGACAGCGAAGCAAAATGACCATTAATGACGCGCAGCAAATGACTATCGAATGACCTTCAAAAGCGCGAAGTAACGGAGATATAACTCAATGGACATGGCAACCCTTCTAAACGTTGTAACATTTCTCCCCCTGTTGGGGGCGGTGATCCTGTTGATGATTCCCCGCACCGAAACCAACCTGATCCGCTCCTGGGCCTTCCTGGTCACGGTGGTTACCTTCCTGATCTCGGTTCCCCTGTTTTACTATTTCGACGGCAGCGTGGCGGGAATGCAGTTCGAGACCGTAAAACGCTGGATTCCGGCGCTGGGGGCTACCTACCACGTCGGGGTGGACGGGATCAGCATCCTCCTCTACATGCTCACCACTTTCCTGATGCCCCTCACCATTCTCTCCTCCTGGAACGCCATCAGCGAGAGGCAGAAAGAGTTCATGCTGGCGATGTTGGTATTGGAAAGCGCCATGTTAGGAGTATTTATCTCCCTGGACCTGGTGCTTTTCTATCTTTTCTGGGAAGCCATGCTCATTCCCATGTACCTGCTCATCGGGGTGTGGGGCGGGCCGCGCCGCATTTACGCCGCCCTCAAGTTCGTCATTTACACCATGGTCGGCTCGGTACTGATGTTGGTGGCGATTCTGTATCTCTATTTCATGTATAATAACTATACCGGCACATACACCTTCGATTTGATGAAAATCATGTCCCTGAATATCCCCTTCGGGGCGCAAATCTGGCTCTTTTTAGCCTTCGCTTTAGCCTTCGCCATCAAAGTGCCCATGTTTCCCTTCCATACCTGGCTGCCGGACGCCCACGTGGAAGCGCCCACCGCCGGTTCGGTGATCCTGGCCGGGGTGCTGCTGAAAATGGGAACCTATGGCTTCCTGCGCTTCAACCTGCCCCTCTTTCCTAACGCCGCGGAGTATTTCACGCCCCTCATCTTCGTGCTGGCGGTGATCGGCATTCTCTACGGCGCCTGGGTCTCGCTGGTGCAGAAAGATGTGAAAAAGTTAGTCGCCTATTCCTCGGTAAGCCACTTAGGGTTCATCATGTTAGGGATGTTCGTGCTCACCGTGCCCGCCCTGCAAGGGGGATTGATCCAGATGATCAACCACGGGATTTCCAGCGGGGCGCTGTTTTTGGCGGTGGGGATGATTTACGAGCGCCGCCACAGCCGGGAGATCAGCGATTTTGGCGGGGTCACCAAAGTGATGCCGGTTTTCGCAACCTTCTTTTTGATCATTTGCCTTTCTTCCTTAGGGTTGCCGGGAACTAACGGGTTCGTGGGCGAATTTCTGATCCTGGTGGGCAGCTTTGCAGTGGCGCCGGTGTTTACGGTGCTGGCGACCGTGGGAATCATCTTCGCCGCCGCCTACCTGCTGTGGATGTTCCTGCGGGTGATGTTCGGCCCGATCACCAACGAGAAAAACAAAGCGCTGACGGATTTGACCGGGCGGGAAATCGCCATCATGCTGCCCATTATGATAATGATTTTTTGGATCGGGTTCTATCCTTCCACCTTCCTGAGCAAAACCGAAACCTCCATCACCGCGCTGATCCAGCGCGTGAATGAAGCCAGAATCGCCTACCGGATCGAGAATCCGACTTCTCCCGCCACCATATTCACCTGGCAGGCGGGGAAAGAGGAAATGAAAAGTGAAAAATGAAAAGTGAAAAATGAAAAGTGAAAAATGCAAAGTGAGCTGATGCGCCGCACCCGGCAATCAATGACGCGCGTAGCGCAAATGACCACAAATGACGCGCAGCAAATGACCATGAATGACGCGCAGCAAATGACCATGAATGACTATAATTGACCCCTAACGACCTTAACCGGAGTCTCCCTTGGCAACCATTAATATTGGCAGCGCTGATTTTATAGCGATTTTACCGATTATCATTGTAAGTCTATTTGGCATCTATTTGATGCTGCAAGGCGTTTTCGCTCCCCGGTTTCACCGCATGGTATTGCCCTACCTGGCGCTGGTAGGAATATCGGCTGCCCTTGCCGGCAACTTTTTCCTGGTCGGGAAATTCTATACCGCTTTCGAGGGCATGGTGAAAGTGGATCACCTCACCGTAATGTTCAATTTTATATTTCTGCTGACCGCGGCCCTGTGCATTCTGCTCACCCAGAGCTATTCCGAACAGGAACATATCGAATTCATTGAATACATCCCTTTAATTCTCTTTTCCACCGCGGGGATGATGCTGATGGGCAGCGCCGAAAGCCTGATGACCATCTTTCTGGGTCTGGAGACCATGTCCATCGCGCTTTACATCCTGGCCGGGTTTCGCCGCACCAACCGCTACTCCCTGGAAGCATCGTTGAAATATTTCCTCTTAGGCGCTTTCGCCACCGGGTTTTTGTTGTATGGCATTGCCTTGCTCTACGGCGCGGTGGGTTCCACCAACCTTGCCAAAGTAGCGGAATTCTTCTCCCAAAATTACCAGGCTCCCGGCCTGCTGGCCCTCCTGGGGATGGGATTAATTATCGTCGGGTTCGGATTTAAAGTGGCCCTGGTGCCCTTCCACATGTGGACTCCCGACGTGTACCAGGGATCGCCCATGCCGGTCACCGCTTTTATGGCGGTGGGGGCCAAAGCGGCCGGCTTTGCAGCAATGTTGCGGGTGGTAACCCTGGCGGCGGCCTCCGCGGCCTTCCAATGGACGGAAGTGCTGTGGATTTTGGCGGTGCTCACCATGACCGTGGGGAATATCATCGCCCTGGTGCAGGACGATATTAAGCGAATGCTCGCCTATTCCAGCATTGCCCACGCCGGGTATATCCTCATCGGCGTGGTGGCTGCCAACGAATCTACCGTAGCCGCGGTACTTTTTTACCTGGTGATTTACCTTTTCATGAACTTAGGGGCATTTGCCGTGGCCGGCTTGGTGAGCGGCAAGAACGAACGCTATGTTAAAATCAAATATTTCTCCGGTTTGGGGCGAACCCAGCCCATGCTCGCCCTGGTGATGACCATATGCATGTTTTCACTGGCGGGATTTCCGCCCACCGGCGGTTTTATGGGCAAATTTTTCCTCTTCAAGGCGGCGCTGCAATCCGGCTACGTCTGGCTGGTTATTTTCGGGGCGCTCAATACGCTCATCTCAGTCTATTATTATATCCGGGTGGTAGTAGCGATGTATATGCAGGATCCATTGGAAGAGCAGAAAGTAGAACCGATCTTGCCCGGCGCCGGATTGGTGTTGCTGGTTTCGTTATTAGGGATCTTTTACCTAGGCATTTTTCCCGGAACGACGCTGTCAATTTTATTTTAAAATACCGGGAGATCGAATTAAGATATGTATCACAGCAACTGTCCTTAAAATAAGCCATAATCGCGCGTCCTTACAGGAGGCAGAATCCGGCTGCCAGGATGGGGTAAAAAATCAACTAAGGCAAAAAAGGCTTGATTTGCAGGTTTGAATCGGATATATTTTCCACCGTCTAAAAGAGATATTAACCCCAACAGCTTATGGAGGCGTTTATCGAGATTTGTTAAGGAACAGTAATTTTTGAAGTAAGAGCAAAATATAAAGTGATTTTGAAGAAACTCATGGCTGAGTCCTTAACAAATTCGAGTAAAACCAATTTCGGTGCCGAATGGCGATGGGATTTTTCCATCCTGTTCGGTTTTTTTATTTAACAGGAGGAAAAAAAGTATGAACCGGTTTATGGTAGTTCTTCTGGGCTTCTTATGCACGGTTTCCGTATTTTCACCCCTTTTTGCCCAGGGTGAAGCAACCGTTTTGTTTCTGATGATCAATCCCGGGGCGCGGCAGGGCGGTATGGGGGAAGCCGGGGCAGCCCTGGCAGATGACGCCAACGCCATCTATTGGAATCCCGCCGGCCTGGCCTTCCAATATGCCGATCCTGAGAAAGACCACCGCGGGGAAGTGACCTTGATGCACGTCAATTGGCTGCCTGGCTTTAATTTCAGCGATCTGTATTATGATTACGCTGCCGCCCGTTATTACCTGGAGGACATTGGAACGCTGGGACTCTCGGTTCAATTTATGAATTATGGAGAAAACACTCAAACCGATGACCAGGCCAACGTGCTGGGCACCTTCGCCAGCAATGAAGTCGCCGTTACCGGCAGCTACGGGCTGAAGCTGAACCAAACCATGGGGCTGGGGGTGAATCTGAAGTACATTCTTTCCCGCCTCTCCCCGGTAAAAGTCGGCGCTGAAGGAGGCGAAGGCGTGGGCAGCACCTTTGCCATCGACCTGGGTTATCTCTGGCATCCCAATTTCCTGAATAAACGCTTTAGCCTGGGCGCCAATCTTGCCAACGTCGGGCCGAAAATGACTTATATCGACAAAGAACAGGCAGACCCCATTCCCACCAATTTCCGTTTTGGATTAGCTTATCGCTTGCTGAATTCCGAGTATAACCGGTTCACTCTGGTGTATGATTTCAACCGGCTGCTGGTGCCGAGCGATTCGACGAAGAAGGATGACAGCTTCTTGAGCTATCTGTTTTCCGCCTGGGGCGACGGCGACCTGGTAAAGAGAATGTCCCATTCCATCGGCGCGGAATATTGGTACTCCAACCTGATCGCCCTGCGGGCCGGGTATTTTTATGAAAGCCCCGATTACGGAGACCGCCAGTTCTATACCTTTGGCGGCGGGGTGCGGATTGCCTTCTTAGGAGTTGATTTTAGTTACATTTTAGCAAGTAAAGATGACCATCCTCTCTCCGATACGATGAGATTCTCCCTTTCGGCCAC
>CAZFVV010000016.1:20886-64995 GCA_964522165.1 uncultured Calditrichaceae bacterium
AATAGCCTTTTTTGTGAATGCGAATTCGAGATTACGGAACAAGACTATGAAGATGCGCGCAGCTCTGTGGATGGGAGTACTCTGTACTCTCTCCGGTTCTTCCCTATCAGGCGCACCGTCCTTCTCTCCCGATACGATAAGAGTTCTGGCGATCCGGGCCGAGTTCCAACCCGATAATGTCTCCACCACTACCGGCGACGGTACCTTTGACCTGAGCGCCAATGCCGATCCGTATCGCATCGATCCCCCGCCCCATAACCGCAGCTATTTTCAGGATCACCTGATTTTTTTGAGAAATTATTTCCAGAAAGCCAGCCGGGGGAACCTGATCATCGAAGGAGAGGTTTTCCCGCTTGGCCGGGACGACGCCTACCAATTAGACCATTCCATGCCGTTTTACAATCCCAATACCACTCCCCAGGCGATCAACCAGGGAGTGGCCGCTATTTTCCGCGATGCCGTCCAAAAAGCGGACCAGGACCCGGCGATCGACTTTTCCCGGTATGATGCGTTCATGGTTTTCCATGCCGGGGTGGGGCGGGACATTGACCTGGGGTTGGACGAAACTCCCCAGGATATTCCCTCGCTTTTCATTACCTCCGCATTTTTGCAGCAATACCTGGGAATCAGTGAAATTCCGGTTGACGGCGGTGCGGCCGCGGTGCGCGAAGGCAGCCTGCTGCCCGAAACCGAAAGCCAGGAAGGGATTCAATTAGGGTTGAACGGGATGGTGGTGTCGAATTTCGGCTCCCAATTAGGATTTCCGGATCTGTTCAGCCCGGAAACCCGCCGCACCGGGGTGGGGCGATTTGCACTGATGGACGTGGGCCTCTTCAACGGCGACGGCCTGGTGCCGGCGCTGCCGGACGCCTGGACCCGCATCCAGGCGGGATGGGAGACGCCGATTGCCGTTTACCAGGCGCAGGATGAGGAATTCGAGATTTATTCTACCCTCTCCGGCGATGCCCGGCGGGTTTATAAATTTCCCATTAATGACAGCGAATATTTCCTGGTAGAAAACCGCTACGCCGGGCAAAAGAGCCTGGAGAGCCTGCAATTATTGTTGTTTGAGAACCGGAACGATTTCCCGTCCATGAGAGAAGTGCTCACGCGCTTTTTTCCCAATGAAGCCAAATTCAGCGACAGCACCGGGGTATTATTAGATATTGACAACCCCGACCGCGGCCTGCCCGGGGGGCTGACTATTGCACAAAGGGATACCACCCTGCCCGGGGGAAGTGCATATTCCGCCGGCGATACCATCTGGTACAGCACCGGCCCGCTGATCTGGCATATCGATGAGAATGTCATTGCCGAAAACCGCGTCAACGCCAACCCGGAGCACCGCGGGGTGGACGTGGAGGAAGCAGACGGCTCGCAGGACATCGGGGCGGCGTTTGGCGTCATCAGCGGGGGAGCGGGGTCGGAGTTGGGCACGGTGCTGGATTCCTGGTACGCGGATAATCCCGCGCCGCTGTTTATTTCCTCGCCAAAGAACGAGTTTTCGACGAAAAGCATTCCCAACAGCCGCAGCTACTACAACCGGGCGGACAGCCACATCAAACTGTTCAATTTCTCCCGGCTGGATTCGGTGATGACTTTCCGGGCGACGCTGAATTTTTTCCAGGCCAATTTTCCCCGGCGCATCGATCCCGATACCTACGGGAACATAACTTCCCTGAAAGTGGCGGATTTGGACGACGACGGCTCGGAAGAAATGGTCTTCACCACCGGGCACGGCAAAGTGCTGGTGATGAATAAAGACGGCGTTTCCGGCTGGGGCGGAGACAGTTTAGAGGTGATGATCAGTCTCCCGGCAGGCTCCGAAATCGTAACGCCGCCGGCATTCTTTGGTTTACCTGATGCAAATATGGGGATTGCGGTTTTAGCCAACCGGGAAAACCAGGGAACCGCTTACGGATTTCGTTTCAATAAAGCCACCCAGCAGGTCGATTCGCTGTTTCAGTTTCAGACCCCGGATAGTATTACCACTTTTCCGATGGTGGAATTTGTCCAGAATTCCGCTGCCCGCACCATTCTTTGGGGAAATAAAAGTGGTAAAGTGTATGCGACCGAGGGAGCGGGGGGAGGAACGCTGTCGGAAATCGCCAGCATTCCCGAGCCGGTTAAATACTTGCATCGTGCGGGCAGTGCCCTGATTCAATCCTCTTTGATTATCGTTTCCCAGTCTGGCAAAGTATATCATGGCCAGAATCTTTCTCGGGAAGTTACGGCGGATATTTTTCACCCGGTAAGTGAAACGGCTGTCTCGATAAATAAGGAGGGTTTTTTCTACCAGCTCGCCGGGACAGCACTCGAATCTCCCGAAGACGGCATCCACCGTTTCGATTCTCCCTTGATTGCCATCCGGCAACCGAGCCAGGCCAGCGGGGATTTGCAGGATGTATACCTGGTCGCCGGCGACAACCAGGCCTACGCTTTCAACTATAATTTTACCCTGCGCAACAATTTCCCGGTCAAATTATACCAGCCGGGTCAGCCCGCCAACCTGTTTCTGTCGCCCCTGGCGGGAAATTTTCCCGGCAACTCCGCGCAGGATGAGACCGGGGTAATCGTCGCCGATCCCGCGGGAATGGTTACCGGATTCGACCTGCGCGGCAACCTGCTTCCGGATTTTCCCTTGGCCGTGGGAGATTCCATTTTAGTCAACCCCGCCTTGCTGGATATCGACGGCGACCAGGATTTGGAGCTGGCCTGCGTAACCGCTAACGGAACCGTGTACGCCTGGGATTTCGCCTCCCGTATCGACGAAAATACCCGCCCGCAGTGGCCGCAGCTTTATGCCGACCCGGCGAACAGCAACCTTCCCCCGCAAATTCAACCCGGGCCAACCACTGCCCTCGCCGCCCTGCTGCCGGGGGAATCGGTGTATAACTGGCCCAATCCCAATGTCGAAAATTACACTTTTATCCGCTACCGGTTGAACGCAGAAGCGCAGGTGAGCATCAAAATCTTCGACCTTGCGGGGGACCTGGTGAAAGAGCTGCAAGGAACCGGCAACGCCCTCACCGATAACGAGGTGCGCTGGGAGCTTGCCGCGGTGCAGAGCGGGGTGTACATCGCCCGGGTGGAAGCCCGGGGCAGCGAAAAAACCGAGGTGCAACTGATCAAAATTGCCGTGGTAAAATAATGCGAATCCTCTTCCTCCTTTTTTCCTTTTTTCTTTTTCCTTTTTCCTTACTCGCCCAGGAAGATTTCGAGCCAAGCCACCCGGAGCTGTTCTGGCAGACCATCGAGACCGAGCACTTCAAAGTGCATTACCACCAGGGCACCATCCGCACCGCCCACGCCGTGGCGGAGATTGCCGAGGATATTTATCCCCACGTGACCGGGTTATACCAGTACGAGCCGGAGGGGAAGATTGATTTTATTATCAAAGACGTGCAGGATTACGCCAACGGCGCGGCCTATTTTTATGATAACAAAATCGAAATCTGGGCGGAAAACCTCGATTACATCCTGCGCGGAACCCACAACTGGCTGCGCGACGTGGTCACCCACGAATACACCCATATCATATCTTTGCAAAAAGCCCTGAAATTCGGGCGCCACGTGCCGGCGGGCTGGTTTCAGTGGTTCGGTTATGAAGAAGATCGCCGCCCGGACGTGGTGCGCGGTTTTCCGGATGTGCTGGTGTCCTATCCCATTTCCGGCATCACCATTCCGGTATGGTTTGCGGAGGGCGTTTGCCAGTACCAAACCCCGCCAAAACAGTTCGATTACCGCGATTCCCACCGGGAAATGATCCTGCGCGACCGGGTAATGACCGGCAAATTACTCGATTTCGATGCCATGAGCACCTTCGGCAAGAACAGCATCGGGAATGAATCCGCCTACAACCAGGGATTTGCGTTCATCAAGTATCTCTCCGAAACCTACGGGGATACCGTGGTGGCAAAGTTAGCCGACCAGGCTGATTCGCCCCTGACTCTCTCTTTCAAAGGGGTGATCAAAAAAGTAACCGGAACCGGCGCGGAAACGCTGTTCCGGCAGTGGCATGATCACTTGAAACAGTCCTATGGCGAAAAGTTAGCCGCCGTTCAACAACACCTGAAGACCGGCGACGCGTGGGTAGGGGAGGGGATCGGCAATTTGCACCCCCTCGTCTCGCCGGACGGCAAAAAGATTGCCTACCTGGCCAGCGGCAAGGCGGACTATCTCTCCCTGAACCAGCTCATGGTAGAAAACCTGGAGAGCGGGGAGAAGAAAGCGATCGCCGGAAAGATCACCGGCTCACTGGCCTGGTCGCCGGAGGGGCGTTACCTCGCCTATGCCAAAATCACCCCGGTTCCTTCCACGCTGAGCAATTTTAACGATCTCTACATTTACGATCTGGAAAAAGGGAAGGAATACCAGATTACCCGGGCGCTGCGGGCGCGCCACCCGGATTGGTCGCACGACGGCTCCCGCCTGGCCTTCATCGTGGAAAGCGATGGCCTGACCCACCTCTTTACCCTGGATTTGGGAAGCCTGGAAGAAACCCTGGCGCAGAAAAACTGGCAGGAGCGGTTTTATGAGCTGGACGAGCACCGGGTTAGCGAGCAAATCGACCCGGAACGGAAGAAGAAAAAAGAGTTTTATTACCGCGAAGTGGGCTTCAAAGGAAAGCAGCTTACGCAACTGACCCGCTTCGTGGATGGCCGGCAGATTTACCATCCCCGCTGGTCCTCGGATGATTCCTACATTGTATTCGACACCTCCGTGGAATTCGGGCGCGACATCGCCAAGATTTCTTCCGGGGGAGGAGAGATGTCCTTCCTGCTGAACAGCCGCAGCGACGAACGCTACCCCGCCTTCGATCCCCGCAATGGGGAATTACTCTATGCCGGCGACGAAACCGGTATTTTCAATATCTATAGCCTGAATCTCCAAACCGGGGAGAAAAAAGCCTACACCAACGTGATTGGCGGGGCGTTTATGCCCACCATGACCCCGGCGGGGGAGCTTTTCTATTCCCAGTACATCGACCAGGGGTATAAAATTTACCGCATCCGTGAGGCGGAAGCGCTTTCCCCCGCACAGCTAACTTACATCGATAATTATGAAACCCGAATCCCGCTGCTGACCCCGGCGCAATATAACCAGACCCTGGGGGACACGTTGCCGGCCAAGCCTTATAAAAACGGGTTCCCGGGCGTGTTCATCATGCCGCGCGTGGCGGTGGACTATGGAACCCTTAAATTGGGAACTTATGCCTACAGCAACGAAATCCTGAACCGGATGCTGGTGCTGGCCGGCTTCGACGTCAACGCTCGCAAAGATTACGACATTTTTGCCATCTTCGAATTCAACAATATCCTGAAACCCACGATTTTCATCGAAGGATACAACCAGGTTCAGAATATCAAGGATACCGCCACTATCGAAGGATATAGCGGGCAGTCCGAGATCGATGTCAATTTCAATCTTCTCCAGGCCAATATCGGGCTGCGGGGGCTTTTCCTGCCCTGGAAATTCCGCGGTCTCTTCGCCCGGATGGAATATATTTTCAGCCTTTACCGCGCCCGGATCGCCTCCTTTCCCCTGTATGATCCCGCCAGCGGGCAAACTTTCATTTTCTCCGCGCTGCGCTATACTTACCATCACGGGCACGCCCTCAGCCTGCTGCTCCGCCATGAAAACGTGCAACGGGACCTGGACCGCGATATCAATCCCCGCAAGGGGCGCTACATCAGCCTGCGGGTGCAGCGGGAGTGGAACCGTTTTTTGGATGATTTCGCTACCGACCGCATTACCAATGTCGAGCAATATACCGAATATTATTTCGACCGTTTTTCATTGGATTGGGAAGAGTACTTCCGGGTTCCCTTTACCGAACGGCATGGACTGAGCCTGCGTTTTCAGGGCGGTTGGATCGACGCCCCGGTGGACAGTTTTTACCATTTTTTTGCCGGGGGACTGGTGGGATTAAAGGGCTATACTTTTTACGGCCTGGAAGGTCGGAAGATGATGGTCGGCTCGCTGACCTATCGTTTCCCGCTCTGGCGCAATATCAACAAGCAAATCCTGAATATCTATTTTGATAAGGTGTACTTAGGAGGATTTTACCAGTACGGCAACGCCTGGGTGGAGGATAAGTTAGATTTCAACACCTTCAAATCCAACGCCGGGGTGCAGCTTCGCCTGGATACCTTTTCCTGGTATTTCTTTCCCACCCGCATCTTTTTTGAAGCGGCGTATCCTTTTCAGGAACATTTTAACAACGGAATATTTTATCCCCGGGAATGGAAATTTTACTTCGGGATGCTCTTCGATTTCGATTTGCGGCTGGACCAGGGCCGTAGCGGCAGAAGCGCTGCAAAGTGGTAGAGGCGTTGCATGCAATGTCTCTACCATTGACAACCGGAGTTTTTTGATGGAAATTCAAACCGGCAATCAGCAAGGAGGTACTCAACCATGAAAACGGCATGGTTTGTCAATTTAGTGATGGGGGGGATTCTATTTCTTACGGCCGGGGAAGAATTGCCCAAAGACAGCGGCGATCTGATGCTCAACCGCCTGCAACTGCACCAACAACTGCAATCGAACCTGGAGCAGGAAATCAAAGAAGAAGGAAGCGCCGGAGGCTCCACCAAATCCGTGGCCAAGGCGGTGGCATTCTCCGCGCTGCTGCCGGGCGCCGGCCAGTTATACAACGGCTCCTACTGGAAGGCGGCGGCGTTTTTAGCCGTGGAAGCGGCGGCCTGGACGATCTTTTTCACCTACACCCAAAAAGGGGACGATAAAGACACGGAGTTCAAACAATACGCCGATCAGTATTGGAGCGAATACCGCTACTGGTCCTACGTGAATTACCTGGCCGATCAACGTTATTCGGAAAGCTTTCCCAACGGTTACGATGAAGTGCCCTATGACGTTAACGGATCCGTAATACAAGATGAATACGGCTCTCGCACCTGGTATCTCATCGACCAGGCTTATTACAACCAGGAAACTATCAACTACCTGCGGGGAATCGAAACCCAGTTTCCCACCGGTTCCGGTTTTACCCACCACCTGCCGGACACCAAAACCCAGCAGTATTACGAGATGATCGGCAAGTACCCCAAGCAATTCGGCAACGCCTGGTACGACGCGGATTTCAACGCCACCTACCAGGATTTCGGGCAGGGCAATATTACCCCCATGAATGCTCTCTATGCGACCATGCGGGATGACGCCAACCAGCTCTATAAAACCGCCAGCTACGGGACCATGGTGGCGCTGGTCAACCACCTGATTTCCGCCATCGACGCCGGGTTTACCGCCCGAAGCATCAATCGCCGCGCCATGGAGGTGACTTATCATAACCGGTTCGTTGTGGATGAATACGTGAATATGTTCGGGTTGAGCGTGGGATTTTAAGTGTCTAAAGTGAACTAAAGTGCCTAAATTTGTGCAGGGATTTGGTGAAATGAATCGAAAACATCTGATAATACCCCGGTTGGCGGCGCTGGCATTGCTGTTGAGCGCCGCTCTTTTCGCGCAAGAAGATCGCTCTCTCGCTGAGAGCCTCACCCCCCCTGTTCTCGCGCTGGATAATCGTTTCGGGCAGAATAGTGCGCTGCCCGTAAATTCCGCGCAAGAGGCGGACCCGCAGCAATCTTCCGGCGGGGGCAAATTTAAATATGTACTCATGTCCCTGGTATTGCCCGGCTCGGGAGAATGGGCTATGGGGCGCAAAACCTTAGGAAAAGTGTTCATCGGGGTGGATGCGCTGTTCTGGATCGGGTATTTTTCTTCCAAACAGTATGTAAACATTCTGCAGAACGACATGGAGGCCTATGCCGCGCTCCATGCCGGGGTAAACAGCGCCGGAAAAGATGGGCAATACTGGATCGACGTGGGGTCTTATGCCAGCATTTACCGGTTCAATGAGGCAAAACTCCGGGAGCGGGACCTCGCAGCCACTTATCCGGAAGGTGCGGGCTACGACTGGGTATGGGATTCGGAAGAAAACCGGGTAGAGTACGCCGAAAAACGCTTCGACCGGCTGGATTGGAAGCGCCGCACCGATGTGTTGGTCGGCGCGCTCATCCTCAACCGCATCGTCAGCGCCATCGACGTGATCCGCCTGATTAAAAAGAGCGACTCCGCTAACCCGGAACGCCAGTCCTATTTGAACCTGAACTATACCGGCAATCCTCAGCAGGGAGACGCTTTTGAGGTGAAATTTACCTGGAGGTTATGATGAAATGCGTCGGCCAGGCTTTATTTTTTCTCATTCTTTCTACTTCCATTAGCATCGCTGACGATCCGCCGCGGGCGGCGACCAAACCGCTTAATCTTTTTCCCCAGGGATTTACCTTTAACAGCGGCCTGGGATTCTCCAACCTTACCACCTCGACAATTTGGAATATTTCCGCCGCCAATCCCGCCTCTTTGGCCGATTTTCAGCAAATTTCCGCCGGTGTTTCCATGCAGTATGCCAGCCGGATTGATAACGCCTTCGGCTTCGATATTACCTATGAACGGGTCAATCCCTGGCTGCCCCAATCATTCGGGCTGGTTTTGCCATTTCATGCCTTTAGAATCGGGGTGGGATTCAACCAGAAATATTCTCACTCCCTGGATTTCGGTGAAATTCCTATTCTCACGGTCAACAATCCCCAGGGAAGCGGGGAAACTTACCATCCGGTGTTCGAAACTTATGTTTATAGCGGATCGGGAATGATCTCTTATTCGCTGCCCCGCTTTATCAATCCCTCTCACGGCCTGGCGCTGGGGGCGCAGATCGATGTGGATTTTTTAAGGAATTATGAGGAGGTTGTCCGGTTAAGCGGAACTGCATCCGACCAGACCATTTCCTGGAAAGCGGGCATCCGGTACCGGTTTCTCGACCTCCTGAAACTGGGCGCAGTGTTCGAGAAGGGGGCAAGCTTCAGCGGCAATATCGAATGGGAAGAATATGCGCTTTTGATGATTCCGGATTCCGGGTTTATTTCTCCATCGCAATTTCAGGATACTCCATTTACCGCCGATCTCCCCGACCGCCTGTCCTTCGGTTGGTGGCTGAAAATCTCCGAACAGTTCAGCCTGGCCAACGACTTTTCTTATGTCTATTGGGAGAATATTTACAACAACCTGGAAAATCAAATGGATATTTCCGGGAGCTTTTGCTTCCTGGCCTCGGAAAAAATCTCCGTCTCCGCCGGGTTTTATACCACTCGCCAGGAGCGTAAAGATTTCAGTGACTTCGATAACGACGCTTTTTTCATGTCCGCCGGAATCTTAGCCAATTTCAAACCGCTGCGGGTCGAGCTTAGCGTTGCCGACAGCCACCTCGCCTCTTCCGATAACCGGGAGCAAACTATCGCCCGGCTGGGGCTGGGCGTTTCTCTGTAGCCGTTTTGCTAACCACGAATTCCACAGCTTACGGTCAAGTCCAGATTCTTGTGTAAATTCCGGTTGCGAAGTTCAGCTTCGCAACCCGGGTGCGTACCGAGGTTGAACTTCGGCACGAGTGCGCCCGACACCTTAATTTGAATTTACACAAATTCAGGGACGCGACCCAGCTTCCCCGGATAGCCGGGGAACTTCACGAAAAGTTGTGCATGAAGAGAGTGCTGATCACCGGCGCATCCGGATTTGTGGGAAACTGGCTGTTGAAAACCGCGCCGGGCAACGTGGAGATATTGGCGCAGCATTACAGTCGGGAAATTCCTATTCTTCCACCCTACGCCGCCGCGCTTTCCCTGAATCTTCTCCAGCCGGATTGGAGCGCGGTGCTGGCGTTCAAGCCGGAAGTAATTCTCCACTGCGCCGCCCTGGCCAGCCCGGAGCGCTGCGAATCCCAACCGGAAGCGGCGCACCAGATCAATTGCTCCACTGCCGTCCAACTATGCGACCTTGCGGTGCAAACCGGCGCCCGATTTATTTTTACTTCCACCGACCTGGTGTACGGCGGAGCTAAGGGATGGTATTCGGAAAGCGATCCGCCCCAACCGATCAATGTTTACACCCGCGCCAAGGTGGAGGCGGAACGCTACCTTCTGGCCAACCATCCCAACGCGGTGGCGGCGCGCTGCGCCCTGGTGTACGGGCGCTCCCTGCACGGCCAGCCCGCCTTTACGGAAACCATGATCGAGCATTTGCGCCGGGGAGAGCCGGTCGCCCTCTTTTGCGATGAATACCGCACCCCGGTCCCGGTGGATGCCCTCGCCGCGGCCCTCTGGGAGCTGGCAGGGAATGAATTTACCGGCGTCCTGAACCTCGGCGGGGCGCAAAAAGTCTCCCGCTACGACATGGGCAGGATCATTTGCGAAATTCTCTCCCTCCCGGAAAGCCTCCTGCTCCCCCGCAAAATCGCCGAGATGCGCTTTGCCGCCCCCCGCGCCCCGGACTGCTCTCTGGATACTTCCTTAGCCCGGCAAGCGCTTAAAACCCCGCTGCCCGGCTTCGCCGAGGGTATTGCCCGGATTTTCGGATAAAATCGCTGTCAGCTATCAGCTTTCAGCATTCTCCATTCACTATTTCCTGTTCACCATTAACCAGCCCCTTCTCGCGTCCCACTGCGTTTTAAAAATTAATTTTCCACCATTTGACCTGCACCAGATTCACTTTTTCGGGAATAATTAGATTATCCTCCATTTAACTTTAGGCACTTTAGTCACTTTAAAAACTAAGCTCACTTCACCACAGGTAACCTGCCATGTATAAGGATTTACTGGTGATCGAACTGGCGAACGTTCTGGCCGGGCCGGCCGTGGGAATGTTCTTCGCCGAATTGGGCGCCCGGGTCATCAAAGTGGAAAATCCGGAGACCATGGGCGACGTCACCCGCAGTTGGAAACTCCCCTCCGAACCCAAAGATAGCGATATTTCCAGCTATTTTTCCTCCGTAAACTGGGGTAAAGAATCCATTGCCGTTAAAGCCAGCCTTGCCGACGGCCGCCAGGTGATCTACGACCTGGCCCGCCGGGCCGATATCCTCATCGCCAGCTACAAACCGGGGGACGACAAAAAACTGCGCCTGGATTACGATAGCCTGGCGGAAATCAATCCCCGCCTGATTTATGGCCAGATCACCGGCTATGGGAAGGAAGATCCCCGCGCCGGCTACGACGCGATTCTCCAGGCCGCCAGCGGTTTCACTTATATGAACGGGACCCCGGAAAGCGCCCCGTTAAAAATGCCCGTGGCGCTGATAGACCTGCTGGCGGCGCACCAGTTGAAGGAAGCCCTGCTGCTGGCGCTCATCCGGCGCATGGAAACCGGGGAAGGCAGTTACGCGCACACCTCCCTGCTGCAAGCCGGTATTGCATCCCTGGCTAACCAGGCCGCTAACTGGCTGGTGGCCGGCCATATCCCGGAACGGATGGGCTCCGAGCACCCCAGTATCGCGCCCTATGGCAGCGTTTTTAAAACGAAGGATGAGAAAGAGATCGTCCTGGGGGTGGGAAATGACCAGCAATTCAAAGCGCTGTGCGGGGTGCTGGAGCGCCCGGAGCTGGCCGCTCTTCCCCTCTATTCCAGCAATCCGCAGCGGGTGAAGAACCGCGAGCGGCTGAACAAAATTCTGGCGGAGCAAATCGCCAAATTCGAACGCGGCCAATTGCTGGAGCGGCTGAACGCCCGGAAAGTGCCCACCGGCGGCATTCTGAACATGAAAGAGGTGTTCGAGCAGCAGGGCGCGCGGGATCTGGTGATCGAAGCGGAGGTGCCCGGCTCCCGCTCAACCGGGACGCAGGCCGGCCAGCGCCTCACCGGCCTGCGCACCATTGCCTTCGAGTGCAATTTTATGAATTTCAGGCCGGAATTGCCCCCCCCGCCTCACCTCAACGAACATGCAGAGCAAATTTTGCTACAGGACCTGGGGTATGACCCGGATCGGATCATCGCTTTGAAGCGCAAAGGCGCAATTTTGTGGGTCTGAGGATTTCGGATTGGGGATTGGAATTATTATGTATAAGGGCATAAATCGTGATTTTTGAGGGTATAAGGTATAGGGTATAAGGCATTGTTTTCTTTATACCCATATACCTGAAAAATTTAAAAACACAATTTATGACTTTACGCGGTATATACGGAATTCCGGGATGGCAACACAAGATTGCCCTACTTCAGTGAGGAATAAACCAAAAAAAGAAATCAGGAGTGCTCCGAAGAGCCTGCCCCGCCACGTAAGCAGTGCAAAATAAATTTTGCACTCCCAATCCCAAATCCGCAATCCGAAATCTGCAATCCCGCTAATCTTCCCCAATAAAATCCCTTGCATCTTCGATTTTATCCGATAAATTAGGGGCGTTTTACTTCACCGAAACGGTAGATTCGTTCAAACGAATATTGCCGCTCTTCCCTTGCCACTTATTGAACAGGAGTTTTTATGAAGAAGTTGTTTCTCTTTTTGTCGATGGGCATTCTGGCGATAAATGTGGTATTCGCGCAATATCCGGCCCCCGACACAGAGTATCTTTCGGAAAATGGCGACTGGGTTCCCGGGGTTCGCTGCGGCACGGAATACTCGTCATCGCCGGTCGGAATGTACGCCGCGGAACATTTGCAACGGTGGCGGCAGAAAACCGCCGGCGCCACGATTACGATTCCTGTGGCATTCCACATCATTACCAATACAAGCGGCCAGGGGCTGGTACCTATGTGGCAGCTCGAAGCGCAGATCGATACCCTGAATAATGCCTTTGCCGGCTCCGGCTATGCGTTTTACCTGGCCCACGTGGATACCACTGCGAATAACGCCTGGTACACCGTAAGCGGGGGAGCCACCGAAGTCGCCATGAAGCAAGCCCTGGCAATCGATCCCGCCCATACCCTCAATTTTTATCTCGCAAACTTAGGCGGTGGGCTGTTGGGTTGGGCTTACCTGCCCTGGAGTTTTCCGGAAGGCCATTACATGCACGGCGTCGTTATTCTGAACTCTTCCCTGCCCGGCGGAACCGCTTTCCCTTATAATGAAGGCGATACCGGCACCCATGAAATCGGGCATTACTTAGGATTATACCATACCTTTCAGAACGGCTGCAACCCCCCGGGCGATGAAGTGGATGATACTCCCTACGAAGGCTCCGAGGCATTCGGCTGCCCCATTGGGAGAGACACCTGTCCCCAGCCCGGCGTTGACCCGATCCATAATTATATGGATTACACCGACGACGCCTGTATGTACGAATTCACCCCTCTGCAGGCGGTGCGCATGGATTCACTGGTAGCCATTTACAAGCCCGGCCTGTTGGAAGGGCTTATCGCCACGCCCAATCCACCGGCCAACCTGGCCGCGTTCAGCAATTATACCACCCCGACTTCCATGCAGTTGAACTGGAATGATCCCACAACCCTGGTCAGTGGGGATACCCTCGAAGCCGGTTCTTATCACATCCACGTCCAACGCGACGGAGCCTGGATCGATTCGGTGCAGAGTGCGGTGGAACAGTATGTGGATACCGGCCTGGTGGACGGGCAGGAATATACTTATACGATTTACGCGAAGTTAGACAGCAACGGCGTATCCAGCCAGGCCCTCAGCGCCTCCTGGATTGCCGGGGGATCGCCCGTTCCCGCCCCCCCGGTATTTTTCGCTATCGCCGGGAATCAGCAGCAAGTGAAAATTTATTGGACCAGCGCCGCCGTGAACGTGGACAGCACCACCATGGACGACTACGCCGGGGTAATTTTATATCAAAATGACCTGGAGGTAGCAACCTTTACCCGCGCTTCCGGGGATACCGGAATCATCGATTCCGGCGTGTATGCTCCTGCTGTTCCGGGCAATTACCAGTGGCACATTACCAGCGTCGATAACGAAAATCCTCCCAACCAGAGCGCGCCGACTGCGAAGCTGGCCACTCCCCTGGGCCTGCCCATCGTTGACCAGTTCATCGCTTCCGGCGAACCCGATCCGGCGATCTGGATAAATACCACCACGGACGTGAACAATCGCTCTGATAATCCCCCCAGTTCTCCCTTTGCCCTGAACCTGAACGGCAGGCCCAACGGGGAAGAAACCGTGGAGCTGAAACCCCTGGATTTGAGCGGAATGGAGGAATCGGAGGTAAGGCTGTCGTACTACTACCAGCCCCAGGGCAACGGCAACGCGCCGGAGCCGGAGGATAGCTTGCAAGTCTGGTTCAGAAACAGCCTCGGCGACTGGGTAATGGTGAAATTTTACGAGGGTTCCCCTGTGCAGCCTTTCGCCCAGGAAACCATTGATATCGAGAACGCGCCCAACGGCGGGGGCAGCTATTTTCACGGCCAATTCCAGGTAAAATTTCGCTCTTTAGGCGGGGCCAGCAATTTCCCCAACGATGACTGGTTTATCGACGACGTGCGCCTGGAAACCCCGCTGGGCATTGCGCAGGAGGGAGAAATCGCGCCGGTGGAATTCTCCCTCAGCCAGAATTATCCCAATCCCTTCAATCCCGAGACCCGGATTACCTTTACCCTTCCGGAACGCCGGAACGTCAAATTGCTGATTTATAACCTGCTGGGCCAGCCGGTGCGCACCCTGGTCAACGGGGCAATTGCGCCCGGGCATCACGAAGTCACCTGGGACGGCCGCAACGATGCCGGTATCCCGCTTGCCAGCGGGGTGTACGTGTACCGTTTTGAAGCGGGGGAATTTAAGCGGGTGCAGAAGATGGTCTTATTGAAGTGATGCCGGTGTCGCAGTAGAGAGGGGGACCTGCCGGGTTTTAAAAACCTGGCAGGTCTGCCCGTCAGAAGTCAGAATTATTACCGGATAGTTCTCTAAGGAGACGCTCAAAATGTCAGATCATTTTTGGTAAGCCCATCTTATGGCAGGGCAATTTGCTTAGTCTCCGCCCGGTGCTCCAGCATCATCCGCTCCCACTCCAATTTTATCCAGGGCGTATATTGATCGGGGTTTTTGGCGAGCTCCCGGGTAAGATCATTGATTTCGATCCACTTCCACTCCGCAATCTCATTGGGATTTACCACAATCCTATCACTGCTCTTGCCGATGTAAACCGCGCAGATTTCCCGCTCCGATCCGACGTTCCCAAATTTGGCGTGATATTGAAAGGTAAACAGGTGCGTTAAAGGCGTGCTGATGCCTAACTCCTCGGCCAGGCGCCGCTGTACCGCGTTTTCCAACTCTTCCCCCTTGCGGGGGTGGCTGCAGCAGCTATTGGACCAGAAGTGCGGCCAGAGATGCTTTTGCCCGCTGCGTTTCTGGATCAACACCTCTCCTCTATCATTGAAAATGAAGATCGAAAATGCCCGGTGCAAAATGCCCTCCCCCTTGTGGCACTCTAATTTGTTTTTGTACCCCAACACCCGGTTTTTTTCATCCACCACTACTAACAATTCATCGTCAAAAGAAACTTGCGTGTCGTTAACGGGCATGAAATCCTCTCTGAAGTTTGTGGTTTAGCGGAGCGCAGAGCGCAGAGCGCAAAGAGTGGAAAGCGGAAAAAGACATTTAGATATATAAACCACTCCGTAAACTTTCCGCCCTGTGCACTCTGCGCTATGCGCTTTAGCCGATATTCGCCAGCAGCGCCCGGTACCCGGCATTGCGCATGGCCTCCGCAACGGCCTCGGCGTTATCCGGGCAGAGGGCGAGCATGGCTCCGCCGCCCCCGCCGCCGGTCAATTTAGCGCCTAACGCCCCGGCCTTGCGGGCGATCTGGATCAACTCTTCCAATTCCCAACTGGATACTTGCAGGGCGTTCAACAAGCCCTGGTTGATGTTCATGTAATCGCCCAATTTCTCCAGATCGTAGCGCTTGATCGCCTTCGTTGCTTCCAGGGTAAGGTTGTTGATTTCCGTAAAAATCTTGTCGTACATAAAGCGGTTCTTTTCCCAGGCGCTGCGTACGTTGGCGACCATTTTAGCGGTCAAACTCTCTACCCCGGTAATGCCGATCACCATCGGAATCGGTTTGGGCACTTCGATGGGTTTGATCAGGGGCGGATCGCCTTTTTTGTAAAGGATAAATTTGCCGTAGGTGGCCATGGTGTTGTCGATTCCGGAAGGGGTTCCGTGCACGATCTGCTCCGATTTAAAGGCCAGCGCGTTGATCTGTTCATCGCCTAAGTTGAGCCCATAATGTTTCGAAAGGGCGCGGATGATTGCCACCGCCAGCGCCGAAGAACCGCCCAGACCCATGGCCCGGGGGATGTGGGGATAAATTTCGATGCGCATGTTCTTATCCTGCAAGCCCAGGGTATTCAAAATCAGGTCCAGGGATTGGAAGATGGAGTATTTGTGTTCCACGTTCATGCGCAGGCGCTCTTCCACCCCCCAGCGGGGAATTACTAAGTGAATGCCGTCTTCCTCGTCTTCTACTTTCGCCTGGATGGCCAGGGGAACCGGCGCGGCGATCACGTGGCCGCCGTACACCGCGGCGTGCTCGCCAAAGAGGATGATTTTGCCGAAGCCGGCCGGCAACTCTTCTTGCCCCGCTGCAACCATTTCTTTCCTCGCCCGGTCCGCCTCGACCCGCTGGCGCAGCGACTGCACGATCTCCTGCGCTTTCCACACCTTGATCTCCCCGCTTTTGATCAATTGATCCACTACTTCGTCGTAAATATCCGGTGGCGCTTCCGCCGCCTGGGCGACGGTGCGGGCGTGCAGGGTCATGTGCCCCTGCTGAATTCCTTCTGTAGAAAGCGCCCGGATAGCGGCGAAATTCTGCGCCAGCCCCACCGCCGCCATCACTTCCGCCAATTCCGTGGCCCGGGAAACGTTCAGCAGGCGCAGGAGAATTTCCACCACCGGGTTGGATTCCAGCGGCCCGCCCACAATGCCCACCTTCAGGGGAATGGTAAGCTTGCCGGCCAGGTCGCCGGCATCGTTCTTGTACCACTGGGTCAGGGAGGTGTAGGTATTACCCCGGGCCGCGTAAGCGTGGGCGGCTGCCTCGATGGCGCGCCAATCGTTGCCGGTAGCAATCGCCACCGCGTCGATGCCGTTCATAATTCCCTTGTTATGGGTGGCGGCGCGGTAGGGATCCACCGAGGCGAATTCATTGGCCAGGATGATGCCGTCGCGCACGTCCTCGCCGCTGTAGCCTTTTCCGGCCAGGTATTGGGTGGGGATGGCGCATTCCGCCCGCACTAACGCCCGGTCGCTAAGGTTGGAAAGAATGCGCAGAAACACCTTCCCGTTAGCAATTTTTTCGATCAGCGAGGCCACCCCTTCGCACATGCTGTTGACCAGGTTGGCGCCCATGGCGTCGCGAGTGTCCACTAACAGGTGCAAAATCAGCATATCGCCCCGGTGGGACGCCGAAGGGTGAATGATTACCTCGATGTCCTTGACCCCGCCGCCCCGGGCGACCATGCGCGGGTGCAGGCTGTTAGCCAGGTTGATAATCTCTTCCCGGTTCTGTAAGATCGCTTTTTTGGCGTGGGCGGGATTTTCGATATCCACCACCTGCACCTGGCCGATGAGGATGGGGGCGGTACTTTCGGCCCTGAAGCCGCCGCCCTGGCGCACGATTTTGGCCGCGGAACTCACTGCGGCAATGATGGAAGGCTCTTCCACTACCATCGGCACGATGTAATCTTTTCCGTTGACCAGAAAATTCAGTCCCAACCCGATGGGCA
This sequence comes from uncultured Calditrichaceae bacterium, assembly GCA_964522165.1. GTDB lineage: Bacteria > Calditrichota > Calditrichia > RBG-13-44-9 > J075 > JABWBP01. The sequence goes on from CAZFVV010000016.1 coordinate 38,413, forward strand.
AGGAGAAAACCCCGATGACGTTCTCCACCATCTTATCGGCTTCCTCCGGGCTGAGCATACTTCTGCCGTTGGAGAGCGCCCGGTAATCATCCTGGGAAATGAGATTCCGCTCTTTCAGGATTTCCAGGCGTTCCAACACGGAATATTTGTAAAATTGCGGGATACGGGAACGATCCATTTGGGATTACCTCGATTGATTTAGGAGTGCAAAATTCATTTTGCACTTTAGCTTCGAATTTGCATCCTGTTTTTCGATCTCATCCTGCCCTGTATTTCAGAATTCCGAGCAAAATAAATTTTACACACTTCGGGATACTTAATTTATTTGAATGCCTTTTCGGGCAATATTTATATTGATACATTCAATTCCGGCTTTCTTCAATTGCACCTCGCACTCCTCCAGAATTTTGACGGAGGCGGCAAAGGCAATGCCCAAATCCCCACCCCCGGCCCCGGAGGGTTTGTAGGCCGCCCCGCACTCCCGAACGATCTCGCCGATGCGCCGGTGCTCCGGGGAGATTATCGGCGCGTCGCTTAGCTGCCCTAAGCGCTCCATGGCCCGGCAGTATTCCCGAACGGCGTCGAGAAAAGCGGGCGTATCGGCTTTTTTCAACCCCGCGATCCCCGCGGAGGAGAGTTCGGCCATTTCCGCCATGATTTTTTGGTACCCCACCGGGTCTTTATCCCGAAAACAATGCACCCGCTTGACCAGATCCATCGTGGAGGCGGATTTTCCGCTCCAGATCACCCGGAAATGGCAATTTTCCGGGAGGACAAGCGGTTCGATCAACGCGAATTCCGAAGACTTGCTCGCGGGAATCTGGTATTGCAGCACCCCGCCCAGGGCGCTGGCGGCCACGTCGATGCCGCTGCCGAGGTTTTCCTGGGCGGCGCGGTGGGCCTGCACGCTCAGCCGGAAAACCTCCCGGCGTTCCTTTTTGCTAATCGGGGGCATTCCGGCGCGGGCCAGCATCGCTCCCAATAATGCCACCGTCAGGGCGGCGCTGGAACCCAATCCCAATTTAAATGATTTTCCGGCGGTTTGCCGGTTCTCATAAAAAAAATCCCCCGTGTCCAGGGCGATGGCCGCGGGGGAAAAGGTTTGCGGATAATCCTTCAACGCCCGCAACGCGGTTTGGAAGGCGGCGAAGAAGAAATGGAGCTTATGCAGGCTTTCGGCGGGAACATTGGGGGAAAAGTACACCTCGCCGGCGTCATCCAGCCGGAAGGAGACGGCGGAGATTTTGATATCCGGCGCTTCCACGCGGAATTCCGCACCGTACACCGGCTGCATCGTCACCATGGCGCGGCGATTCACCGCCGCAACCAGCGCCGGGGCGCCTTCTAACACGGCGTATTCACCCAATAAAATCAGTTTTCCCGGCGCCCGGGATATTATTGGCGATGTCATACTCTCTTGCCCTTATTTCATGCAAGCAGGTAGAGGATAAATCTATTTTCTGACAGGATGCACAGGATCAACCGGATTAAGAAATATCCGGTCAATCCTGTATATCCTGTCAAAAAAACCTGAAAATCGCTTTGCTATTCCTCAACCAGCCGCGCTCCCGGCCCCGGAGAGGTTTTGATGATCTTCCGAATGCCGTTAATTTGTTCGAGCGCTGCGCGGATTTGTTCCGAGTACTCCGGCAGGCAGATCACCTTGATCTGCGGCCCCGCGTCGATGGTAACGTAGGCGGGAATTCCCTTTTGGCGCAGGCCGCGAACCGCGTGGATCAGCTCCACCGTCAATGGATTCCAATATAATATCGCCGGGCGGGCGGAGAGCGCCAGGCCGTGCATTTTGAAGCAACTGAATTCGGCGATCTCTCCCAATTGCTGAAAATCTTTCCGGGAAATCGCATCGCGCATGGTCTCCAAATCGGCAATGGAAGAAGCGACCCAGGCCGGGTAATAGGGAGAGGTTTGCGCGGTGCGGTTCATGCCCGCGGTGGAGCCGATCTCTTTCTCCGCCGCGGAGGTGATCAGAATGAGCATTTCCAGCGGCCAGAAGGTTTCGTCGTGCAATTGAACCGCCACGGCGTCGGAGCCGCCGGGGAGAACGCCGGGCTTCATCTCCACGAACCCGCCGAAGATGGAGCGCGCCGCGGAGCCGGAGCCGCGGCGGGCTAATTCGGAAAGCCGGGCAGGGGAGAGGTTCAACCCCGCGGCGTGTGCGGCAGCCAGCGCCAGGGCGGCAAACCCGGAAGCGGAAGAGGCCAGCCCCGCGCCGGTGGGGAAATTGTTCTCGCTGGTGATTCGCGCAAACTGGCCGATTCCGGCCTGCGCCCGGATCAAATTCAGGAATTTGCCGGCGCGCTGTTCATCCCTGGGGTTTGCGCGTTCGCCGTTGAGGATCAACTCATCCTGCTCCGGACCATCGGAAAATTCTACCGTGGTTTTGGTGAATAACTCTTTCAAGGTAAGGGAAATAGAGCCGGTTGCCGGTAAATTCAGGGCGGCGTCGCGCTTGCCCCAGTATTTTACCAGGGCGATGTTGGCGTGGGCGATGGCGGTGGTTTTCATTTTTTCTAAGTAAAAAGTAAAAAGGCAAAAGTGAAAAAGATTAAGGATTAAGTGTGTAAAAATGCTCAGATAACATCCGCATAGTCAGCGTCATCCGCGTTCCTATTAAACCACCTCAATTGCCGCTTCTCCTTGCGGCAGTATTTCGCCGATGATCGCCGCCTCGATGCCGCTGTTCTCCTTTAAATCGCGCACCAACTCCTGCGTCTTTTCCGGCGGCAGGGCGATGAGCAGCCCCCCGGAGGTTTGGGGATCGTGGAGCAGGCTGACCAACGCCTCGTCAACGCCCGGCGCGATGCGAATATAGGGTTTCAAGAAGGCGCGGTTTTCCTTTAGTCCCCCGGGAATGCTGCCGCCCCGGGCAAATTCCAGCGCCGCGGGGAACAGGGGAACCCGGGCGCTTTCGATGCGCGCCGAAAGGCCGCTGCCCTCGGCCATCTCATACAAATGTCCCAGCAGCCCGTAGCCGGTAACGTCGGTGCAGGCGTGGGCGCCGTGGCGCTTCATCGCTTCCGAAGCGGTTTTGTTGAGCTGCTTCATGGCAGCGGTGATAGTCGCTAAAATATCCTCCGGCAGACGCTCGTTTTTGAGGGCGGTGGTGAGAACGCCGGTTCCCACCGGTTTGGTGAGCGCCAGCGCGTCCCCCGCCCGGGCGGTGCTGTTGCGCAGAATTTCGCCGGGCGATACAAACCCGGTCACTGCCAGGCCAAATTTGAGCTCCGGGTCTTTCACCGAATGCCCGCCTAAAATAGCCACCCCCGCTTCGCGGGCTTTTTCGTAGCCGCCCAAGATGATTTGCGCCACGGTTTGGGTATTCACCACCGTATTGGGGTAGCCCAGGATATTCAAGGCGGTGCGCGGCGTTCCGCCCATGGCGTAAATATCGCTCAGGGAATTTGCCGCGGCGATGGACCCGAAATCGTAGGGATCATCCACGATGGGGGTAAAGAAATCCACCGTTTGCACCATCGCTAAATCTTCGGAGATGCGAAAAACCCCTCCGTCATCATGGGTGTCGATGCCCACCAGCACCGCGGGATCGATCTCCCGGGGCAGGTTGCGCAAAATTTCCTTCAGGTCGCCCGGACCCACCTTGGACGCTCAGCCGGCGCAGGTGACTAAGTGGGTAAGCTTCAGTATTTCTTCTTTTGACATTGATTTCCTTATAAAGAACTAGTACCCCCCGGAGAGGGAAGCAAGAACCAAAACACCCGAACACTTGAATACCATAACACCATTTTCGCGCCCAATTTAAAGTGGAATTTCAATTCATCCAATACAAAACCATGAAAATTGCCCGTTTTGCAGCTTCTTCTGCCGCTAAATGAAAGCGCTTGAAATTCTCCTAAACTGTACCGTAAATTAGCCTCCCTGAAAAACCATCTGGCGGGTTATGCTGAAATTTCTTCACATTCGCAATTTTGCATTAGCGGAGGATCTGCAGATCGAATTTCGTCCCGGTCTGAATATTCTCACCGGGGAGACCGGCGCGGGGAAATCCATCTTAGTGGGCGCCATCGCTGCGGTGTTAGGCGGGCGGGTGTACACCGAGGTGATTCGCACCGGCTTCGATAGGGCCTTCGTGGAAGCAATTTTCGACGCCCGCAATTTGCCGCCGCTGAAAGCGCTGTTGGAATCCAAAGGGATCGCCGCCGCAGAGGAGTTGTTTTTGCGCCGGGAAATTGCTCTTTCCAGCGGCTCCCGGGCGTTTATCAACGACGCGCCGGTTACCGTGGCTACCCTGGCGGAGGTGGGCGACTTGCTGCTGGATATTCACGGCCAGCACGAGCACCAGTCCCTGCTGCGCCGGGAAACCCACCGCCACTTTCTGGATGCCTTAGGGCAGCTTTCACCCTATTTACAAACCGTGGCCGGGAAATTTGCGCAGCTAAAATCGTTAGAAAAATCCCTGCACGACTTGCAGCAGCGCCAGCAGGAATTGAACAGCAAATACGACCTCTACGAATTTCAATTCCAGGAAATCGAAAAAGCGGTTTTGAAAAGCGGCGAAGAGGAAGAACTGCTCCGGGAGCGCAAGCTGCTCTCCAACGCGGAGAAATTATTCGCCGTTTCCGCCCAGTTGAATACCCTGTTCAGCGAGGGAGAGTTCAACCTGATCGCCGCGATGGGGCAGGCGGAGCATCACTTGCGGGAATTGGGGGACTTTGCCGATGATCTAAAAAAATTGGGCGAAGAATTCTCCGGCGCCCGCATCGTGGTGGAAGAGGCTTCCCGCAGCATTGAAGAATTTCAAAACCGCCTGGAGTTCGACCCCCGCCGCCTGGATGAAGTGGAATCCCGCCTGAATCTGATCGCCCAGCTCAAAAAGAAATACAACGCCACGGTCGAAGAAATTTTGCAATACCAGCAGCGCATCAAGGAGGATATGTCCCTGCGGGAAAATTTCGATTTTGAGATCGAGAAACTGCAAAAGCAATTGCAAGGCGCGCTGAATGATTACTACCAGGCTGCCGCCGAGCTTTCCCGGCAGCGCCAGACGGTGGCCGGGGAAATGGAGCAGGCGGTACAGGAGATATTATCCACCCTGGGGATGCCGGACATTGGTTTTCAGGTCAGCATCGAGCGCATCGAAGACAGCCGGGGAATCTTTCGTGAAAACGGCAAATGTTTCTATGCCGATGAGTTCGGGGTGGACCAATTGGAATTTTATATCTCTCCCAACCCCGGGGAGGATTTCAAACCCCTGAACAAGATTGCCTCCGGGGGGGAAATTTCCCGCATCATGCTGGCTCTCAAGAGCATTTTAGCGGGGGTGGACGAGGTTCCCACCCTGGTTTTCGATGAGATCGACCAGGGGGTCTCCGGGCGGATTGCCCAGGCGGTGGGCCGCAGCATTTACCGACTGAGCAAGAGCCACCAGATTCTCTGCATTACCCACCTGCCGCAGATTGCTTCCCACGGAGAATCGCACTATTCGGTAGAAAAATACGTGGAAAACGAGCGCACCTTCACCCGCATCATCGCCCTGGGCGAAAACCAGCGGGTGGAAGAGATCGCCCGCCTGATAGCCGGGGAAAAAATCTCCGATTCGGCTCTTAAAAGCGCCCGGCAGTTGATCGAGGAAAGCCGGGCGAAAGGGGAATAATGGACAAGTTCGTTATCGAAGGCGGAACGCCGCTGAAGGGCGAGGTAGAGATCAGCGGCTCCAAAAACGCGGCGCTGCCGATCATTACCGCCTGCCTGTTAGCCCCGGGCGAATACCGCTTGCACAACATACCCAAACTGCGCGACGTGCGTACCATCGCCCACCTGATGCGCGTTATCGGGGCGAAGGTGGAGCTGGCCGACCACACTATGATCGTTGATACCTCCCACGCCGATTTTCCGGAAGCGCCCTACGAGTTAGTGAAAACCATGCGCGCCTCCATTTACGTTTTGGGGCCGCTGCTGGCGCGGTTTGGCCGGGCGCGGGTATCGTTGCCCGGCGGCTGCGCCTGGGGGCCGCGCCCGGTGGATCTGCACCTCAAAGGTATGGAGTTGTTGGGCGCGAAAATCGAATTGGACCAGGGCTACATCAATGCCCGCTCCAAAAGGCTGGCCGGAAAGCAAATCTACCTGGACGTCTCCAGCGTGGGAGCCACCGGAAATATTATGATGGCGGCCACCCTGGCAAAGGGAACCACCCTCATCGAAAATGCCGCGGAGGAGCCGGAGATCGTCAACTTAGGGGAATTTTTGATTCGCATGGGGGCAAAAATCGAGGGGCTGGGCAGCAAGCGGATTCACATCGAGGGGGTAGAATCGCTGCATCCCACGGAGTTCAGTGTCATTCCCGATCGCATTGAAAGCGGGACTTACCTGGCCGCCGCCATGATCACCCGGGGAGATATCACCCTGAAGGGCTGCGAGCCTGCGCACCTCAGCGAGGTGTTGGCAAAGTTCCGGGAAGCCGGGGCGGAAGTCAATATCGGCGAATCCGGCGTTCAGCTCGTCTCTGCCGGGGCGATCACGCCGGTAAACGTCACCACGGCGGTATATCCCGGCTATCCCACGGACATGCAGGCGCAGTGGGTCGCGCTGATGTCTATCGCTGCCGGCAGCAGCGTGGTGACCGACACGATCTATTCAGACCGTTTTGCGCATGTGCCGGAACTGCGGAGATTAGGCGCGGACGTGCTCCAAAAGGGGAATTCCGTATTTATTCGCGGGGTTAAAAAACTGAAAGGCGCCCCGGTCATGAGCACCGACCTGCGCGCCAGCGCCAGCCTGGTATTGGCGGCGCTCGCCGCGGAAGGGATCAGCGATATCCACCGGGTCTATCACATCGACCGCGGCTACGAGGCTATTGTGGATAAATTGAAAAAATTAGGCGCAAATATAGAGCGCACGGATGACGGGATGCAGTACTAATGATCAGGTTAAGCAAGCTGTCATTGTATGCAAAGCGCATAGTGCATGGCGCAAAGTGCATAATGGGCTACCGCCCGGATATGGGCATTTATTTCTTGAATCTCGATTTGCTACGCGGAATATGCCTTGTAAAGCGGTTCCAGAGATGTTAAATTTTTGGCGACTATACACAGACTGGGCAGGTAGCGCATGAATATAAAATTTCATTCCCTGGTAGATTGGTGGATGTGCCTGGCGCTCTGCGGGCTGATTCAACTCGCCATTGGGCAAACCTTCCAGGCGCGCCTTACCGTGGAGGCGGAGCGTCTCCAGCCGGAAGACCGGGCCATTTTAGCGGAGCTTCCCCGGCTGTTGGACGATTATATCAATAATTATAAATGGACCGGCAGCAATGAAGATATTTTGATCAATAGCCGGATCAGTATTGTGGTAGAAACGGTGACGATGCGCGGTTCGGAGAGAATCTATCGCGCCCAGTTTATCATCAACTCACCGGCGGGAGAGAATTATCTCGATAAATCCTTCGAATTCCCCTACCAGCCCGGGCAGTTGATGGACCATCAACGGGCGCAATTCAATCCTCTATTAGGAATGGTGGATTTTTACGTGTACATGGTGATTGCCGGGGAGCTGGACACCTATTTCATCCAGGGGGGAACGCCTTATTACGACCGGGCCAGGCACATTGCCGACGAGGGATTGATCAGCGGCTATTCCCTGGGATGGCGCAATCGCCTGGAAGATCTCCAGCTCATCACCGACGGCGACCATCTCAACCTGCGGGAGGCGAAGTTCTATTATTACGAAGGGTTGTTCTACGTTGAAGAGCGAAGAGACGCCGTGCGGGTCCCCTTGTATTCCAACAAGGTTATCGAACTATTGGACCGGCTTTTCAAACGGCAACCGAACAGCACCGCCCTGAAGCGCTTTTTGGACTCCCACTACCAGGAATTCTGCACCTTGTTCACTTATGACAAAGACCGCAAGAACATTGAAGCTATGATGCGCATTGATAACCGGCGCCGGGAAACCTACCAGGAGTGCCTCACCGAAGCGGAGCGGTTTTAGCGCATAGCGCATAGTGCTAAGCGCTATGCGCAGAGATTACGGAAGGAGAAATCTCATACTGAAAAAGGACGATAAAAACAGATGCTGCACTATGCGCCATGCACTATGCGCTTTAAACGTTGAAGCGAATCGTCATAATATCCCCATCCTTGACGAGATACTGTTTCCCCTCCAGCCGTAGCGCCCCGTGTTCCCGGCATTTGGCCATGCTTCCCCACTTTATAAAATCATCGTAATGAACCACCTCGGCACGGATAAAGCCCCGTTCAAAATCCGTGTGGATTTCCCCGGCTGCTTTTTGCGCGTGTGTTCCCTGCTTGATGGTCCAGGCATGGCATTCCGTCTCTCCGACGGTGAAAAAAGAGATAAGGCCTAACAGGTCGTAAGAGGAGTGGATGAGCCGGGGCAGCGCGGGTTCGGCAATTCCCAAATCTTCCAGAAACATGGCGCGATCCGCTTCCGCCAGTTGAGAAATTTCCTGCTCCACTTTAGCGCAAAGGGCGATTACCTTCACGTGGGGCTTTGCGGAAATACGGGACAGGATTTCGGCCTCTCTTTTAATATCTTTCTCATCAATATTGATGACCAGAATGAGCGGTTTGGCGGAAAGGAACTGGAAACCCCGCACCATCAACTCCTCCTCTTCGCTGAATGGCATTTCCCGCAAGGCTCTTTCCGACTCCAGAAATTCCTGGCAGCGTTTCAACAAGTCCAGCTCGCGCAGGCTCACCTCTTCCTTCGATTTCAATAGCTGTTTTTCCAGTCGTTCGATGCGATTTTCGACAATGGAGAGGTCGGACAGCAGAAATTCTGTTTCCACGGTTTGGATATCCCGGTTGACGTCCACGCCTCCGGAAGGATGAGGATGGAACTCGTTCTCAAACGCGCGGATCACCACGCACAGGGCGGCGGTGTTTTTAAGGGTATGCAAGAACTGCGGGTCGAATCCCTTTGCAGATGTGGCTTCGCGCTCCATGCCGCCCACTTCGATGTATTCGATGGTGGCAGGCGTTTTTTTCTTCGGTTGAAAAATTTCGCTCAGCCGATCCAGCCGTTCATCGGGCACTTTAACGACGCCCCGGTGAACATCCACTTTCCCCCCGGTTTGCCCAACCGCCGTCTGCCCGCTCAAAGTAGAAAACAGGGTAGTTTTGCCGGATACCGGCAACCCAACGATACCGACTTCCATGAAGTTCTCCTGAATTTTAATACCGGCTGAAATTTATCACCGTCGGGGGTAAAATCCAACCAGTTCTCTAATGCGCAGGGAGGGAGCTTATTGCTCTTCACTTCCTGCGCTCGCGCGAGTATTTCCTTGACATGCCCGGAGCATCCGGTTAAATTCGCTGCAACTTTTTACAGGAGGATACAGCATGTTCCTTGGAGCCATTCCCGCGCTGGTAACCCCGTTCCGCAACGACGGCAGCCTGAATGAAATAAAAGTTCGCGAATTAGTGCAGTTTCATCTCCGCAAAGGCACTCCCGCGGTGGTTCCTGCTGGAACTACCGGGGAATCTCCCAACTTAGGCGATAAAGAAAAGCAGACCCTGTTTGAAACCGTTGTAGAAGAGGCCAACGGCAGGTTGAAGGTGATCGCCGGGACCGGGGGAAACAACACTCACCACTCCGTGGAATTGAGCAAAGTTGCCAGAAAAATTGGCGCAGACGCGGTGTTGATTGTTACGCCGTACTATAATAAACCCACGCAAGAGGGGCTGTACCGCCATTATATGAAAATCGCCGACGAGGGCGGTCTCCCGGTGGTGATTTACAACGTGCCGGGACGCACCGGTGTAAATATTCTCCCCGATACCGTAGAGCGGCTCTGCGAACATGAGCGGATCGTGGCCATCAAGGAGGCTTCCGGCAGCCTGGGGCAGATTTCCGAAATCCACCGCCGGTGCGGAGACAAACTGGCGATCCTCTCCGGCGACGATAATCTCACCCTGCCGATTTTGGCCGTGGGCGGGAAAGGAACTATTTCCGTCACGGCCAACATTGTTCCCGACAAAATCAACGAGATGATCGACGCCTTTTTAAGCGGCGATCAGGAAAAAGCGTTGCTGCTGCACCACAAGTTGGAGCCGCTACACGAGGCGATGTTCTTAGAGACCAATCCCATCCCGGTCAAAACCGCCATGAATTTGATGGGCATGGAAGTAGGCGGTTTCCGCCTGCCCCTGTGCGAAATGTCCGAAGCCAACAAGAAGCGCCTGGAAGCCGTGCTGCGACGGTATGAGTTGATTGTGTGACAAAATCAGGAGGTTTGTATGACCACCACCCAACTGTTAACTGCGGAAGACTTGCTGCAAATGTCAAGGGATGGCTTTCGATACGAACTTGTCAAGGGGGAACTCAGAAAAATGTCGCCATCGGGACATAGCATGGGAAGATTGCCGCCCGTTTTACCTGGCGTTTGGCGCAGTATGTAGAAACCCATCATTACTTAAGGAGATTCTAACCATGAAAGAAATTGTCTTCGAGAGTAAACTATTGCCGGATGGCCACCTGTATTGCCCTAAAAAGTTTGCGAAAAAGAAAAATGTCCGTTTTAAAGTCACCGTAATTTTTGATGAAACAGATGACCGGGTAAGCGAACAGGAAATGGAATACGCCGCTGCACAGGATATTTCGGATGATCTTTTATCTGAAGAAGAAGTGGACTACTATCTAAACCTGGAAGAGATATGAAGGCCTTTCAACAAGGGCAAATCTGGATAGTAAATTTCGACCCCAGTTTTGGCCATGAATATCGTAAAATTCGTCCTGCCTTAATCCTAGAAAGCGATCATTACATTGAAACGGGTGATTTATTAACCGTAGTTCCAATATCATCCCAAATAAAAAAACAGGCGGAGTTGGATGTTCTATTGAAAAGGGATTCGCAAAATCGTCTGATGGTAGATTCCCTGATTAAAACTCGCCAACTCAGTTCCTTTGATAAACGGAGATTTATTAAGCTCATCGGGATAATCGATGAATCAAGTATGGTAAAAGTTAAAACAAACATTAAACTCTTCCTGAGAATATAGAAAGATACTATGGCCCTGGTAGTCCAAAAATACGGCGGCAGCTCCGTCGCCACCCCGGAAGACATCAAGCGGGTGGCGTGCGGTATTGTAGAAGAACATCGCAAAGGCAATCAAATGGTGGTGGTGGTCTCCGCCATGGGCGATACCACCGATCACTTAGTGGAATTGGCCCGGGCGGTTTCGCAAAATCCCCCCGAGCGAGAGATGGACATGCTACTCTCCGTGGGGGAACGCATTTCCATCGCGTTGCTGGCCATGGCCATCTCTGACCTGGGGCATGAGGCAATCTCCTTCACCGGCTCCCAGGTGGGTATCATCACCGACAACCGCCACACCGAGGCGCGTATTTTAGAGGTGCGCGGGCTGCGCATTCGTGAGGCGTTAGAGAGCGGTAAGATCGTGATCGTGGCCGGCTTCCAGGGCGTTAGCGTCAATAAAGAGATTACCACCCTGGGGCGGGGCGGCTCGGATACCACCGCCATCGCCTTGGCGGCGGCGCTGCACGCGGACCGCTGCGAAATCCTGAAAGACGTGGAGGGCGTTTATATCGCGGAACCGCGTTTGATCCCGCAAACCGGGCTCAACCCACAGATTTCTTACGACGAGATGATCGAAATGGCTAATATGGGAGCAGGCGTTTTGAAAACCGAGTCCGTGGAATTTGCCCGCCACAATAAGGTAAACGTCGCGGTGGGATCGAGTTTTAGCGGGAACATCGGCACCATTATTACCGCGCAGCCCCATAACAGCTCCGCCATCAGCGGAATTGTAGGCCAAAAGGGAATGGCGCACCTGAAAATCGTTACCCGCGACCTGGTTTTAAAACACCGTCTCAATCAGCAAATGGCGGCGCGGGGTATCAAGGTGCAGGCTTATGTGCTGCAGCCGGAATCCCTGGAGATGGTCATCCAGCGGCGTTTTTTGCCGGCGCTGGAAGAAAGCCTCACCGCCATCAAGGGCGCGGGCGAGCCTCCCCAATGGATTTACAATGATTCTATCGGCATTATCGGGATCATCGGAACGGGGCTGAATTTCAATTCCGACAACGCCTCCCGGGTCTTCCGGGCGCTGGAAACCTTGCAAATTTCCCCGGAACTGCTCCAGGTCAGCGAACTGCGCATCTCCTGGATCATGCCGGAAGAGAAAATTGATGATGCGGTGAAATTGCTCTACCGGGAGTTGATTGAAAAGGGTGAGCGTTAATCCATCACCCCATCCCTTGATTGTTTAGTGTATAGATCGTAATAAAATCTCCGTTTGGCAATCAATTTTTCGTGTTTGCCTTCCTCGACAATTTTACCCCGCTTGATTACCAGAATGCGGTCGCAATGCTTGATGGTGGAGAGTCGGTGGGCGATGATAATCGAGGTGCGATCTTTGATCAACCGCGCAATTCCTTGCTGAATTTTGGCTTCCGCCAGGGTATCCACCGATGAGGTCGCTTCATCCATAACCAGTATTTTGGGGTCTTTCAAGATCACCCGCGCAAAGGAGATCAATTGTTTTTCACCCAGGGAAAGATTGCTGCCCTCCTCGCCGACTTCTTCTGAAAGGCGGCAGGCCATCTCTTTCGCGCCGATGGAGTTCAAAATTTCAACAATTCGCTCTTCCGGGGCATTCTGATCCGCGTAGCGGATATTTTCAAGAATGGTGCCGGAAAAAACATGTGGGGTTTGCAAAATAATCCCCAACTGGCGGCGGAAACTCTCCAGGGTTCTGCTCTGGTAATCCACCCCGTCTATTTTAATCGCTCCCCCGGTGGGCTCGTAAAAACGGCAAATCAAATTGGTGATGGTGGTCTTGCCTTCCCCGGTGGGACCGACCAGGGCAATGGATTCCCCGGCTTCAATCGCCAGGTTCAAAGCTTTGAATATCGGCTTGTCGGCGACATAGTGGAAATGAACGTTCTCGAATTCTATGCTGCCCCTTATTTCAGCAAAATCCGTTACCCCTTCGCGATCATAAATGGTAATCGGTTCCCGGATCAGGGAGAAAATCCGTTCCCCGGCGGAGAGGCTGTTTTGCGCCAGGGCATAGAAGCGGGTGATGTCCATGATCGGCTCATAGATGACCCGGGCGTATCCGAAAAAAGCCGCCAGAACCCCCAGGGTAATGCCGCCAGCCCCGGCAATGGCCATCTTGCCGCCTAAGTAAATCACCAGCGCCGCGGCGACAGAACCGACCATCACCACCAGTGGGGAATACATGGCGCTGTAATAGGAAGAGCGAAAGGAGACCCACTGCATTTTCCCGCTGATTTTGCTGAAGTTGGCCGCGGCGGCCTCCTCTTGCACGCTGACTTTATTCACCTCCACCCCGTGAATGTGCTCGTTGAAGGTGGCGAGCATTTCGCTATAGGTTTTCCGGGCTTCCCGGGCATATTGCAGCACCAGTATGCGCAGCCTCACCGAGAGCAGAAATAACACCGGGATGGTCGCCAATACCACCAGGGTCAAAATCCAGCTATAGAGGGTCATGGCCACCAAACAGGCGATAATCATAATCACTCCCCAGACCAGGGAGAGAAACCCCCAGGAGATCAATTCGGTCACCCGGTCCACGTCGGAAGTGAGCCGGGAGATCAGCCAGCCGATGGCCTGGCGATCATAAAAGGAGAAGGAGAGGCGCTGCAATTTCTTGAACATGTCGCTGCGCAAATCAAAGATGACGTATTCGCGGATTTTGCCGGAGAAATAAACGAAAGTGCTTTCGCTCAAGGTTTGCAGAACCGCCAGCATCACGTAAATGGCTGCAAATGTAAACAACCCCCTGAAAACGATCTCCGGCGCTGTCCCCTGCCTGCCCGCTGCTTTGAATTGGCTCACCAGCGGAGAAATCACTCCATCTATATAGTTTAGCCAGACCAGCGGGTAAATGGCGTCGATAACCGCCACGACCATGATTGCGCCTACAAATGGCAAAAACCATTTCTTATAGCGCAGGCTGTATCCAAAGAGCTGTTTTATAAAGGGCCATAAGGCCCGCTTCTGCCCGAATTCTTTGTCGCGCAATTGTGTTTTCATTCCGCTCCGTAAATTTCTTGCTCTAAGGCGGTCTGAAGGTTGTGAATTTCCCGGTAGTAGCCTTTTTTGCCAACCAACTCCCCATGAGTGCCTTCCTGCACGAACTTGCCGTTTGCGAGCACCAGAATGCGATCCGCTTTTTGGATAGAAGTGATCCGGTGAGAAATGATCAGGGTGGTTTTATCGCTCATTGGCGTTTCCAGCGCCTGAAGTATGGAATGCTCGGTTTGGGTATCCACCGCGGAAGTCACGTCGTCCAAAACCAGTATGTCCGGTTGGGAAAGCAGGGTTCGCGCCAGGGCCACCCGCTGCTTTTGCCCGCCGGAAAGGGTTACCCCTTTTTCACCGACCAGGGTATTGAACCCCTGGGGCAGCACCTCTTCGATTTCATCCACTTTGGCGATTCTTACCGAGTCGAGAATCTCGCTCTCCTGGGCGGCAGGATTCGCATAAATGATATTTCCCCGCACCGTGGTGGAGAACAGAAAGGGGGTCTGGAGCACCACCCCGATCTTTTTCCGCAGCGAGCGCCGGGAAAGGGTTTTGATATTTTGCCCGTCGATCAAAATCTCGCCCCGGTCCGGTTCATACAGGCTGACTAACAGGCTGATAATAGTTGATTTGCCCGAGCCGGTAGGACCGATAAAAGCGACTTTCTCACCGGGGTAAATTTTGAAAGAAATGCCTTCCAGCACCTTTTCCGAAGTTTCGCCATTATAGCTGAAATGCACGTCTCTGAATTCAATCTCGCCTTTAAGACGAGCGGTGATGGCGCTACCGTCCTGTCTTTCCGGCTCCGCTTGCAATATTTCGTGAATCCGCTCGATAGCCACCAACGCCATCCCCATTTGTGATATGACCCGCCCCACCTGGCGCATCGGCCAGGATACCATCATAATATAGGCGTTGAAGCTCAATAACTCGCCCACGGTAATTTGTTGAGTAATGGCAAAATATCCCCCCACGATAAACGACATGGTTACCTGGAGATTCACCAAAAAGTCCGATCCCGGCCAGTAAAGGGCGTGCAGACGCACCTGCCTTAAACCGATGCTTAGTTTCCGTTTGTTTTGCCGCCCGAATTTCTCAATTTCGTATGTCTCGTTGGCAAATGCCTGAACCACCCGGATTCCGTTTAAATTCTCCTGAACGATGGAATTCAGGCGGTCTGCTTCCGCTTCATGCACTGCCCAGACTTTTCGCTCCTGCCTGAAAAACAAGTAACTGCTGATCACCAGGATGGGACTAAACGCCACGGAGATCAGGGCGTAGCGGGGGTTAACGATGTACATCATGGCAAAAGAAAACAGGAAAATAGCCGACATCCGCACCAGTTCCACGATTTGGTTGATAATGAACCGCCGCACCGTTTCCACGTCCCCGGTGCTGCGCTGGATCAAATCCCCCTTGGGAACGGCGCTGAAATAGCGCAGGGGCAGTTTTTGGATATGGGAGAACAGCGTATCGCGCAGTTTCTTGATGGCCTTTTCGCTGCTGGAGGCAGTTAACGCGCTGGAAGATAGTAAAAACCCCCCTTTGAGTATGGAAATCACCATATAAATGATGCCTAAGGAAATCAGCGCCCATTCCAGGTTATCCATGCTGATCGTTGGCAGAATGCGATAGAAAAAGCGGGATACGAAGTCATTGGCGAATTGCCCCTCGCTTCCCCCGGAAAAAAAATAGGCGATGACGTTATCCACCGCGATTTGTAAAATTTTCGGTTCAAGGCTCCTGACGAACAACGCCAAGACCATCAATATGCCGGAGAAAACATAATGCCATTTCCAGCGGTCGAGCACCTCGAACAGCCGTTTTAGATTGCCGATCATTGACAAAACCGCTCAGATGGTTTTTGTATGGAGCATTACTTGTTTAGCCGCGTTCTTTTGTATATATTGAATCAAAAAATGAAGAGTGCAAAATATAATAGGTGAGCGCGATGAAACTAATGGCTTTATTAAAAAAAATCGGGAAAATCCTGAACCCCGTGCATTCCGCCCTGCCGGAAACGCCGAATCCCGGGAGAAAGAAAAACCGGGATAAAAACCGGAAAGGCGATTTGCGAAAAGGCACTCACCCCTCAAAAGACTCTCTGCCGGAAGCAGACCTTACCACCAATTTAGATCGCTATCGCCATCCCTCCGAATTTTAATTCGCTAAGAAGCAGGATAATTTCTTGAAGATAAATTTCCGCCTGGCAGAAATCCCCGATATTGATGCTCTTATTCCGCTTATCCGCGCCCTTTACCGCCACGAGAACCTCCCTTTTGATGATGCTGCAATACGGCAGGCCCTCATTCCACTCATTCACAACCGGGAATTAGGAGAAATTTGGCTGATTTTTCAGGAAACAAGTATCATCGGATACCTGGTTCTCACCCTGGGATATAGCCTGGAATATCGCGGCAGGGACGCGATTCTTGATGAAGTTTATATCCGTGATGAATTCCGCGGGTTGGGCGTTGGCAAACGGGCGATTCAATTTGCTGAAGAAAGATGCCGTTCCTTAGGAGTGCAGGCATTACATTTGGAAGTAGAGCGCTCCAACACCCGCGCCCAAAATTTTTACCGCAAAACCGGTTTTGAAGACCACGACCGCTATTTGATGACTCGGCGGATAACTCTCCCAAACAATCAAAAATGAAAAAAATATGATTGACAATTATGCCGAAGCAATGAAACTGGTAAAAAAGATGGAAGCGCAACTGCCCATCCCCGCTCACCCCAGCCGGGAGCTTGTGCGGGTAATGCGGCAGCACGGTGTTACCCTCAAGCCCAGCCAGGTGCTGGAAATCAACGGGGTGTTTTACATGGGCGATGAGGGCGGGATTTCCTGCGCGATCACCGGAATGGGAGAGGAGAAAGTCGCCACGATTACTTCCCTTACCCACTTGCTGGTTACCGCAAAACACCCCCTGTCAGAAGAAATCCGCGTTTACCAGAGCGAACGAACTCGTAAATTGAGCCGGATGGACCCGGGAAAACCGGGCGGTTTTTCGATTAAGCCGAAGAAAAAAAGACGCTAAAAAAGTGCTTATCCAAAAAATCCATTTGGAGAAATACGATGATAAAATATAGAAAACTCGGGAAAACCAACGCCGGGGTGTCGGCGGTTGGGTTAGGGTGCATGGGGATGTCAGATTTCTACGGCGGGCGGAAAACCGACGACGCCGAAAGCGTCGCCACCATCCGCCGGGCGCTGGAATTAGGGGTGAACTTCCTCGACAGCGGCGATTATTACGGGGTCGGCCACAACGAAGAGCTTATCCGCGAGGCCATCAAAGGGTTTCCCCGCGACAAGGTTTTTATTTCGCTAAAATTTGGCGGGCTGCGCAACCATGACGGCAATTTTATCGGCTTTGACACCCGCCCGCTGTCTATCAGAAATTATCTGGCCTACAGCTTACAACGCTTGCGGGTTGATTACATAGATTTGTATTACCCCGGGAGGATTGATCCCAACGTGCCCATCGAAGAAACCGTGGAAACCCTGGGAGAACTCGTCAAAGAGGGTAAACTTCGTTATATTGGACTATCCGAAGCCGGGCCGGAGACCGTGCGCCGCGCCCACGCCGTTTATCCCCTGGCGATGCTGCAAACCGAATACAGCCTGTGGACGCGCGAGCCGGAAACCGACGTATTGCCGGTCTGCCGCGAGTTAGGGATTTCTTTAGTCGCTTACTCCCCGCTGGGGCGGGGATTTTTGACCGGTGCGTTTCAAAAACCGAATGATCTGCCGGCAAATGATCTGCGCCGCCACATGCCCCGTTTTCAGGGCGAGAATTTCGAGCGCAATTTTAAGCTGGTGGAAAAAGTCAAAGAAATTGCCGCGGAGAAAAACTGCACCCTGGCGCAATTGGCGCTGGCCTGGGTGTTGGCGCAAGGCGATGACATCGTACCCATTCCGGGAACGAAACGCCGCGAGCGGTTGGAAGAAAACGTGCAGGCGGTGGAGATCAAGCTGAGCAAAGCGGATTTAGAGCGCATTGAGGCCGCCGCGCCGCGCGGGGCCGCCGCGGGGACCCGCTACCCGGAAGCGATTATGCACACGGTGAATCGCTGAGCCGAAAGCAAAGAAAGTCAGGGAGTCTCTTCCATGCCACCCGGGATAGATGCGGTCAGGTTTGTGGCGAACGCCAAAACCTCGCCGGAGCAGCTTTGCCGCCAATCCCAAAAGAAACATTGAATTGTAATCACCTCGACCGAATATGAAAATTCTTCTGCAACGAATCCTTTTTACCGGCCTGCCTGCCCTTCAGTTTTTCCTGAGCGGCTGCGGCGGCCCCTCTGAAGAGCACGTCAAAAACCAGGAACTGCGGGTGGCGCTCTACGACAATCCCACTAACCTGGACCCCCGCACCCAATCGGATGCGGTCTCCTTCCGGGTGATCGAATTAACCTATGATTTTTTAGTGCGCATGGATTCCACCGGGCTGCCGGAATTGGACCTCGCGGAAAAACTGGAGAATCCCTCCGACGCCGAATACATCTTCACCCTGCGCAAAAACGTGCGTTTCCACGACGGCAGCCCGCTAACCGCCTACGATGTCGCCTACACCTTCAACAGCATCCTCGACCCGGCTTTGAACGCGCCCCTGCGCAGCACTTTAGAAATCGTCAAACAGATTAGCGTGTTGGACTCCTTCACAGTGAAGTTCGAGTTGAAAACTCCCTGCGCCCCGTTTCTATCCGATTTAGTGATGGGCATCGTCTCCGAGAAGGCCGCCCGGGAGGGCCTAATCGATCTGCATAAAACTCCCCTGGGCAGCGGCCCCTTCAAATTCCGGCGCTGGGATCAAAACGCCTTCATCGAAATGGAAGCGAACCGCGACTACTGGAAGGGAAGCCCCCGGCTCAACAAAGTAATCCTGAAAATCCTTCCCGAGGCCACCACCCGCATCCTGGCCCTGGAAAACGGGGAAGTGGATTTGATCGTGGGAAATATCTCCGAGTCTTACCTGCCCAATTTGGAGAAAAACCCGCGCCTGAAGGTGGTGAAAGGGGAGGGGTCGAACTACGTGTACCTGGCGCTCAACCTGGAAAATCCGTATTTGAAAAAGCGCGAGGTTCGCCAGGCCATTGCCCACGCTCTCGACGTGGCGGGAATGATCGCCAGCCTGCTCTCCGGGGTGCACCGCCAGGCCGGATCGCTGTTAAATGAAAAAAACTGGGCCTGTAATCCCAATGTCAAACCCTACGCCTATGATCCGGCCTTAGCGCGAAAGATGTTAGATGAAGCCGGTTTCCCCGATCCCGACGGCGATGGACCACTGCCGCGTTTCTCCCTGGGGTACAAATGCACCTCTAACCTCATCAGCCGCCAGAAAGCCCAGGTGGTGCAGCAAAATTTAAAAGAGGTCGGAATCGACGTAAAGGTGCAGAGCAACGAATGGGCGACTTTCTTTGAAGACGTGCGCAGCGGGCGCTTCGATTTGTATTCCCTGACCAGCGTGGGCATTTACGAACCGGCAATTTACGAAAATTTTTACCATTCCCGCAGCATCGAAACCCGGAAAAACCGGGTGGGATACCGCAACCCGGAGATGGACCGGCTGATCGACCTGGCCGGGCGCACCCTCGACCCGGGGCAGCGCAAACAGCATTACTGGCACATTCAAGAGATTGCCCGGGAAGATTTGCCCTACCTCGACCTGTGGCACGAGACCATTGTCGCGGCCATGGATCGCCGCCTGGCCGGGTTTGAAATTTACCCGGCCGGGGAGTGGCGGTCGTTTTACAAGATGCGGTTCGAGGAGCAGCCCGGTGATTAATTGGGTATTTTGAAGAGGAGTTGTAGATCGAGGGGTCAATGGAGTGATGGAGCAATGGAGTAGTGGATTTTTTTATAAAGCGGTTTCTGCGGAGCAACACCCCGTTATTCCACCAATCCAATCCTCCATTCCCCCAATTATTTTATCCCGTTGTTAGCTTTTTCGGAGGTGTGAAGCGTTACCGTCGCCTCGCAATCAGGGCAAACCCCGGTCAGCAGTTCGGCGTTGGCCGGGCTGCTGACAAATTCTCCCAATTCCCGCCAGAAACCTTCGTCGTCGCGGATTTTTTTGCAGGAGCCGCATACCGGGATCATCCGGCCTAACTTCTTCATTTTCAATTGGGCGTTTTGCAGCCGCGCCTGCGCTACCTGGTGCCGGGTTCGCAGTTCCTGGATCAGCGAGCGGCTGTCCTCGGAATTCTCCTGCACATTATGCAGCTCCGCTTCCAGGGTGCTTACCTTCTGCTGCGCTTCCAGCAATTCGGTCTGGAGCGTTTCGGCTCTCTTCTGGAATTCCGCCAGTTGTTGATCCAGGTTTTCCCGGCCATGATCCTGCTGTTTCCAGTCGGATAATTCAGCTTGAAGCGCTTCGGCTCTTTTCTGGAATTCCAGCAGTTGATGGTTCAGGACTTCCCGGTCATAATCCTGTTGTTTCCGGTCGGAAATATCCCGCATCACCAGCAAAACCACCGGTTCGTTGCGGAATTCGATCCGGTGCGCCCACATCTTCACCGGGAACTGGCTTTCATCCATCCGAATATGGACGCTCTCGCAATGGTCTCCCCGGCCGTGGGTGAGCATGTAAATATTCTGGTTGATCGCTTCTCGCAGGTTCATGGGAACCCGTTTCAGGAAGTTGTGCCCCACCAACTCGTCCAGTTTGGCATGGTAGAGCGCGGCGGCGGCCGGGTTCGCTTCTATTACCTGGTTTTCCAGATCGGTAAGCAGGATCGCATCGGGGATGTTGTGGAACAGGGCCTGGAAATGGGCGTCGCTCTCAACGATTTTTTGGGCCGGCTGAGGGGCTGCCTGGGATTTTTGAAAAAATAGTTGAATGGCCTCCTTGCCGTGATAAACCAGCGGGAGGGCGGTAATTTCGGCGTCGATTTCCTCGCCGTCCAGGCGCAGTAATTTTTCCTTCCGGGAAACCGGCTGGCCGTTCGCCGGGGCGATGTTTTCCAACCATTCAAGGATCGTCTCACGTCCCGCGGCGCTTACAAACCCGTGGAGGGGACGGTCTAATAGTGCATCTTCGCCCGGCGCGCCGAACAATTGCAGCGCCGCCCGGTTCACAAAGGCCAATTTGTCGTCCACCCAAATGCCCATGGGATTCGGAGAAGCCTCTACCAGCATCAGGTAGCGGTCCTCGGCCTGTTGCAGGGCTTCGGAAGAGTCTATTTCCGGGCTTTTGCCCCGGGCTACCCCCAAAGCGCCGATCATCTTATCATTCTGCATTTGAGGCGTGAGGGAAAATTGCCCTTCGGCGAACTGGCCGGAGCTCTGGCGGATGCGAACCCGCGGAAGTGAGGTGGAAGAGCCCTGGAGCACTTTCTGGAAAACCTTCAGGGCCGGCATGGAGTCTTCCGGGTGCACCAACTGCGTGAACGGCTTGCCTAACCATTCTTCCCTGGGCCAGCCGGTAACTTTTTCGAATGCCGGGTTCAGAGAGGTAAAAATACCATCCAGTGAGAGTGTAAAAACGATGTCCGGCAGGGTTTCCATTAAGCTGCGATAGCGCTGTTCGGAGAGACGCAGGTCCAGGTAGGTCTTCTTCAATTCCGATTCGCTTTTCAGGTCTTCGGAAATATCGCTCATTGCCGCGGTAAAATAAACTTGCTCCCCGATCTGGGTTTCGGTGATTTGAATTTCCAGCGGAAAAACGTCCTGCTCCTTTTTCAACCCCTCCAGTACCAGCCGCTCTCCCAACGCCCGCGATTCCCGGGTTTTGAGATAGCGCTTCATGCCCTTGTGGTGTTGCTCGCGGTATTTTTCCGGCATCAGAACTTCGATATTCTTTCCTACCAACTCTTCTTCTTTATAACCGAACATGCGTTGAATGCGTTCGTTTACCAGGATGATTTTGCCGGTGGAGTCTGCCGTCACAATTCCTTCTCCCACGGTATCCAGCACGGAGTGGAGCAATTTCACCGACTCCAGGGCGGTATCCTGGGCAATCATCAGCTCATTTTGGGTCTCTCGCAGCTCCCCGTTTTTGCGGGAAAGCTCTTCGTTGATTTTCTGGAGATGGGCAACCTTGTTGAGAAACACATTACGGATTTGCTCCCCGCTGAGCAGGCCGATTTTATTCTCATCTAACAGGTTGTTGGGCAGAAGCTGCACTACCACGTAAAAAGTTTCCAGGGGCCGGTAGGTTTCGGCTATTTCCCGGTAGCTCTTTTCAAACAGGGAAGCCGCCTCTTCCGTGCCGGTCAGGTGTTCCAGGTAATTGTAAATTTTCTGGGAAATTTTTGCCAGGAGTTGGATCCATTCCCGGGGCGCTTCCGGGAGCGGTTCTTTCAGGTCAAATGGAAGCTTCAGGTGCGAAACTTCCGGAATGTTGAAAATCCACTCACTCATGGAAGTGTGAAACTTCTCATCCGCATTGGCAATAGTATTCCCACACTTTAGCATCAGCACCTTGAGAAACGCCTGACTCAAGAGGAACTCCTGAATGGGGTCTTCCTCGAAGATCAAACGAAAATTTTCCAATTCCATCAACGGCTCGTAGCGGTAGGCCAAGGTTTTGCGCAGCAGGGATTTGGTGAATTTTTGCATCGGATCTTCATTCACCAGGTAATTTTCAATTTTCAGATATAGCGAAGGCAATTCCTTTTCCTGGTAGGTGGGGGGCAGTTCTTTAAAACGCGCAACCTGTGACAATATCGAGGTTGCCCGCTTGGGGGAAGAAATTTGATTGGCCAGGAAATCGATCAATTTCCTGATCAAAGCAATGTGTAAATCCCCGCCGTTGCCGCTGGCAGTGGAATTTACAGGCTGTTTGCGAAACCACTGAAGCATGGAGTCTTCTCTACTTTTATTGATGTTTTGGTTGTTAATTCTGCGCTAAGAATACTCACAGTGCCGAATAGTAGTTGTATTTTTCACGCTAAAATTAATAAATCCCAAACCCCTGCGGGTGTTTTTTGTCATAAATTTCAAAAGTCCGGTTTTTCGGCGCTCCCGGTCGAATTTGTTACAGCTATGCTTTATTATCGGGGGGAGGGGAGGGAACTTTAAAAAAGGAGAGATGATGCAGGGCTGCAACGGGGGGTAGGTGGCAGGGGGCAGTAAGCAGCAGGCAATTTTTAGCTCCTGCCCCTTCCGCCGTTTGCTTATTCACGCTTGACGGGAACTTTGGCGGATTCCTCAGCCGCTTGCATTTCTTTTTTTAGATTCAACAGTTGCGGCACCAGGGTTTTAATCCGTTCCACGAATTTCTGCTGCTCCTCAAACGGCTGGCGGTAAAAATCATCGTAGAATTGGCGATAATCTTCCAGGCGCACCCGGCGGCGCTCGAATAATTCGCTCATCAATTGGCTTTTGGTGGAATCCGGCTGGTTAAGGGATTCGATGATCTGGATTTCGGCGACAAGGGTATCCCAGGCGCTGCTGTGGCGGGGTTCTTCGCCGCAAACTCCTATGCCGGGGGCCAAAAGCGCGGTTATCAAAAGCCCGCAGGTAATAACGCTACTCGTTTTCATGGTCTTCTCTCTAAAGAATCGCCGGAAATATAATAATAAGATGGGCTCTGTTTTATAGAAAAGTTGAAATCCGCGGTGATTTGTTATAAATTCATTGCGACATTTTACACCGTCAGCGGGCTTCCGTTAAAGCGAAAAATTACCCGTCCCGGTGAACTTTCCGGCTCCTTCCCGGTTTATTAGGAGGAAATTGGAGGAAACTCGAACGTTTAAGGAGTTTTGAATGAAATTACTCAGATTTTTGTGGATTCTTCCCCTGGTGTTGATTTTTATCGCGCCGAATGCGTATGCTTTCGGCAAAAATAAAGTCATTTATAAGAACTTCAATTGGCGTTACCTGCAATCCAAGCATTTCGATATCTATTTCTATGAAGGCGGCCAGGAGCTTGCCGAATTCACCGCGGAAGTAGCGGAAACCGCCTACGTGCAGTTGAGCCGGGATTTTCGCTACATGATCAAAGACCGCATCGTCTTCATCGTCTATAATTCCCACAATGATTGGCAGCAAACCAATGTGGTCATTTCCTACCTGGAAGAGGGCATCGGCGGGGTGACGGAGCTGTATAAGAACCGGATCGTGGTGCCGTTCGAGGGCGATTATGAGCAATTCCGGCACGTGATTCATCACGAGCTGGTTCACGCGGTGATGAATGATATGTTGTACGGCGGTTCCATCCAGTCTCTAATTATGGGAGAAGTTACCCCCGCACCGCTCTGGTTTGCCGAAGGTTTAGCCGAATTTCAATCGGTCGGTTGGAATACCCAGATCGATATGATCGTGCGGGACGCCGTATTGAACGGTTACATGCCCGGGCTGCCGACCCTGGAGTATTACCTGGTTTACCAGGGGGGCGCCTCGGTATTTAAGTATATTGCCAATACCTACGGGCGAAAAAAAATCGGTGAGATGTTGCAAAAAATGCGCGGCAAGACGGCGTTTGAAGGGGTTCTCCGTTCCTCCGTGGGGGTGGGGTACGAAGAATTCACCCAGCGCTGGCACCGTTACCTGCGCAAGCAGTATTGGCCGGAAGTGGCGGACCGTAAAGAACCGCTGGAAATCGCCAAACAATTGACCTTCCATGATAAGGTTCCCAATTATTTGAACGTCAGCCCGGCGATATCTCCCAACGGGGACAAAATCGCTTTCATTTCCGACCGCCGGGGAACCCAAAACATTTACCTGATGTCCGCCGTCGATGGCAAATTGCTGAAAACCCTGGTAAAAGGGGAGCGCTCGGAAAGCTTTGAAGAGCTACACTGGCTGCGCCCGGGAATGAGCTTCAGCCCCGATGGCCGGAAGATTGTTTTTGCCGCCAAGAGCGGTTCCAGCGACGCCATTTACACCGTGGACATCAAATCCGGCAAAACCACTCGTTATTCATCGGAGCTGGACGGTGTGTTTACCACCTCCTGGTCGCCGGACGGTAAAAAGGTGGCCTTTATCGGCAATAAAAACCACCAGAGCGATATCTTTGTGTTAGATCTGCAATCTGAAGAAATTACCCGGCTTACCGATGACGTTTTTACCGACGATCAGCCTTCCTGGTCTCCGGATAGCCGTAAAATCGCATTCGTATCGGATCGAAAAAACTTCTTCCACACTTCGGAGGCCCCCGATAGCTTCCGCATGTCCGAGTTCGATTATGAGAAGAGAGACATCTATCTCCTCGATACTCAAACCCGGCAAATCGAGCGCGTCACCGATACTCCCTGGCAGGAATCCAACCCGATCTTCGCGCCGGACGGGAAAACCCTGGCCTACGTTTCCGATGCGAACGGGATTTCCAATCTCTACCTCTATAAATTGGATACCGGGGAAAATTACCCGATATCCAACGTGATCTCCGGTATTTTCCAGATCAACTGGGACCGCAATGCCAATCGCATGGTTTTTACAACCTTCTACCGCGGCGGCTTTGACATTTACCTGATGAACAATCCCCTGGAGCTTCCCCCACTGGAATTGCGGAATACCCAATTTCGGGAAGAGATGAACGCCGAGGAATTGCCCATCTATGCCCGCGATTGGCAGTCGGAGCCGGAAACCGCGGAGCCGGAAAAAAAGAAAATCGAGGGTTCTACCCCGCTCGATTACAGCCGCTTTATTTTTTCCAGCAACAAAATGAAAAAACAGCAAGAGACGGAGCAGAAATCCGTCGAGCTGGCGGAAAATACTTACCAGGATACCGAGGGGTACTACAAGGTTCGCAAATACAAGTTAAAATTCAGCCCGGATGTTGTTGCCGGAACGGCCGGGTATGATATATTCTTCGGATTTTCCGGGTACACCGCGTTTGCATTCAGCGACCTGTTAGGCGACCACAAGATTTATTTGAACCTCAACCTGGTCTCCGATCTCAAAAACAGTAACCTCAGCCTATTTTATCTCAACCTGAAACGGCGCATCAACCTGGGGATCGGGGGGTATCATTCTTCGTTTGTGGTGCGGAATTTCGGCAATATTTTCCAGCGTTACCGGAATTACGGCATGGAGTTCCTGGCTGCCTACCCTTTCAGCAAGTTCAATCGCTTAGAAATGGGGTTGAACTGGTACAACGTGGTATTGGAATACCTCACCTTCAATCTTCCCGATGAGCGGGTGAGCACCATCATGCCCTCCCTGTCTTACGTGCACGACTCGGTGCTGTGGGGCTATACCGGCCCGGTGGACGGCAGCCGCTACGCCTTCAGCGTGCTGGTCAGCCCCAAATATGAGAAACAGAGCTTAGACTTCCAGACCGTTTCGTTCGATTACCGCAAATATTTCATGCTCAACCGCGACTACAACTTCGCGATTCGCTTAGGCGGGGGGGCCAGTTTCGGGGAGAACCCGGAACACTTTTTCTTAGGCGGGATCGACAACTGGATCAACTACAAATCCAGCCTCAATCGGCTGCGCACCGATAACATCAACGATATTTTCTTCTCCCGCTTTGTGACTCCGCTGCGGGGAGCCTATTTTTACGAGTTGGAAGGCACCCGCTACCTGCTCACCAACCTGGAATTCCGCTTCCCGCTGATCCAGTTTTTGGGATTGGGGTTTCCGCCGCTGCGCCTGTTCAACATCCGCGGGACCATGTTTTACGACA
>CAZFVV010000017.1:0-62655 GCA_964522165.1 uncultured Calditrichaceae bacterium
GCCTATACCGGGCACTATGCCCCGCTGTTCAATTATCCCTATTTATTCAACAGCGAATACGTGCCCACCGGCAGCACCGTGAAGGAAGAGCATATCTTTGAATCCGGCCTGCGCATCGGCGCGCTGGTGGGAGGCGATACCCTGATGTCCATTACCAACTGGAATAACCAGCACCAGTTCTATGAATTCTGGCCCACTGCCGCCGAATACGATTCCATTTGGGAGGTTCTCCAGGGCGACACCGTGGATATTCCTTACTGGCCGGGGTACGTGGGAATCTCGGACCAGGATTTCGTCTGCCGTTACAGCGATTATAACCTCACCAATATCTCTCTGCATGCTCCTCTGTATGTGGACGTAATCCAGACCAGCCACGCCTGGGCCAATTTCCCGCTCGACAAAGTGATTGTCTATCAATATTATGTCATACCGACCCGGTTTGATTTGAATCAAGCTTATATTTCATACATGCTCCAGGGTAATGTCGGGGATTCGCAATCCGGGGGATTCGCCACGGATGACGATGACGTGGCCAGCTATGTTCCGACGCACAATATGGGAATCATCGAAGACCTGCCCGGCGGGGCGGACGGCACCGCCCTGAGCCAGATCGCCATGAAGGTGTTCCCTCCCGACGGCTACAGCGGAACGCTCTACTGGACCTTCAACTGGTACGACCATCACCACAATACCCCGATGCGCGACCAGCTTGCTTACGACCAACAGATGGTTAAGCATACCATCATGCAGAACCAGGTGGTAGGCGGGCAATCGATCTTTTGCATATCCTTCGGGCCCTTCAACCTGGCAGTGGGAGATACGCTTCATTTCCGGGTGGCGGAAATTATCGAGGAGGGGATTGACGAGATCATGAACGCCGCGGCAACCCTCGACCGCCTGGTAGCCCAGGGATTCAAACTGCCCAAAGCGCCTCCCCAGCCGCCGTTGCGGGCGGAAATCCGCAGCCATGAAATCAGTTTAGACTGGAGACCCCAGCCGGGAGCCAACCCGGAAGATTATACCGATCCCAACCGTTCGGATGGTATCGAAAAACCCTTCGAGGGCTACCGGATTTACAAGAGCACCCAGAGTATCACCGGGCCGTGGACATTGTTAGCGGAATATGATCTGGTCAACGATATCGGCTTCAATACCGGCATTCCCCCGGATTACCGCATTAACGATACCGGGTTGCTGGATTATGTGGAATATTTCTATTCCATCACGGCATATTCCCGGGCAGATACCGTGCTGCCCTGGCCTTCCCTGGAATCCAGTATCAACAACAACGCCATCCAGGTAACGCCGGGACCGGATCCCAAACCCACAGTGGGCGCGGTTAGCGTGGTGCCCAATCCCTATCGCGGCGACATCAATTACAACGCCTTCGATCCCAGTTGGGAGAAAAACCCGCCCGGCCGCCAGTGGATGGAGCAGGATCGCCGCATTCTTTTCATCAACCTGCCGGAAGAGTGCGAGATCAAGATTTACACCCTGGCCGGCGACCTGGTAGATACCATCACGCACAATAACCCCGTAGCAGGTTTCGAGGGCTGGAACCTGACCTCCTCCATCGGGCAGGCAGTCTCCAGCGGCATCTACCTGTTCACCGTGAAAGACCAACGCAGCGGCAAGGCGCAGGTGGGCAAATTTGTGATCCTGAAATAATATAAGGAGTGTGCAAAATTTACTTTGCACTGTACTGTAAAAAACCAGCCTAACGGCAAGGTGCGAAAAAGTAAATTCGTAACCTTGAAATAATTTTGAGGATGTATAACCTCTGTTAAACCGAGATTCAAGTGCAAAATAAATTTTGCACTCCTTGTGGTAAAATGCTTGAATAGTTACAAACTGGTTTTAACTTTCAATAAGCAGGGTTCAACTATGTTACGGAACGTATGGATTATCGCTCTGTTTTTGCCGGGATTGCTCCTGGCGCAGTATTCCCGCCCGGGCAGCGCCGACGCGCAGTTTCTGAAAATCGGGGTTAGCCCCCGCGGAACCGGCCTGGGCGACGCTTATATTTCCTGCGTGGAAGGGGCGGAAGCAACTTACTATAACCCCGCCGCCCTGGCCTGGATCAAGGGAACCGACGTGGTTTTCAACCACACCGAGTGGTTTGCGGAGATCAACCATGAATTCGCTGCCATCGCCCACACCTTCGGCACCCTGGGAACCGCCGCCCTCTCCGTGACCGCCCTCTACACCGATGAAATGAAGGTCACCACCCCCTTGCAGCCGGACGGCACCGGGGAAACCTTCTACGCCGGGAATTACCGCCTGGGATTAAGCCTTTCCCGGTTTCTCACCGACCGGGTGACTATTGGGGGCACGGTTAATTACATCCACATGAGCCTCTATTCCGATTTCACCGCCAATGCTATTTCCGGCGACATCGCCCTGATGTACGTTACCGATTTCCGGGGATTCAGCTTCGGGATGAAGTTTGCTAACTTCGGGTCGGAATTGAAATTCGTGAACGAGTCCTATCCCCTGCCGACCAATTTCACCTTCGGGTTGAGCATGAACGCTGTCGAGGCAGGCAGCCAGCAACTGCTGGTCAGCGTGTCCGCTATCAAACCGAATGACGAGGAGCCCCTGGGGCAGGTCGGGGGCGAATGGAACTGGCAAAAAACCCTGTTTCTGCGCGCCGGTTACCAGGTCAATCACGACGTGGCGACCTATTCCTTGGGCGCGGGCGTGCGGGCGAATATTCTTCAACGCAGTTTGAATGTGGATTATTCCATGAGCGAATTCAGCCTGTTAGGGTTCGCGCACCGCTTCGGGCTGGGGATCAGGTTGTGATTGGGCGGCCAGGGTGGATGGTTGTATGGTTAAATGGCTATGGAATGGTATTCCAAGTTCTCCGTATCAATCAACCATTCGACAATTTAACCATGTAACCATCCATCCCCCAGGCTATCATCCCCGGAGGAAACGGTGGTCAATCCTTCCATTATTTTCGCATTGCTTTGCCTGCTTGCCCTCGCCGGCAGCGGCTTTGCCCAGCCCTTTCTTTCCAACCTCTCTGCCACAAAAAACGACCCGGTTTATACCACTTACGCCGCGGCTTTAGAACGTTCGGAATTCATACTCGATGAAGGCTACCAGTTCGTATGGTATGATGCGCAGCGGGGAATCAATTTCGAGACCGACCAGGCCGGCAGTTTGTGCCTTGCTTTCAAACGGAACGGGGAAATCCGCTTTTTTCTCGAACAGATGTACGCCGAGCCGGTTATTACCACTTCCTACAGCGACCTGGTAAAATATTATTACTACCCCTTCGAGAATATCCGGGTGGAAGTTTTTTCCCTGGTGTACAGCTCCCGCATTGCCATTCAGGATGTAATCATTCACAATGAAGGTTTTGGCACCGCGCAAGTGAGCATTTACCCTTTCTTGCATCAAAGCAGCGATGAATTGACTGATGTTGCGTTTCTCCCCGGGCAGGACGGTTTCACCTTCTGGCACTCCGAGCCGCCGGACGGTTGGACCGTCAGCCACGGGGTTCCCTACCAGGAAGACGTGCGCGATGTATATCTGCTGGACAGTCCCGCAGACGCCTGGGGGGCCTATACCGAATTGGGTGGCATTTCCCCGCCGATGAATCGCCGCGTCCAACACTCCCGCCGGTATGGGTTGGACAACTACTGCGTGGAATGGGGTCTGGTTTATCACTCTGATGGCAGCCTTTGCTATCACACCCCGCCGCAGGCGCAGCAGATCGTGCTGCATCACGGCAGCGACGTGGAAATTCTCACCGAGGCCGCGCCCAAATGGGGAGATCCGGATCCCAACATTCCCGGAAACGGCTACCAGGGCTGCGAGTTAGGACATTTCGATAATCCGCCCATCGCGCCGGGGGACTCCTTCCAGGTGATCTTTACCTGTTTAGCCAGCGGCGAGCAGGGCATTGGCCGGGGAGTGATACCGGCGGTTCTTCCGGCGCCGGGGGGAGTGAATTTGAATACCCAGTTGAGCGCCGCGACCCATCCCCCGGTTCCTCAGCAATTCTCCGCTATGTTCGTGGGAAACCACACCGCTATTTTCCGCTGGCGTGCGCAGCCCGGTTACACCTACAGTCTCTATCGCCGCAACGCTCTCATCGAAAAAGGGGAATATGACCGCGTCGCGGAAGGGATAACGGATTCGGTCTGGGTGGACTTCGGCCTCGATCCCAATCAGCGGTACGGGTACATCCTGTCCGCCCGCGATAACGCCGGAAAATATTCCGGCCACTCCCCCGAAGTGGCCAACCTGGAAGGGAACTCCTTTTTCGAGGACGTGCAAAACGACTTTTTATCCAACCAGGTTCAGGCCGGGGAGATTACCGTGGCGGCGCTGCAGAAAAATAAATCCATCGCGCCGGGAGAGAGCGCCCATTTGCGCATCATTCGCGGGGTGACCGAGGGCAATAGCGACATTCAGAGCCTGATCCAGCAGTGCCGGTCGCTGCGCCCGCTGGATTTGGAGCCATTTGTGCAGGCCGACGAGCAGCTTTACAGCGCCATCCCCCAACTCACTTTCACCAATCCCGATTATGAAATGCTCTACTGGAACGCATTCTCCCTGGTCCGCCAGTGTATGCTGCCCCCGGAAGGAGAGTGTTCGTACAACTACTACGTGTTTTCCCGGGAACCCACCTGGGGCTGGGGGCACGGCGGGCAGGTGTTCCACGAGAGCCTGGCCATGCTGGCCTATGTTTTCATGGATTCTGCGAGCGCCATGAACTCCCAGCGGGTTTACATGGAGCGGCAATGGAACGACGGCTACATCAATTACCGTACCGGGCCGTATTTGAACGAAACCATCCCCTTTAACGGCCAGTACACTACTTCCGCGCCCTGGTATAACTGGGAGAATTGGGAAATTTTCCAGGCCAGCGGGGACGCCGCTTTCCTCGCCGAAGCCTACCAATCCGGCAAAAAATTTTACCACTACTGGCTGGCCAACCGTGACGCCGATGGCGACGGCCTTTGCGAATGGGGCGCGCACGCGGTGCTGGAGTGCGTGCGCGACGGTCTGGCGGTAATCTGGGACCAGGTGGGCTGGCCAACCAATTTTGAATGCTTAGATTTGAACGTGATGTTGGTGAACGAGGCGCGTTACCTGGCGGAAATGGCGCAGGAATTAGGTTACCCAAATGAATACCAGTTTTGGATGGAAGAGGCGAATGCTCGAAGCGATTTGATCAACCAATTCATGTGGGATACTGAAACCGGTTTTTATTACCACGTGGATAAAACCGACCACGATTTCACTTTCAACGCTCCTGATGATCTGAAGCGCCGGGAAATCATCGGGTTCCTGCCGCTCTGGGCGGGGATCGCAACTCCCCAGCAGGCGGAAATTCTGCTACAGCATTTCACCAACCCGGCTGAATTCTGGCGCAATTATGGCATCCCCACTCTGGCGGCGGATGACAGCTACTACAACCCCCTGGGCTACTGGAACGGCCCGGTGTGGGTGGAGTGGCAGTATCTGATTTTTCGCGGCCTGCTGCGCTACGGCTACGTCAATGAAGCCCGCCGGTTGGCGGAAAAGGTTTTCGATAACGTAATTTATCAATTAAAAACCAATCACTGGTTCTGGGAATTGTACAGCCCTGATGCTTACCAGGCCGGGCATCACAAGACTTACATTTGGAGCGGGCTGGCGGCGCGGATGCTGATCGATCTGGAAAATTATCCCCTGGGGAACGAGCCGGCGGCGGTAAATGCGCTTTCGCAAAGCTTTGAATTGCGGCAGAACTATCCCAATCCATTCAACCCAACCACAGCGATCAGCTATCAGCTATCCCCAATGGGGCAGGCAGCCCCCAGTGATGTGGAATTAACGGTGTATAACTTACTGGGGCAAAAAGTGCGCACGCTGGTTAACGCGCGGCAACCGGCCGGCAGGTATGAAGTGAAATGGGAGGGGCGGGATGAAGAGGGAAAACCGGTCGGATCGGGAGTGTATTTTTACCGCTTAGAAACCGGGGGTTTCACGGAAACCCGCAAAATGCTGCTGCTGCGCTGAGTGGGCGCGGCAGGGCTTCACAAATGCTTGAAATTATCGAGGATTGCCACATGCGTTTTAAACCTACTTCTTTCAGCAGATTTTTATGGGTCGCAACGGCCATCGCTCTCGGTTGGAGCGGCGGCGAAATTCTGGCGCAGACTTCGGTGTATTACAAAAACTTCGTGCGCCACGCGGAAGGAGATTTTTGTTATCACCTCCCGCCAGTAGCCAGCTTCACCGCCTTCCTGAATAATGATTTGAGCAAAATCCTGATGGAAAACGCCCCCCGCTGGACGCCCGGGGAGCCTAATATCGCCGGGAACGGCACCTTTGGGGTGGAACTGGGGAATTTCATCGATCCGCCGCTAATGGCAGGCGACAGCGTGTTTATGCGCTTTACCTGCAACGAGACCGGCCAGCAAGGGGTGCTGGCGGATTCGGTCACCGGCATACCCTGGTTCGTCTTTCCCACTACTCTGCATCTTTCCCCGGCGAATTTGCCTAACCCGCCTCAAGGCGTTATCCTGGAAATCACTCCCAACAACGAGCGGGTGATCAGTTGGACGCCGCAGCCGGGCAAAACCTTCTCGGTGTACCGCCGGGAGGTCGCCGATACGCTCTGGAACGGCAAATCACGGATGCTTTACACCCGCTTAGCGGAGAATCTTACCGGGAACAGTTTTATTGATCCGGTCACTGCTGCGGAACGGCACGGCTATATTGTATTTGCCAAATCCGGCAGTTTTCACAGCTCCCACTCCCCGGAAGTGGTGGATTTTCCCTACCCGCCCCATGGCCTGGAGGCCGCGGTCGCCTATACCAATCCCTTCAAAGTGGCGCTTACCTGGCAGGCGCCGGTTGGGCAGGCCAACCTGCTCTACCGGGTGTACCGGGCAGATTCTCCCGGCGTAGCGATTAGCCCGGCCAACCTGCAAGGGGAAACTTCCCAGCTCTTTTACCTGGATTCCTTAGTGGCGCAGGGCGCGACCTACTACTATCGCATGACCGCGGCAAATTCCCTGGGGCTGGAAAGCGAGCCATCCGGGGAGGTTTCCGTTACCGTGGAGGTATTCGCTAACGGCCAGCCGGATTTGAGCGTGCTGTTCATCTCCCGCTCCCCGCGCTACAACCGCTTCGACATCGTGTACGATCCCCCGGGTTACAATCCCCATCCCCGCCCGGGCACGGAGGATGACCCACATTACCCAACTCCCGGGGAGATGATGGCCTACACCGCCAATATCCGCAATGTCGGCGGGGGGACCGTGGATGGGTTTGCCGCCAGTTGGTACGTGGACGGCGCCCTCGCGCAGACCGAGGCGTTTGGGCAGCTTTTCCCCCGCCAGCGCGCCTATTCGGTATTCCAGAAACCCTGGAGCGCCCAGCCCTCGCTCATCAAATGCGAGTTGCAGCCGCTGAATCCCGCCAACGAAGTGACCCTTCAAAACAACGCGCTGCAAATTCGCAGCAATGCGCTCTCTTTCCGGTTTCACGCGGAGCAGAACATCCTCGATCTTTTCGCTGCTCATCTGAATCCCATGGGATCCTACAGTTTCGAGGACTGGGCGCAGGTGCAGATCAAACAGATGAACGATTTCTTTGCCGAGGCGGTGTATCCCATTACGCCTAACGGGGCGGCGGAGGCGGTGTTCTTAGATACCCTGCTCTATTACGAAAACGGGGCGCTGCCGCCCGGCGGAACCCACGCGCCGGATGCGCTGCTGTGGGACGGGCAGTGGGGGTTTACCGGCGATCCCGGGGCGATCAACTATTTCCAGAATATCGTATTGGGACAGCAGAACGGGATGGACTGGGCGCTGCTGCACGAGTTAGGACACCAGATCGGGCTGATCGACCTCTACGTGTTAGACGTGCAGCAGAGCGAGTTCCAGGTGATCGAGCCGCGCACCGGGCAAACGCCCCCGCTCACTCCCATCGCCTGGGACGTGCTCTACTATTGCAGCCGCAGCAACTACCTGATGCACAGCAACTTTCAGAACGGCTTTTCCGACCACTCCGCCGGGGGACTGATGCGAAATTTGAGCAAGCGGCGCGGATACTACGGCGATTACTTAGCGGACATCCCCGCGGACAACACCTTCCGGGTCAAGCGCCCCGACGGAACCGCGGTGCGCGACGCGGAGATCTGGATTTACCACCAGCAGGATAACATCATTCCTGCTGCTCCCAAATTCCGCGGGATGACCGATTCCCAGGGCTACTACCTGTTTCCCCACGTCACCGACACGCTCTACCAGGGCGGCATGGCTGTGGCCAATCCCTTTTCCAGCATCCACTCCCCCGCCCCCCAGGTGGTGGGAACCAATGCGGTGCTGTTTTTGCGGGTGGCCAAAGGCGACAGCGTGGGGTATCGTTTCTGGGATATCTGCGATTTTAACGTGGCTTACTGGGCGGGGAACCATGCCTCGGCCACTTACGACCTGACCGTCTCCCAGTGGTTCAATATACCTTCTACCGGGGTGGATGGAACCGGCAACTCCCTGCCGACAACGTTTGAATTGTTCCAGAACTACCCCAACCCCTTCAACCCGGTTACGGAAATCCGCTACCAACTGCCGGTTGCCGCCCGGCTGCAGTTGACGGTGTACAATATTTTAGGACAAAAAGTACGCACTCTGATAGAGGAGAGCCGGCCGGCCGGCGTTTACTCGTTACCCTGGGACGGCCGCGACGATTCCGGGGAGCCGGCCGGCAGCGGAATCTACCTGTTAAAAATGGAGGCGTCCGGCGGCGGGGCGCGTTTTGTTCAAACACGTAAAATGGTTTTACTGAAATAAACGAGCTAACGATCGCCCCTTCAAAAGAGACTTTTGAGTCTATCTGCCCCGGTAGTATATTTCTATTCCCAAAAATTACCGGAATTGCCAAAGAGGTTTTGGAATGTTAGACACCCTGAGAATTTATAAAAAACTGAAAGAACTTATCTATAGGGTGAATAATCTCTCTGATGAAGCAGGCGGCATCAGCCATTCCATTGAATACGAATTGGAGGAGCTCTCCTATCCGCTCCTGAAGATTATTCTTAAAAGAAAATTCAACCTCGAGGTGGAGAAATTATATCGAAAGAATATTGTTTACTCCATCGATCACTTCGATGAGATCAACATCTATGGAGAAGCTCGCCGTAAAGGGAAAAAGCTGTTCGTGATCGGGGAGTGCAAGTCACAGTTCGGCCCCAAAGACGTGGACAGGTATCTCAAATTAATCGATCGTGTTAAGCACCATTTGCAGGCCGAAGTGTTCCCGCTGGCGCTGTCATACAATTTTCATCCCCGGGCCGGGGAAAAACTGGCAAACAAGAAAATTCCCTATCTCTGGTCTTTTGAATTAAATGACGTACCGGTTGACTGAGTAGCGCAATTTGTGGCCGCGTACGGCATGTCTGAACCAGAATGCGCCCCCCGTTTGATCGCCAGCAACTCCTTCATCAGCGGGTATAAATCTCCCCCGCCGCCTTTTATCCCGAAAGCGTCGTGCAGTTTTCGGTAGATTTGATACAACCGCCGGTAAGTTCGATTTTCATTTTCATTGGGATGAAAGACCTTCTCTTTAACCCGGCAAACCCGCGCTAACACTTCTTCGATGCGCCGGAAACCTTCCTGCCCCTTCAACGCCGCGTACCCGCCCATAATCGCCGCACCGAGGGCCACGGTCTGGGCGCTTTGGGCAATTTCCATGGGGCGGTTGAGCACGTCGGCGTAGATTTGCATCACCAGATCGTTCTTCTCCGCAATCCCCCCGCAGTTGATTACTTTTTCGATGCGAATGCCGTACTCCTCCAGGCGCTCGATGATGCGCAGCGCCCCGAAGGCGGTGGCTTCGATCAGCGCGCGGTAAATCTCGTAATCGGTGGTCAGGAGGGTCTGGCCGGCCAGCAGGCCGGTAAGGTTGGGATCGGTGAGAATGTTGCGATTGCCGTTGTTCCAGTCCAGCGCCAGCAGGCCGCTCTGCCCCGCCTTCAAGCGCCGGGCTTTTTCGGTCAATTCTGGGTGATATGCTTCTCCCCGGTTCGCCACCCGGCTGACGAACCAGTTGAAAATATCCCCCACCGCGGACTGCCCCGCCTCGATGCCGATGTACCCCGGCAGCACCGAGCCGTTGACGATACCGGCGACGCCGGGAACGTCTTTTAGCGCCTCGCCCGCGGGAAATACCATGATATCGCAGGTGGAAGTGCCCAAAATTTTGACTAAAATCCCCTTGCCCACCCCGCTGCCGACCGCGCCTGAGTGGGCGTCGATCGCCCCCGTCGCAATGGGCGTTCCCGCGGGCAAATCCAATTTAACCGCCCATTCCTCGCTCAAATACCCGGCAAGGTGATCGGAAGTGATCGCTTTTTCATACAGGCGGCTGCGCAGCTCCCCCATTTCCGGGTCCAGGCGGTTGAGGAATTCCCGGTCCGGCAGCCCGCCCCACTCTTCGTTGTACATTGCCTTGTGCCCGGCGGCGCAGACGTTGCGCTTTGCTTGTGAAACATCCCTGACGCCGGCCAGCAGCGCGGGAATGTAATCGGAAAGCTCCATCCAGGAGTACGCGGCGTCGAAAACTTCCCGCTCCACCCGCCGGCAGTGGAGAATTTTGGAGAAAAACCATTCCGAAGAATAGGCCCCGCCGCATTTTGTTAGGTATTGGGGGCGCATCTCCGCCGCTAACTCGCTGATTTGCCGCGCTTCCGCTGCCGCGGTGTGGTCTTTCCACAACCACGCCTGGGCGTTCAGGTTCTTCCGGAAGCGCTCCTGCACTCCCAGGGGAACCGCGCGCCGGTCCACCGGCAGGGGGGTGGAGCCGGTAGCGTCGATCCCGATGCCGCAAATATCCTTTCCGGCGACGCCCCGTTTCCGGGCCGCCGCCAGGGTCTTCTTGAGCGCCCTTTCCATGCTGAGCGGGTAATCGCCCGGGTGCTGCCGGGCCAGGTGGGGGTTTTTTTCATCCAGCAGAATACCATGCTCTCCGGAGGGATACGCGGCGGTCTCCGAGGCGATCTCTTCCCCGGAAAAAGGGTCGAGCACTAACGCTCTCATCGAATTGGTGCCGAAATCCAGCCCCAGGGCATACTTTGAGCTCATTCTCAATCCTGTTTCACGAAACGTTGACGAATGTTATTCCACCAATTTATGCCGGATGGCGTAAAGGATAATATCCGCATTGCGCTTCAGGTTCAGTTTTTTCAAAATCCGGCTGCGATAGGTGCTCACCGCGCTGACGCTAAGGGAGAACTCATCCGCTATTTCGGTAATGGTTTTCCCCCGGGAGATCATTCCCATGATCTGGCGCTCTCGCGGGGAAAGCGACTCATGAAGCCCCTTTTTACCTTTGCCGCGCACTTCCACGGTAAGCTGCTCCGCTACCGCCGGATTGATATACAGACCCTCGGTAAAAATCTGCCGGATGGCCGCCAATATCTCCCGAATCCCGCCGCTTTTGGTCAAGTACCCCGAAGCGCCGCCGCGGATGGCCTGCACCGCAAATTCCTCCTCCGAGTACATGCTCAGGATGAGCACCGGAACCTCCGGCTTTTCCTTTTTCAAATCTTCCAGCACTTCCAACCCGCTCCTGCCGGGCAGGGAAATATCCAGAATAATGAGGTCATACCTGCCTTTGTGGGCCATTTGAATCGCTTGCGGACCGTCGTCGGCTTCGTCAACGGAGCTGATACAATCGTCCGTGAGAAGGATTTGCTTCAACCCCTCCCGGAAAATCGGGTGATCATCCACCACCAACACCTTCATATCCATTCCTTCCTATTTTAGGGGAACGCTTACAGTCAACCGCGTGCCTTTCGAGGGGCTTCCCGTGATCCTCACGGTTCCGTTCAGCCCGTGGATTCGTTCCCGGATACCGATCAATCCCAGGGAATTGAGATTATTCAGCGGCTCTTTACTTATGCCAATCCCGTTATCCGAGACGCTCAAGCGTAAGTTTTTGCCTTTTTCTTCCACCACAATGCGGACCTCGCTGGCCTGGGCGTGTCGCAGAACATTGGTCAGCGCTTCCTGGAAAACCCGGAAGAGCGCC
The DNA here is from genome assembly GCA_964522165.1 of uncultured Calditrichaceae bacterium. Taxonomy (GTDB): domain Bacteria; phylum Calditrichota; class Calditrichia; order RBG-13-44-9; family J075; genus JABWBP01. Next base: position 12,040 of record CAZFVV010000017.1, read on the forward strand.
AGGGACTGGTCGCCCGGCAAATGAATCTCCTTTGCCCTGATATCGAGGCGGCAGCGGATTCCGGTCTGGGCCTGGAATTCCTTGGTATGCCAGCTCAACGCTGCTAAAAACCCCAGGTGGTCCAATACGCTGGGGCGAAGTTCCTGGGAAATTCGCTGCACTGCTTTAATGGTGCTTCCGATCAGATCCGAGGTGGAATGAATCTTGGAGAGCAGCGTTTCCGGTTCGCGGCCCAGGTTCATTTCCATCCAGGCTAAATTCATTTGTAAGATTGACAGTAACTGACCTAATTCATCATGGATTTCCCGGGCAATCCGCGCCCGCTCTTCCTCCCGGGCCGATTCCTGGTGGGCGGAGAGCCGGCGCAGCTCTTCACCGGTTTTGCTGAGCGCTGCTTCGGTGCGTTTGCGGCTTTGAATTTCCCGGCGCAACTCGCGATTGATCTCCTGCAAGCGGGCGGTGCGCTCCTGCACCATTTCCTCCAGGCGGTCGCGATGCTTTTTCAGCTCCTCTTCCACCTGTTTGCGCTCGGTAATGTCCGTCGCCGTTCCGATAATCCAGACCACTTTCCCGTTCTCGTCGCGCAAGGCGTTCCCGCGCCCGTAAAACCAGCGAATGCTGCCGTCTTTGTGGATTTTACGGTGCTCGGATTCGTAAACTTCACTCTTTCCTTTCAAAAGCCGGTTTAAGGCAACCCGGACTCTCCGGCGGTCTTCCGGGTGAATCAGGCGAACCCATTCTTCGCTGCGGGAACCGATCTCCCCCGGCAGGTATCCTAACATCGCTTTTAAATTAGGCGCAAGGTAAATTTCGTTGCTTGCCAATTCCCAATTCCAGATGCCCACCTTCCCGGCCTCTACCGCCAGGGCATAGCGTTGCTCGCTCTCCCGTAATGCTTCTTCGGCTTTTTTACGCTCGGTAATATCCTCCCCGGAGCTTAACGTTCCCAGGATATCCCCTTTTTCATCGGTTAACAAGATATTGTGCCAGGCGATGATCCGCTCCTCGCCGCTGCGGGTTTTCACCGGGTTTTCGAAATATTCAAAATTGTCGATACTCCCGCTGAGCAGCAGTCGGAAATTGTTCCGAATCGGCTCCCGTATGGTTTCCGGCAGGAAATGGTCGAACCAGTTGCGGCGCAGTATTTTCTTCTCTTCATATCCTAAAATCTCGCATCCTTTTTTATTGATGAGCTGCACCTTTTCATCGCGGCCAATTAATACGAAAATCGCCCCGGCCACGTCTAAGTATCGCTGCGCCCGGTCGCGCTCCTTTTTCAGGGCTTCCTCGGCTACTTTTCGTTCGGTAATATCCCGGATGATCGCCTGGATTCGCCCGTCCGGGAGCATTTTGGCGCTGGCTTCCACGAGCAAATTAGAACCGTCCTTGCATTTCAACCTTCTTTCGACGCGCAGGATTGCGCCCTTGCGCAATTCCTCCATTCCATAAGAGAATTTGTCCAGGTCTTCCGGCAGATACAAATCCATGATGTGGAGCTTCAAAATTTCTTCCCGGGAATATCCTAACATTTTACAGCCGCTGCTATTCACGTCGATGTGCCAGCCGGCTTCATCCGCCACAAAGATACCTTCAGCGGCCTGCTCTACCACGGTTCGGTAACGCTCCTCGCTCAGTCTCAAGGCTTCTTCCGCCTGCTTGCGTTCGGTTATGTCGATCACTACCGAGAGCACTGCGGGGTTCTCTTCGTAATGAATCAAACGCGAATAGACCTCTACCGGGATGATGCCCCCGTTCTTGTGCAATACCCGGTATTCCGATGGGGATTCCGGCTCCCCCTTCAATAGCGCCTGTATCCGCTCGGCCGCCCGATGAGAATCATCCGGGTGCATAAAATTATAGGGATGTCTGTCGCACATTTCTTCGTTGGAATAGCCGAATATTTTAGAAAATGCCGGATTGAAATAGAGGATTTTTCCTTTAGCGCTGATCACGGAAATCCCGTTGGGGATTTTCTCCATCAAAGTTCTTAAACGTTCCTCGCTTTCCTGGAGGGCAATTTCCGCTTTCCGGCGCTCCCCGATTTCCCGCTGCAAATCCGCGTTAACCTCTTCCAACTGCAAGGTTCGTTGACGCACCCGCTGTTCCAGATGCTCCCCGGCTTCTCTGAGGGCGTCCTCCATTTTTTTCCGGGGAGTGATGTCCTGGCAGACGATCAGGATGGTAGGATTCCCCTGCCGGTCTTCCACCAGGCGGGCAAACTCTTCCACCCAGAGCAGGCTGCCATCCTTGCGAATTTTTTGAAGCTCCCACTGGTGAACTTCTCCCGGGGAGCGTTCACACACGTCTAACTGTTTCAATACCGCAGCATGATCTTCCGGGCGGAATACTTTCAGCACCGATTGGTTCTTCAACTCTTGCACCGTGTAGCCAAGCTGGCTGGCTCCGTATTCGTTGACGGAAATTACGATGCCCCGGGGATCGACCGTGAAATACATGGAGGGGACGTTTTCATACAAATCCCGGTAACGTTCCTCCGCCTCTCGCAGGAATGTTTCCGCGCGTTTCTGCTCCGTAATATCGAAAACGGTGGCCAGGGGAACCGGTTTTCCGCGGAATTCGAACACCCCGCCTCTATACTCCATCCAGCGCGTTTCCCCGGATTGAGTGATTAGCCTGATTTCCTCCCGGAAGGGAAGCGCCTTCCCACCCTGGTACTCCAGGCCGAGTTTTTTTACCATTTTTTGATGATCGGGGTGTACGATTTCCCAGAACGGCCGGGAGAGCAATTCTTCCCTGCCATAGCCGGTTTGCGCGAGCGCGGCAGGATTCAGGTAAATAATGCGGCTGCCATGTAAAACAAATATCGCGGCATCGATGGTTTCCACCAGGATGCGAAACAGATCTTCCATTAATTCGATCTCTCCCTGCGGGAGCCGGCGGGCTTTCTTCCCGGCATTTCCGGAAGCTCCCGGTTGATAATTCTTTGCCGGAAGAGGATCGGGTGGTTTTCTCTTTTTGGAGGAACGGCCTGGCCCGGGGCCAGGTTTTTCCGGCTTTCCTGAAACAGAATGCCGGAGAGGCTTTCCAGAGCGATTTTGATTCTGCGCCATTATATCTCTCCGGTTGCGAATAAATTCAACCTTTTCGTTGCGACTATTTTGCTTTCACCCGGAAAACCCTCTCCGCTCGGGAATACGACAGGTTTCGGAGTGATGTCTCATCCCGGGAAGTCGGCCCGGGAAGATATGATGCGGTGATCGAATGGCCGAATATACTTATTTTTTTACAAGTTCCGATAGTACTCTTTTAAAAGCACCCGGCATTCAGTGCGCAGGGCAGCAAACTTTACCCTGCCGTTAATACCCTATTTTCATTGAGTTAATCGTTGCCAAAGTTATCCTGATAATGCTTGCATTCACCTGTCTCAAAATTTAACTTTAGTCGTGAATATATAAACGAGCGATATTCCGAAGCATTTTAGCTATTTCTGGATTTCGGGAGCACTCTATTGGCGATTTTGAACAAATACAAAAAAATTCAAGAAGAGTTGGGGATTGTCGGGCAGTCCGAGCAAATTCGGGAGCTGGTCGAACTGGTCATCTCTATCGCCCCCACCAACATTTCCGTATTGATTACCGGGGAGAGCGGCACCGGCAAAGAAGTTTTCACCAAAGCCATTCACCAGCTAAGCCCCCGCAAACATAAGAGCATGGTTACGGTTAATTGCGGGGCTATTCCGGAAGGCTTGCTGGAAAGCGAATTATTCGGCCATGAAAAGGGCGCTTTTACCGGGGCCATCGCCACCAAAAAGGGATATTTCGAGCTGGCCGACGGCGGCACGATTTTGTTGGACGAGATCGGGGAGATGTCGCTGCAAACCCAGGTCAAACTGCTGCGCGTGTTAGAGGCCGGGGAATATATGCGGGTGGGAAGCGGGGAGTTGCGCACCGTTGACGCCCGGGTCATCGCCGCCACCAACCGCGACCTGGGGCAAATGGTGAAACAGCGAGTGTTCCGCAAAGATCTCTACTATCGCCTGAAAGCGGTGGCCATCCACATTCCTCCCCTGCGGGAACGCCGGGAGGATATTCCCCTGCTGTTAGAGGCGCTGGTAAATGAAGTGCTATCCCGGGAGAAGATCGAATTTGCCGGTTTTACGGAAGAAGCGATGGAGACGCTCTATCAATACTCCTGGCCGGGCAACGTGCGGGAGCTGCGCAATTTCGTGGAGACCATCGTAATCCTGGCCCGGGGCCAGAAAGTGACTTCCCAAATGGTGCGGGAGCACCTCTCCCATTACGAAGAGGCGGTAGAGGTCTCCACCACCCTGCCCATGCCGCTGGGCATTAACGTACAGGAAGCGGAACGGGAGTTGGTTTACAAGGCGTTAGTCTCGCTGGGCCTGGAGATCAAAGAAATGAAGGCGATGCTGATGCAATTCTTCGACCGCCTGAACGGCAATTTCCCCGGGGGGATGGTGTACGAGCCGGTGGAATCCTCCGCGGCCCAGGATATGGAAATCAAACCCCTGGAAGAAATCGAGCGCGAGACCATTGCCCGGGCGCTGGACAAATTCCGCGGGAACCGCCGCAAGGTAGCGCGGGTGTTGAACATCAGCGAGAGAACTCTCTATCGCAAAATTAAAGAGTACGGGCTGGCGTGAGGGGTTGGATGGCTGGATGGCTAAATACGATATAGACTTATTCTCTAACCATGTAACCATATAACCATTTAACCATAGAATTTATTTCAGATAATTTGTGATTCTCATAATGAATTCCAAACGATTTCAGGTTATTTTTCCAATGTTCCGGGGGATGGCATTCGCAGCGCTGATTTGCCTGTTGTTTTCCGGATGTGTCAAATACTCATTCAAAGGGGCGCTGCCCTCGTATTTGAAAACCATCTCCATCCCGCTCTTTGAAGATCGCAGCCGCCGGGTGGGTTTGCAGGAAAACATTTCCCAGGGGGTCATCAACGCATTTGTGCAGGATAATACCCTGCGGGTGGTGGAAAATGAAGAAGACGCGGACCTGGTGCTGAAAGGCACCATCCTGGGAGTGCAAACCCGGCGCACCAGCATCTCCCCCGAGGAAGTCGTAGAATTGCAGCAGTTAGTGGTCAGCGTCAAGGTGGAATGCCTCAACCTGCACACCAACAAAGCCCTCTGGAGCGGAACCGTTTCCGACTTCGGGGAGGTAAGCGGGGATGCGAACCAGGCGGAAGAAGACCAGGCCATTGACGCCGCAGTGGAAAAAGTGATCGCGGAAATCCTGAATCGCACCATCGCGGCCTGGTAAGCAGGCTAAAGCAAAGATTAAAGTTGCAATAAAAGGGGAGAATATCCCATGGAAGATTTTTTAGCGATTCCAAACCTGGAATCCGTTTATGCCCAGTATCCTGATTCCATTATCTTCGCCTTTTTGGCCAGCCGTTATTTAGAAGAGGGAATGCCTGAAAAGGCCCTGCCCATCGCCGAGAGAGGGGTGCAGAAGCATCCCGCTTACGGATTTGGGCATTTTGTGCTGGGGCTGTGTTATTATCAATTGGCGGATCTGGAAAACGCCAAAAAACACCTGGAAGTATCGGTTGCCTGCGATGATAAGAATCCCCGCGCCTGGAAATTGATCGGGGAGATCAATGAAAAATTCAGCCAGCCGATCAAGGCGGCGGATTCCAACCTGCAATATTATTTGCTGGATTCATTTAATAAAGACGCGGTGGATAAATTCCAGCAGGAAGAAATGCAGCAGTTCGATGAATTCGAGAGCGACCAGGCCCTGGAACTGGAGAGCGAGTTAGGCGAAGAGGAAACCTTTATGGCAGACGAAGATTTCGACCTGCCTTCGGACGAGACCACCATTGAAGACCTGTTCGAAAATGAAGGCCCGGAAACCGAGGAACTGGATATTACCCGCAAAGTAGATGAGGTATTCAAAGAGACCCTGGGCGATTTTACCTTCGAGAGAGAAGAGAGTAAACCGGCGGAAACGCCGCTTATCGAAGACTCCCTCAAGGAGTTCGACGCGTTTGAGGTGAAAGAGCCGCAGCCGGAACCTCCCCAGGCCCCGCCGAAGGAAAAGGAAACCCCGGCTGCCGATGCCGGCGGTGATTTCGATGATTTTTATACCCTTCCCGGCATCGAAGAGGAGTTCCCGCAGCCCCGGGAATCCTCCGAAGACGAGCCTTTGGACCTTGACAAACTGCTTTCGGAGATCGTTGAAGAGCCTGGCGCCGAAACCCCGGAAACGCCGGAGAATCCGGAAATTGTAAACTACCGCTCGATTGTCGATCAAATCCTTGCCGAGCCGGAGCCGGAATCAATGCCCGGCGAAGAAGAAGGTTCTTCCCTTTCGCCGGAGAAACCGCCCGCGGAACCTCCTGCGCCGGAAGACAAAATGAGCGCAGCGGTCACTCCCCCGCGGCCCCGCCCGGTTCCGCCCGCTCCTTCCCGCAGCGACGGCGCCACCCGCTTCAGCCGCCCGCCGATTCTCTCTCCCACCCTGGGAGAAATCTACATTTCCCAGGGCCGTTTTGAAGAGGCGTTAGACGTTTTCCGGCAGTTGCTGGAAAAAGATCCCGCAAACCAGCGTTTTCAGAAGAAGATTAATGATATTCGGATGATGATGGATCGGCAGGGATCGCAGCAATAGATTGCAAAAAGCCCGCTTCGGTTTTCGCACTCATAATTCGGAGCCGGGGCAATTCATCCTCCTTGCAAAGCTTTGCATAATGAAGTTTCTGCCTCCGGCAGCAAATTCCCGGCAAACGCCCGCTTAGCCGGTTACTCCAACCTGCAACAATTTCTACCCTCTTGAAATTCAGCCGGTTATCCCTTAGATTTGCCCCGAAAGGGATATTTTCGGAGGAGGCCATCCATGGCGCAAGAGAACTGGAAAGAGCAGTGCTCCCACATGTCCGACCGTGAGCTGGTACGGGCGGCTACGATTGACCGGGAAGAATTTGCCGAGCAATTCCTGGAAATTATCGCCGGGGAGCTAAGAGACCGGAAAATCGACCTTGCCGGGGTCGCCGAACCGGTAAAGCTCCGTTTCAATGACCAGGCGGAAAGGTCGCTGGCCATTGAGGAGGCGTTAGCAGAACTGAAGCAAGAGATAACCGCCCGGGATTCCTGGAGCCTGGCCAACTACCTGGAAGAAACCCTGGTGATCCAGAAAGACGCCGCCGGATTCCTGCTGCATTACTATTTCGAGGACCAGTATCATAAATCCTTCCTGTTAAGCTCTTTTGATACCCTGGCGCAAACGGTGCGGCAATTCTGCCGCTTCGAGGACTGGTGCGCGGATATTGAGAATGATTTTTACCTGGATGACTGGAGTGTCCTGGTTAGCTCGCCCTCCCGCGATTATATTGACATCATTGCTGCGGCGCTCGGCAAATCGGGGATTCGGCACATCGTCCGGGGAAGCAGCCCGGGCTGGGCGGAGTGGATTCCGATGGGGCGGGGAAGCAGTTCTTCCCTGAATATCTTGATTCCGCAAGAACAAGCCGGCGCGGCTGAACGGGTTTTGGAGGAGATCGAAAAAACCATCGAGGCGCTGCAGCGGCAGGCCGACGCGCTGGCCGAAAAGGGCGATTTACCGAAGGAGTTGGAAGTTTACAACTACCTGGCGAAGCTGCAGCCGGATGATGAGGTTGTTTTCTTCAACCGCGCCCTCATTTTATTCGACCTGGAGCGCTACCAGGAGGCCGCTTCGTCTTTCATTCAGGCCGTAATCAACGGAATCGCGACAAAACACCTGACGGTCGTAGAGAATTCCAAAGCCTATTTGCAGGAAATTTTGCAGAAAATCCCCCCCGATCCGGAAATCCTGCACACCCTGGCCAGCTTCTCCCTGGAAGAAGAGCAGCCGGCCGAGGCGGAAAAATATTACCGGATGATATTAGACCTGAAGCCGGGCGACGAAATCGCCCACCTGAACCTGGGGTATTTGTACTACCGGGATGAACGCCGCAATCATCAGGCGCTGCAACACTTTCGGGAATACCTGAAATTGAAACCCGGCGCGGAGGACCGGGAGGCGGTGGAGACGATTATCAAGGAGATAGAATGATTCGCGCTCATTGCGGCGCGACTCCTTACAACGCCTTCCCCAGCGCTTCGCGAATCTCCTCCTCGCTCAATTGGTGCCCGTCTAACTTTGCTTTGACATTCCCGGCAAGATCGTAAACCACCAGCCCGTGGGTCTTAAAACCTAATTGGCGGATTTCCGCTTTACTTTCAGGGGTGGTGCCGTCTTTTATTTCGCACTTCAAAGCGCCGTTATATTCTGTTTCCAGACCATTCACGATGGTCGTAATCTTTGCGCAGAACGGTCAGCCGGGGAGGGCGTAATAGACCAGCTTAGCTTGCAGCTCCGCGGCCGGGCGCGCCTGTTCGCCTTCGCCGGAGCAGGCGGCCAGCAGGAACGATAAAATCGCCAGTACGGCTGCCATGCTTCCGGCGCGATGAATTTTTATATGGTTTTGCATAATGTCTCCTTTCGATTGGTGTTGCCGGGCATTGTAGCATCCCGGCGCCAGTTTATGGGTCAGCAATCCCGCAAATAACACTCCTCCCCGGCCCGCTCTATCTCCAATGTGGCATGTTGAATCTCGAACCCGCCGATCACCTCACGAATCCGGCGCTTGAGCAGGATAATGTTCTCCTTGCTCATCTCCGCCTCTACCACCACGTGGGTGGTCAATACGTGAAATTCCCCGTCCATGGTCCAGAGGTGGGTGTCATGCACTTCATTTACCCCCGGCAATGCCGCAACCTGCTTTTCGATCTCGGGAATATCGATTTCCCGGGGAGTGGATTGCAGGAAAATCATCATGGTTTGTTTGAGGTTCTTCAACACGTTCCAAAGAATATAGAGGCTAAAGAGCACCGAGAACAGGGGATCGAGGATGGGAATCTCGCGAAAGAGCATGACGATGCTGATCAACAGCACAACCGCCCAGCCCAGCACGTCTTCTAACAAATGCCAGCTTACCACTTTTTCATTCATGGTCTTACCGCGGCGCAGGCGCCACACCGCCGCCCCGTTGACCAGAACCCCCAGGATTGCCAGCGCCAGCATTCCCGGGGCGTGCACCGGCTCGGGGGCGGCCAGGCGGGGAAACGCCTCTCGCAAGATGAGCAGGGAACCGGCCGCCAGCACCACTCCGTTGAGCAGCGCCGCCAACAGGGAGAAGCGCTTGTAGCCGTACGAAAATCGCCGGTCGCGTTTTCTGATCGAGACTTTTTCCATGTACCAGGAAAATCCCAATGCCGCGGTATCGCCGAGATCATGGATGGCGTCGGAAAGAACCGCCAGGCTGTTGGTGAGGACGCCGCCGATGATTTCGATGATCGTGAACGATAAATTCAGAAAAAAAGCGACCGTAATATTGGAAACCGCGGGTTGATGGGGGTGGTGATGGGGGTGCATGGTTAGATGGTTGAATGGTTAAATGGTTGAATGGTTAAATGGTTGGATGGTTAAATGGTTGGAGAATAAGGCTATATCGTATTTAGCCATTTAACAATTTAACCATCCAAACATGTAATCATCACTCCCCTGCAAGAGTTACTTCAAAATCTTAAATAAGCGGTAGGCCAGGGATTTTCCGGCGTCCGGTTGCGTTAAATCCAGCGATCCCTGGAGAAAGACTTCCCGGTTGATTATAACCTGGTATTGCAGCAGATCGCTCCCTTCCAGGCGCAACGCAACTTCCGGGTAATTCTCCCGCTCGGAAGGCTCCCAGTCGATATTGAAATCGCGCAATTGTGCCAGGGCGCGGCGCACTTCCGGGCGGTTATCGGATTGCAACTCCGGGGCAAGTTGCAGCCGGAACGCCATCCGCACCCCGGAAAAGGGCAGCAACTCGGGATAGACGCGGTAGAACTCATTCAGGTGAAATGCTTTCTGAGGCCCCCACCCCTTTTCACCGGCAATGATCGCCCCGTTTTCATGCACCCGGGCGATCAACAGCTTCTCGTATTCTCTATCCAGCTTGGGGTCGGTGAGAATGGAGGTGAGCACGTCATAGGCGGTTTCTTCCTTGCCCTCTTCCAACATCAACTTTCCCACGAAATAATTGTAATACCGCCCTAAGTTCTGGCGCGGGTCTTCCCGGGAGAGGCGCCGGAAGGTATTCTTGAAAAAATCCCGGTTGAAATGTTTCACGATCTGCCAAAGCTCATCAAAGCTGATGATGGATTCGGTGTGGAAGATATGATAGTAAACCATGTCGCGCTCGGGATTCCGCGCCAACTCGTTGGCCAGTTGATAGACGGTGGTGTAGCGCCGGTAAGCCAGCCCGGGAGAATTTTTCCACCAGTCCAGGCTCAGCCAGCGATTCTTATGCTCAAACCGGTAGGTTTGCAGTTGATATTCGATCTGCAGCAAGCGCAGGGCTTTGAGCATGAAGCGGTACTGGTCTTCCCGGAAGGAGGTATTGTAATGCACCTCGGTAAATTTATCCGCTTTATCCAGCGAGGCGACGCAGTCATCCATGTAGCCGCTGTAGAGATACATCCGCGCGAGGCAGAGATTGTCCCAGCCATACCCGATGGTAAACCCGTGTTTGTCGCGGCCTTCGCGCAATTGCAGGGCGCCTTGCAGCGGTTCGCCTTTATAGACGAAGAGGGTGGAGTACCCCTGCCAGTGCCCGCCGCGGCTGCGCGAGCCTTGATCGGGCACTTCCGAAAAATATTTTTCCGAGGTGCGGAAATCGATATTGGAATGGTAGGTAAAGCCTAAGTTGACGGTCTTGGCCAGGCTCTCTTCATCTTCCATTTTTTTGAAATAGCTGGCCGCCAGTTCCGGCTGAAGCATGTAACCGTAGAGAATCCCCAGGTTATTGGCGATTACCCCGCGCGGGGCCTTTAAAAAAGCCTCTTCGAAGAAATTATAAAAAGGACTTCCTTCTACTACAGAACCGAGAATCTCATTCCGCAAGTACGGCTCTTTCCGGCGCAGCCGGGTTTGCAGGGAATCCGTGTAATCGAAGGCGGCCTGCAGATTCTCCTCGATGGAATCCTTCAGAAAGGGGTATTTGTCGCCGGTGTAAATGCGGGTGCGAAAAAAGAGCCAGGCCAGCCAGTGATAGGATTGGAAATCGAAGGACAAATTGGCGCTCTTGAAATCCATCACCGCGTTATAGGCCTCTTCAGGCTGCTCCAGGGAGATGTAACAATTGATCAGCCGGTAATACGCCTCGAAGTAATCCAACTGGCGGAAGAGATTACGCCACTCTCCACGGAAAATATCCTCCCGGGTATAATTCACTCCTAAACAGTACCCGAAATCATTCTTAAACAGTTCGATGGCTTTGCGCAGCGGCGCAACCGATTTTGCCAGGCCGGTATGCTCTTCCGCTTTCTCGAAATAGTGATACCCTTCCATCAGGTAGCCCACGTAATAGGTGCTGTCCAACTGCTTGGCGCGGTTGGCGCGCTGGTAGGCCTCGGCGGATTTGTAATCGAATCCCCAGCGCAAGTCATCGATGGTCTCGCGGGCTTTTTCATCGCTGTACCCGGTGCGGGACAGGATTAAAATACCCAGGAATACAGGAAAAGTGAAAATATAGCGATTCAAATTCATGAATTTTGATTCTCTATTCCACTAAAACACCTTAACACTATAACACGGCTTTACTGCTTTAACCGCAAATTCGCCAATCGTTCCACTTCCCGGTGCACAATGCGATCCAGCACCGAGATGGTCTCATCCTGGTTTTTGTAGATCATGCGGTGGTTCAAAATCGGGGCGGCCAGGGTCTTCAGGTCATCTTCGATGGCGTATCCCCGCCCTTGCAGCAGGGCATAGGCGCGCAGGCAGCGCAGGAAAATAATTCCCCCGCGGGTGGAAACGCCTAAGCGGATGGCGGCGTCATCGCGGGTGGCGCGGGCGATATTGCTCACCGAGCGAATAATCTCCGGGTGCACGAACACCTTCTCCGCGCTGCGGCGCATCCGCAGAATGTCCTCATAACCGATCACCGGGGAGACTGTTTCGGGAATTTTATTGATGGAGATGTAGTCGGTATAGATTTCGATCTCCTTTGCTTCGGAAACGTAGCCGAAGCTGAATTTCATGAAAAAACGATCCAACTGCGCCGCCGGCAACGGGTAAGTGCCCTCGAATTCGATGGGATTCTGGGTGGCGATGACGAAGAAGAATTCATCGAGCGGATAGGTTCTCTCCCCGATGGTGATCTGGTTCTCCGCCATACATTCTAACAGGGCGGACTGCACCTTGGGGGAGGCGCGGTTGATCTCGTCGGCTAAAATGATGTTGCCGAACAAGGGGCCGGGCTTGAAGATAAAATCCTTGTTGCGGTCATCGAAAATGTAGGTGCCGATCAAATCCATGGGCAGCAAATCCGGGGTGAACTGGATGCGCTTGAAGGTCACGTGAGAATCGTTATGGTTCTTCTGCGCGGTATGGTGGCCTTCAATGGAGAACGCCAGGGATTTGGCCATGGAGGTCTTGCCTAACCCCGGCAGGTCTTCCAGCAAGATATGCCCGCCGGCGACCAGGCAGGTTAGCACTTTCAGAATTTCCGGCTCTTTGCCGCGAATGATTTTCCCGATATTATGGGTCAATGCGCTTGCCTTCTCCTGGCAATACGCAACCTCTTCCATGGTCAGCATTTCTAATTCGCTCATCGAATGTCCTCGGGTAATGTTCAATGGAGACCTCAAAGGTTTCCGAAACCTTTGAGGTCTTTTCGTTTCAAAGCGCTATTTCACAAACAAAAACCGCAAAGTGCGGATGAAATTGGCGAAACTGGCCAGAACTTCCCGGCGGGAGTAGCTGCTCAACACCTGTGTCCGAAACTGGGCGGTGAAGGTTTCCACAAAGCGGCTCTCGTCTGCGGTAAGGCCCATTCCCGCCGGGGCGTATTTGGCTTTATGATAGATGTTGACAAACTGCCCCAGCCGGGTGCCGAAACGGGGATCGATGCTCTCATGGGCATATTCCAATGGAGTTTTGATCACCCGGTGGAATCCCAATTGATTGAGCACCATCAGGGAGAAACGGTAAATCCAGTACAATTTCTGGTTCCCTTTGGCATAGCCGATCCGCAGGGAGAGATAGAAATACACCACGGCGGAAAAGAGCAACAGCGCCAGCAGCACCGCTCCCACAACGATAAGCGCCCCCCGGAAAAACCGCTGCGTTAGCGGCGTTTCCTGCACCTGGAGGGTGACCCGGTCCACCGGGATGATTTCCGGGAAGCGGTTCTTGAACCAGGTGGTGAAAGATTCTACCGCTAAAAAGGGTTTGATCTGGTGCAGCGCCGGGTTGCCGGATTCCGCGGAAACCTGCATGGAATCGCCCACGGTGAACTCTTTCAGAGATTTTTTCTCCCCCTTTTCGAAGATCACCGCCTCCTCGGGCTTGATGTTGATCGGCTCGGTTCTGCGGGGATCCATCTCGTAATCCTTGCCGCGGTAGAAAATTTTCCGGGGAAGAATCGTCAATCCGCTGGAATCCGGTAAGAGGGATTGAATCTGCCCGTCCACCGCAAAAATCAGCCCTTTTTCCGCAGCATCTTCCTTATAGACCACTATCGCTTCATCCACCGGAATCCTTGGCGGGAAATTCTCCACCGCCCAGTTCATAAACGGCGTTTTCTCGTTATAAGGCTTCAACTGCTCCAGGCTGTAATGGAAAGAATACGCCGACAATACCAGGGTTTTTTCCAGGGATAATTCCCCGATCTTCACCTTCTCGTTGTCAATGGTCACCAGAGCGTCCTGGGGGACCAGGGTAAGAACGCGGGATTCGGTTTCCGGGATTTCATACTCTTCGCCGCGATAGCGAATGCTATAGGGACTCAGCAGCAGGTCGGTAGAATCCGCGTTGATGCCGGTCAGCTTACCGAGCACCGCAAAAACCGGCTCGCGCACGTATTCCGGCGGCGTGGCATCCGGTTTGGGCGGGCGCATAGGCTCGGAGTCCTGGGTGGGCGTGGTGTCGAAATCCACCCAGCCGTAAGATGGGAAATAGACTTCTACCCAGGCGTGCCCCTGGTCGGCGTACACCCAGTACCAGCCGCTGTTTTTATTGCTGCGGTCGAAAATGGCGTAACCCACCACCATGCGGCAGGGAATGCCCGCCGCGCGCAGCAGCAGGGTGGTAGCCCCGGCAAAATAGGTGCAATATCCGCGTTTGTTTTCGAACAGAAAATAGTGCATAAAGCTCTGGCCGGAGGTTTTCGGGGAGCCGGGCTCCAGGGTATAGGTGAAGCGGGGATTGCCGCTTTCATCGTTTCCTAAGAAGTAATCCACGATGCTCTGCACCTTGTCGTAAGGGGTTTCCAGGCCGCCGGTGAGCTGCCGGGCCAGGTTCATGATCAGGGTATCGGTAGTATCCGCCTCGGTGTAATAAGCCAGGAAAGTGGAGTCCAGTCCTTCATAAGAACGGTCCATGCGCAGCGCTTCCGCCCGGTAGTTTTTGAATTCCAGCAGTTGCGGGTTGTTGCTGCTGTACACAAAGGGGGGCAAATTCCAGATAGAAATCAGCGAAGAACACTGGTAAACCGTGGTGAAAGTTTCCCGATCCTGGGGCGGTACCGGCAATTTCTGGTAAGAGTAGCCGGTATTAGGGGCCACGTAGGCGTCCGGCGAGAGCGCCTGGTTGTAAACAATGGAGAAGATGTTTTTGCGTTGTTGATATCGCCGGGTAGCCGCCTCGATCACCGGATCGCTCACCGCAAACCCCACCGGCACGTCCTTAATGGAAGGAGAGAAGAGATCGTCGGGAATGGAAGAGGGCGGGTAAGGATCGAGCACGAATTTCTCCCCGCGCGGTTCGAAGCGATTGAGCACGTAGCGCCGGAAGTGCACCGGCAGCGGGGCCTTTCCCCCGTCTTCCAGGGGGAAGAAATTGTCGATGTAGGTGCAGAAAACCGTTTCGTCGGAGAGCTTCACTTCCGGCAGTAACTGGGCGTATTCCTGGAGATCGAATTGCGGTTTCCGGGTTTGCTGGTCGTAAGTTTTTTTGAGAAAACTGGCGGAGCTCGCCTGGGCCTGCTGCAAGCGGTCATAGAACGATTCGGGAAGGCCGAAGAAGTACACATAGACCAGGGGAGAGATCAAGATCAGCAGCAGCACCGCGGCAATGAGCGCGCTGCGTTTGAGCAGGCGGCGGAAACTGCGGGAATCCACACTGGCCAGCCGGCGCAGCGCTTCGCTAATGGAAATGATATAAAAGGAATAGAAAAGCGCCGGAACGAAGAGCATGAATAAGAGCACGAACAGCCGCTGCACCAGATCCGGTTTGCCGAAAAGGCCGTTAGAGGCCCAGCTTACCAGCGCCGAATTTATCTGCGCTTCCACGGCCAAAATATCCCGTACGATGAAGGAGACCGCCAGCAGAAACACCCCCGCGGCCGCGACCCAGGGGAAATAGCTGAAGCGGGCAAATCCGTATCCCGCCGCCCAGGCAAATATGAAGATCGCCGCATAGATAAAAAAGGAGATCGAATAATAGAAGCTGTCGAATTCCCCGATGGTGGTGGAACCGATCAGTTGGTAAATCCCCCACAGAACCGCCGCGAGAAGCAGGAAGGTAACCGAGAAGCGTACGTTGAAAGAGTACAAGAAAAAGGAGATCAACAACCCGGCGCTAAACACCAGCACATTCGCCCAATAATTGGTATCCAGGGTTGTGATGGTGGCGGCGTAGAGATGCCAGAGATAAGCCCCGATCAAAATGGTGGGAACCAGCTTGAAAAGGGCATTGGCCAGCACTAAGGATAAATCTATTTTTTTCATCGTCGTATTGCTTTCGCGTCAGTTAACTTCGGCGTCATGGGGCTGCGCCGTCATTTGTTGTCATTTCGCTTCGCTGTCATTGGGTTTGCCCTTGGGGAGGCTTCGCCGCTATTTGCCTGGCTGTCATTCGATGGTCATTTATCGCCATTCGTGAAATTAGTGTAATTCGTGGTTGACACAATCATTCAGGGTCATAATTCGATCACCGATAAATTGGAACGTTGAAAAGACTCCTGGAGTTTTTCCCCGTTCCGAAAGATGAATTTAACCGCGTTCCGGGCAATAGGTTTCCGGCGCGCTCTTTCCAGGGGATCAAAAGTGTTAATTAAGAAGATCCGTTTCAGCAGCGCGGGCGGGCGGCTCTTTTTCAAGGTGCGGGAAGCATTATAATAGCAGACATTGAGATCCTCGAAACGGCTGTTATCGAGATTCTGCAGTTGTTCGGAGGGACACAGGGAAGAAAACATCAGCAAGTTGGAGCCTCCCCGCAGCTTGTAGTAATTTTCTTTGATGTACTGCTCCACCGGCAACTGCTGCTGCCAGCGGCAGGCGCTGATCTGGTAGAGAATCCGTTCGTATTCCTCCAACTGGTAATGGTCTGCTAACTTCTGATCCGGAAGATATTGCACCGTAAAGCCCTGCTCCAGGATGGAATCGACCACCTGGCGGACTTTCTCTTTGTAAATATCTAACAGAAAATCTTTTAACTCAAAAGATTGGCTGCGCGGGGGAGCGCCGTCATAAAAGCTCACCAGCACGTTGATGTGGGAAACGTAGGGAAAAGTGCGGTCGTGGATGCGCACGGTCAGCTCCCGGTTGCGGGCGTAGTTTTTCCAGATAATCCGGCGCACGTCGTCCCCGGGAGCGTATTTTTTATAATCTAACAGCTCCCCTTTGGCAAACTTATGCTGCACCACTTTCAGCACCGGCTCTTCGGACTTGTGGGTGGAAATGTCGATCGGCTCCTCGCCGGTTTTGGGCGGCTCGGTAAAAACCCCGATATTTTCCGTTTCCCGGTAGGGCAGGGAGAAGAGATGGAAAAAATCCTCGAAGTGGATGATGCTGCAACGGATGCGGTAATCGCGGACGTTGGGCAGCCAGAGCGCCTTCCGCGCCATTACCCCGGCCCGGCGGCCATTTTCTTTGAGAGACCGATTCAGCAGGATGTCTTCGGTCTGTGCGTCGTCTTCGAACACGATGCGTACCCGGGCATAGCCCAGGGGCGGTTTGCGAATGCCGTAAATACGCACCTCCGCTTCCACGTAACCGGGGGCAGGATTCATCTTCTTGAAATTGATTTTAATGATATCCTGCCGCTCAAGCTCGTCGGTCTCCAGGATGCGCTTTTTGAACCAGAGAGTGAGATAGGGTCCCACGCAGGTAATAATTCCGAACAGAAGCACGATCGCGCATATCACCAGGGCGATGATGCTCAGGATCACCTGCACCCGGGCGCTGTCCCCTTGCAGGGCGGCATAGTGGTTCAACCAGTAGTAAGCAAACCCGGCAATGGTGAGGAGCAGGAAAAAATTGCGTTTCAGGAAAAGATAGTTGGCGTAATAACGAAGCTTATGAATGTTCATTTATGTAGATTCGTCGCGTTCAGCCGGAGTGCAAAATTTCAGTTTTGCACGGACAGTTTATATACATCCCCCCACCTCAAAACACCGGGGATAATAGGCAATTCTCCCTCGGAAAACAAATGCTAATTTGTGATGAAGCGGCATAACTCAATCGCCGGTTAGATGTGTGGGGTTGGGGGGGGTGAAAGTTTAACGACCAACTCTAACTGTCGTACAATTCTTCAAGAAGCATTCGTACCAGGCTAAAGGTAGTCGGCTATAAACCCAATATGCGACATCCACCACAGGTACATCTTGACGGCGCACTTCCTGCGAAGAATTCCTCGAGCAAGGCTTCGATGTTGGTGGGAACGGAATCTACGATGAGGGAGTGGTTGATTATAATTTACCAAGTGTAGGGAGTGCTCCATCCAACCAAGCTTGGTTAAGGGCATCCTTTTTATAATGTCGTTTAGCCCGATCGATAACTTTTTTGATAAATTCAGGCTGTCTGACAAGAGTGCTTAACTCTTCTTTAGCAATTTCGACCTCGTCACGGAAAGCCTGAAGGTAAAGCATGGCTGAATAACTTGCATATTGTTTCAGACGATCCCGCATCCTGTTAGCACTTATCTGTTCTTCAGTGAGAGTAGTAAGAAATGTAACTCCATTACGTGTCTTGAGTACATCTGCCATTACAGCAAGGGTAAACAAGGTGCCACCTTTTTTAAGAACCCGGGCATCTTCTGGATCTTCCTTAATCATTTTTGCAATCACAGGTTTGCAAACCTCTCCACATATCCAACAGAAGAGAACTTCCCCAACTCTAACATCAGGGGGGAAAACATCATCATGGTAACGAGAGAAAATGAAAGCCTTGTGTTTGTAGGCTAATAGAGGGTCTCCGCTAAAAGCAGCCATATACTGACCCATGACATCAATCTGAATCTGGCGTAGTCTCCCCTGTGAATCTTTATATTTTGTCAGATTGCCAGATGGCTTATCACCTCGTCTTGTCAAATATACATATGGTTTACTGAGCGCGTCGAACTCTGTCTTCAGTCTTCGCTGGGTTTTGTCTTGAGATGCGATATCCCAGGTTCTAATCGGATTTTGCGAATTCGTGTATTGAATAACTTCATCCACAATCTCAGCTGAAGCCGCGATGAAACGCACCAGTACCATTAAATCGGGTGCAGTTCCATCATTTTCTGATAGTGAAACAGTTGTCTGGCAGCCATTTACAATGCTAAAGTTGGTTATAGTTACGCAACCATCTCGTTCTTGGGCTTGGTCACAAATAAAAGTGATTCCATTGTTGTAAGCCCAAAAATTACCACGATGTGATAAACTTTTAATTGTGTTCGCTAATCCCGCATTTACCGAGCCTTTACGAGCACCGAGGAACAGTCTAACGTTTCGATCAAACAGCCGATCTTTATGTTCGTTATAAAGACGAACAATTTCGCTACACTGAACAGTGGTGATAATTGCGTCACCAAATTTCCCCTGAATGGTCAATGCACTTCCAACTATGCGAATTTCTGCCTTGTCAATTCTGCGTCTTCCGCCTTCAATCTCGTTCCATAAATCTTCCAGGATCTCAACGCTATAACAACGAATAACTCGATTTTTTTCGATATTTTCCTCGTTTTGATTGTAAACTTCAACCTTTTTCTCGATGTTAGACGATCTCGCCCCAAGATAAGCATAGATAAGTTCGACACCGTAACCGTTTTTCTTTGCTTCCATATAATCTCGACTTGCCTGTGCAAGTTCACCTCTGTGCTCTCGTTCAAGTGCCTCTGGGTTGGTTAGCCAGTTCAAACTGCTTTCCAGGATGGAGATATCTTTCTCCCTAGGAAAGTGGCTCAAAGTTTCAGAATATTTTCCTTGAGCTATTATTATCTTGCCTGCATCATCATCTATATAAAATAAATCAATGCCTTTATCATTCGACCCTTCAACTGAGATAGCTTCTATTGCCTCATCTTCTCCTATGTCAAGTATATTTCTCGCAAACCAAACCAAAAAGGCTTTATCGAAATTCAAGCCATATTTACTATGAAATTGTTCTACCTCACGCCGTAATGCGCTTTTAAAATCCATTTCGACCTCCAAGGAAACTTCAATTTTTCAAGAGTTTTTCATCCACGCTTTAAACGAAATACTTGTATAGATAGGCCTCAAGAATTTATCCAACCATGCTCAATACTTTAACTTTAATCTTGCCTAAATTTATACAAAACCTTACTTCCAAAACAAGAATTTTTATCCTGGTATGATTTCATTGGTGATTTTCTTAAATATCCTATTCCGGCCCGGCCATAGCCCGCAGATCGAAAACTTTTTTTAGCTGATTGGGTGGCAATATCTTCTTTTCTTCGGCAATTTCCCGGATGGTTCTGCCGCTTTGGTGGGCTTCTTTGGCAAGCGCCGCCGCGGCATCATAGCCGATGTAGGGAACCAGGGCGGTCGCCAGGGCTAAACTTTGTTCCAGCAGGGAGGCAATCCGTTCCCGGTCGGCCTTGATCCCCCTGAGGCACTTTTCGGTAAACCCGTTGGCAGCGTTAGCCAGCAGGCTGATGGATTGCAGAAGGTTATAGGCCATCAGCGGCATCATAGCGTTCAGCTCCAGATTGCCGGAAAGCCCGCCGACGGCGATGGCGGCGTCGTTGCCGATTACCTGGGCGCAGGCCATGCACAGCGCCTCGGCCATTACCGGATTGACCTTGCCGGGCATGATCGAGGAGCCGGGCTGCACCGCCGGGAGGATCAACTCCCCGAGGCCGCAGCGCGGGCCGGAGCCCAACAGGCGGATATCGTTGGCAATTTTCATCAGGCTCACCGCAATGGTTTTCAGCGCCCCGCTTACCTCCACCACCGCGTCTCTCGCGCCCTGGGCTTCGAAGTGGTTTTCCGCTTCCCGGAAACGAATTCGCGTCATAGCGCTGATTTCTTTCACCACTTTGCGGGCAAATTTGGGATGGGTGTTGATGCCGGTGCCCACCGCGGTGCCGCCGACGGCCAGTTCTTCCAAATGGCGGCGGGCATTGCGCAAACGCCGGATGCCGTGGTCCACCATACTGGCGTACCCCCCGAATTCCTGTCCCAGGAGCAGCGGGGTGGCGTCCTGCAAATGTGTGCGCCCGATCTTGACGATCTTATCGAACTCCCGGGCTTTTTTCTCCAGCGCTTTTTGCAAACCCTTCAGCGCCGGCAACAGTTCCTTTTCGATGGATTCCAGGGCGGAAATGTGCATGGCAGTGGGAATCACGTCGTTGCTGGACTGCCCCATGTTTACGTGATCGTTGGGGTGCACCGGTTTCCGCTCGCCGATGCTGTAGCCGAGGATCTCGTTGGCGCGGTTGGCGATCACCTCGTTGGCGTTCATATTGGTGGAAGTTCCCGAACCGGTCTGGAAAATATCCACCACGAAGTGCGCGTCTAACTTTCCCTCCAGCACCTCTCCGGCGGCTCGAATAATGGCCTCCCCTACCCTTTCATCTAATTTCCCCAGGTTCATATTGGCTTTTGCCGCGGCCAGCTTCACCATGCCCAATGCTCGAATGAACCCCCGGGGAAAGCGCAGCCCGCTGATGGGAAAATTCTCCACCGCCCGTTGGGTTTGCGCGCCCCAGTAGGCGTTTTCCGGTACCCGCATTTCGCCCAGGGAGTCGCGTTCGGTTCGGTATTGTTGGTTTGCCATGAATATCCTTAATCCTCGCTCCTTAATCCTTTATCCTTAACGAGGTTATTCACCCCAAAATCTCTGCCAGCCGGCCCTTCGATTGTTCCGCCACTTTTTCGTGCAACGAACCCCCGTGGGCGTCGATAGTCACCACCACCGGGAAGTTCTTCACCTGCAAGTGCCACACCGCTTCCGGGCTGCCGAACTGCTCCAGGGAAACCCCGCTCACTTCCTCCACGCATTTGGCGTAAATCTGCGCCGCCCCGCCGATGGCGTGCAGGTAAACGCAACCGTGTTCCCGGCAGGCCTGGCGGGTCTTCTCTCCCATGCCCCCTTTCCCGATCACCCCGCGAATGTTGAAGCGCTTGATCACGTCCGCCTGGTAGGGTTCTTCGCGGATAGAGGTGGTGGGGCCGGCGGCCATCACCCGGTATTTGCCGTCTTTTTCGAGCATTACCGGGCCGCAATGGTAAATAACCCCGCCTTTGATCACCGGGAGATCCCCGCCGTCGAACAGGTATTTGTGCACCGCGTCCCGCCCGGTGAACATGGGGCCGCTCAAAAGCACCACGTCCCCCACCTTCAGCCCGCGCACGTCCGCTTCGCTGAGCGGGAGGGCCAATTTCTTCGCGTTCTCCGCGCCGATCTCGACCTCCGCGGGGAATTCGAATTCTTTCTCGAACTCACCGGGGGCCTGGTAAAGCCACTTTTGTACCTTTCCGCTGACGTCCAGCACCATTCCCCGCCGGCGGAACGCCCAGCACATGTAGGAGATGCTCACGTAAAACGAGGCCGGGAGGCGGTTCAAGTAATCCACTTTGCAACTGCCGATGGTGAAACTGCCGCCGAAGCCCATGGGGCCGATTTCCAGTTGGTTCGCTTCTTTCAGAATGGATTCTTCCAGCTCCGCCAGCTCCGGGTAGGGATTGGTATCGTCTAATTTCCGCAGAAGCTGTTTTTTGGCGTAAGAGTAACCGGAGGCGCGGTCGCCGCCGATGCACACCCCTAAGAACCCCGGGGCGCAGCCCTTTCCCTGCGCCTGCACCACCGCGTCCATAATGCAGGCGCGCACCCCTTGCAGGTTGCGGTCGTAGCGTTTTCCGTTAAAAAACGCCGGGAGGGAGTACTGGCTGCTCATGTTCTCGCAGCCCCCGCCCTTTAGCACCAGGCGCACGTCTATTGTATCATCCCGGGTCTGCTCGAAATAATAGACCGGGCTGCCTTTACCCAGGTTGTTGCCGGTGTTCTTCCCTTTCAGGGAATCCACGGAATTCTGGCGCAGGTAGCCTTTTTCCGTGGCCAGCACCACCGCCTCTTCCGCGGCTTTCTGGAACAGCAGTTGATCCATTCCCACGGGACATTTTACGTAAAAAGTAATGGTTCCGGTATCCTGGCAGATGGGCAGGGATTCCTTTTTCGCCAGCCCGATGTTCTGCACGATCATATTCGCGGCAATTTCCGCCATGGAGTTTTTCGCTTCTAAATTTTTCTTCAGCGCGATCACGTTTTCCACGTCCGGGGGCAAAAACGCGGAGGTGCGGCGGATGAGTTCTAACAGGTTGTCTTTGAGCAGTTGGTAGTTCATGATGGTTTCTCCTTACGTGTGTTTGTCGTTCGGGCCTGAAAATATGTATGGAAATTCGCTGCTCTCGAGGGCAATGGGCATTTATCCACCTAAACGTTTTATCTCAGCCAGGATTTCGTCGATGACCTCTTTATTGTAGATGATCTTGTTCTTACCCTCTTTGACTGAGACAATATAAAATACCTTGCCACCGTACCGTTCTGCAAACTTCCGATGCGTTGCCAATTGCTGATTCCGCTCTTTAAATATTTCCGGAATATGAGAGACACCGCTGGCAGGCTTAATTTGAAGGCCGATGTACCTGTCACTAACCTTGATAAAAAAATCGACATTAAAGAGCCTGTCCCACTCGTCGGGCGCCGCCTCGATCTTGACATCGAGAAAATTTTGAAGCTGACCATAGACTGTGCGAATCTCGGTCATATAGCCATCGTAGGTGCGGTCGATAACCAATTGGAGCATATATTCGATACAATCTTCCTCAGTAACCTCTTCGACCTCGGAAACGATGACCTCGGTTATCTTGATATAGAGCTTCCTCCCGAGTTCTTCGATATGTTCCTTGCTCCGGATATTTTTGAAATAGTACTGTTTCCACTCTTCAAGGTTCTTTGGCGCACACTTGCGTATTGCTTCTGAAACGGCACCCACATTCCTCTTGAAGTTGAGTTGAAAACGATTGGTTGCGCTATTCAAAATCCATTCTTTAGGCATGGGTCTGCCTCAGAACATTCGAGAATTTGTCACGGTACTTGTAGTCTCGTTGAATGTCAACAGAAACGAGACCGGTTCTGATCAGATGAACATTGAGGAACGTCTTGTTTCTGAGATAGACATAGGAGAGAAGATTACCCGCTTCATCATACTTGTCTTTATCAAATTTCAGGAATACTTTCTGGCCTCTTGTCATCTCGATCAAAAATGCAATCGCTTGCTCGCGGTGCGAAGGCTGTTCCATAACACCGAGTAAGCGAACTGATATTCCGGTGTCAAGCTTAAGGATTTCAGGACTTACGACTTCTCTAACAGAATAGAGTTGTACTCCCGCTCCGTTGTCGCCCTCCTTGATCCTTGAGCCAAACTTCAGCTTACGTGGGTCTATCTTTTTATCGAGATTGTGCGGATCGTAGAATCTATAAGGCAACGTCTGCATTCGTTCAGAAAGATCATCCTCGGATGCCTTCTGGTTGACGAATTCGTAAGTGGCATTTGCAAAGATTTCTGGCTCGGATACCTTGAGTTTATGCTTGATAATCGGTATGAACTTAGGATTAATCTCATAGCCGATCGAGTTTCTATTGAGATTCCTTGCTGCCAGGGATGTCGTCCCGCTACCGAAAAAAGGATCCAGAACCGTCTCGCCGGCAAATGAGAACATCCGGATCAACCGGCGGGGAAGCTCCTCAGGAAACATTGCGAGATGTTTATCCTGCTTCTCGCCGCCAAAATTCCAGTGGCCGGCAAAGTAGGTGTTCCATTCCTCAATGGTAAGCCTGGAGAGTTCCCTAACTTCTTTACTGGCCTTTTGGGGAGTACCCAACTTTTTGAAAATCAGAATGAACTCATAATCAATCTTGAGAATTCCATTGCGTGGGTAGGGAAAGGAGCCCATTATGGTTGCGCCGCCAGTAGTGTTGGTGGTGGTGACTTTCTGCCAGATAACAGCGCCCATATAATCCATACCGAGGGTTTCACAAAATTTAATGATTTCGGTTCTGATAGGAATGACTTTGTAGCGTCCATAATAAACAGAACGGGCAAACTGATCCCCAATATTGATGCAGAGACGACAACCCTTATGTAAAACCCGAAAGCATTCGTTCCAAACGAGGTTCAAATTGTTGATATAGTCCTCGTAGGAATCGTGAAAGCCCATCTGGTTCTCATCCCCATAGTCCTTGAGTTGCCAGTACGGCGGCGATGTGACGATGAGGTGAACGGAGTCGTCAGCAAGCTCGGCCATTCTACGGGAATCGCCGATGATAATTTTATGGTGAGTTACCATAATTGGGATCAAATATTTTAAAAAATCCTAATGAATTACGATTTGCATCCTAATTCTTAATCCAAAATGCAGCCTCGAGTTTTGACACTATGCTTACCAAATCCCCGCAATCGGGCTCCCGCAATCCGGGCAGGTTCCCTCCCCGGTTACCCGGCAGTAATGGATCAGGTAGCCGGTACGCTTGACCAACGTGGTATGGCAGTTGGGGCAATAGGTATTTTCATAACGGTTGAGGCGGCCGGGCAGGTTGCCGGCATAGACGTAGTGCAATCCTTCTTCATAGCCGGTTTCCACCGCCCGCTGCAGGGTGCGGGCGTCGGTATTGTCGGGGCCGGTCATTTTGTAATCTTTATGGAAAGCGGTAACGTGCCAGGGAATATCCGGGGAGACGGATTTGATGAACTGCGCCGCTTCCCGCAGTTCTTCCGCGGAATCGTTGAATCCCGGCACCACCAGGGTAACGATTTCCACCCAGAATCCCATTTGATGCGCCAGCCGGATACTGTCGAGAATGTTTTGCAGAACCGCCCCTAACTTGCGGTAATTCTTATCATTCATGGTTTTCAGATCCACCTTGAAACCATCGGTATAGGGGTGAATGTATTGCAGCACTTCCGGGGTGGCGTTTCCGTTGGAAACGTACAGGCAGGTAAACCCCTCCGCTTTCGCCAATTTAAAGCTCGCCATGGCCCACTCCGAAGTGATCAAAGGCTCGTTGTAAGAGCTGGCCAGGCATTGGGCGCCATATTTTTTCGCCAGGTCCACCATCTGTTCTGGAGTAACTTTGTAAGGGGTGTGGCCGGGAGCGCCGGCGTCGCGCAATACCTGGGAGATGTCCCAGTTCTGACAGTAACTGCAATGAAGGTCGCAACCTAACATTCCAAAAGTCAGGGTTTGGGAACCGGGAAAGACGTGATAATAGGGCTTTTTTTCCGTGGGATCGCAGTTCAGCGCGGCCACGTATCCCCAGGGAACATAGAGTTTTCCCTCCAGGTTGTAGCGCACCTGGCAGATGCCGCGCTTGTTCAGGGAAATCTTGCAGCGATGCCCGCAGGCGTAACACAATACCGCCCCCTCCCCTGCCGGCTGGTACAATTCGCCCTCGCGCACCTGCGGATCGATCAGCGCGGAGATGGGCGCTTCCCCGGCGATGGGTTGGCGCAATTTTTCCAATGCCGCGGTAAAATCAATTTCCTGCGTTTTCATTGACTCTTCCGATTTCATGGCATCCCCCGCTATTGATTCGGTTAAAGTTAGGGCATCCTTTCGTAAAAATCAATCCAGGAATTATTGCACCGCAAAGCAAGCATCTACCGCCGCGCCCGGCGGGTTAAGCGACGGTGAAAACTCGATTCGTTCACCGTTCATTATTTCTGCATTTATTGATATATGCCGGCAATAATTTTACAGACAATATTTGCTGGCGCATGAGAGCTATGGGTAATTTTTCGAGCATTCCTCCCCAAAGCAACTTTATGCCTGCCGCTCCGTTAAGGAACAATTGTTACTAATTCATCTAAATCAAACTAACCCTTGGAGGCTGCCATGAAACGCTGCCACCCTGTTTCTTTGTTACTCATCGGAATATTTTTCTCCATGCTGCTGATTAGCAGCGGAATTGCCAATCCACAGAAGGAGGGAAAAATTCCCATTACCACGAAGTCGGAGGAAGCCCGGAAAGCGTTTTTACAGGGGCGCGACCTTTTCGAGAAGCTGCGCGCCCAGAATTCCCGCCAGTATTTTGAACAGGCGGTTGCCAAAGATCCCGATTTTGCGCTTGCCTATCTCTTCCTGGCTAACGCCCAGCCCAGCGCTAAAGGGTTCTTCGAGAATCTCGACAAAGCGGTTGCATTAGCGGATAAAGCTTCCGAGGGCGAGAAATGGTGGATCATGGGCGTTCAGGCCGGGGCTACCGGCAATCCCGCCAAACAGGGAGAAATCTACCAGAAACTCTGCGACGCCTATCCCAATGATGAACGGGCGCAGACCCTGTTGGGAAACTATTACTTCGGCCTGCAAGATTATGCCAAAGCGATCGAAATCTATGAGAAATCGGTGAAGATCAATCCCGCTTATTCCCAGCCTTATAACCAGCTCGGCTACGCCTACCGCTTTCTGGAAAAATATGATGAGGCCGAGAAGACTTTCAAAAAGTACGTGGAATTGATTCCCGATGATCCCAATCCTTACGATTCCTATGCGGAATTGCTGATGAAAATCGGGCGCTATGCCGAATCGGTTCAAAGATACCGGGAGGCTCTGAAGATCGATCCGCAGTTTGTGGCCTCGCACACCGGAATCGCTACCAACCTGAATTTCATGGGAAAACATGACGAGGCCCGCCAGCAGCTTCAAAAACTCTACGATACCGCCCGCGATGACGGAGAGCGCCGCGCCGCTTATTTTAGCATGGTGGTATCTTATGCGGACGAGGGCAAAATGGATCAGGCGCTGGAAATGCTCCGGAAACAATATGCCATTGCGGAGAAGATCAAGGATGCCACGGCCATGTCCGGCGACCTCACCCTGATGGGCAATATTCTGATCGAAACGGGCAAGTTCGACGAGGCAAAGGCCAAATACGACCAGGCCCGCAAGGTCGTTCAGGAATCGAACCTCTCCGACGCCGTAAAAGCAAACAACCGCCGGTTTTCCATGTTCAACAGCGCTTACGCGGCGGCGATGAGAGGCGATCTTGCTGCCGCCAAAGAGGCCGCCGAAACGCTCCGCAAAGAGGTGTACGCGGTCAATAATCGCTTTCAGATCTGGCTGGCGCACCAGGCCGCGGGAATGATTGCGCTGCAAGAGAAAAATTACGATAAGGCGTTGGAAGAGCTCCGCCAGGCCAACCAGCAGGATCCCTATAATCTATACCGTCTGGCGCTGGCCTACCAGGGCAAGGGCGACCTGCAGCAGGCGCGGGCCATGTTCACCACCGTGGCCAACCATAATACTCTGAACAGTATGAATTACGCCTTCGTGCGAAGTAAAGCGAAACAAATGGCGGCGAGCAATTAAACCGGGGTGCAACCGGGATTGGACTTCAGTGCCACAGAGGGCGCGGAGGAAATTAATTGTTTATTGATGCTGAGACTGCACTGAGGAGTAAAAACACTAAAAAAGTTAGTGTAAACTCTGTGTTCTCCGTGTCTCTGTGGCAAAACGCGTAACATCCGTTATTAACCCGAAACGCTTTCCCGGCGCACTTCTGCTTTGATTCGCTGCAAAATGGCGCTCAATCCCCGGGTGCGCATCATGCCGATGGCGTGGGCCAGCCCGCTGCGGCTCAGCAAATCCGCGGGAGCATTCAAGACTTCCTGCGGGGTCGCGCCGTTGAATGCGGAAATCAACAGGGAAACAAACCCCCGCACCGTGGGCGATTCCCGCGGCGCCTCGGCGTGAATTTGCACCTTGCCCTCAACCACTTCCACCCAGAGGGAGACCGGGGTCTGGCACTCGGGCACTTTGTGCGCCATTTTCTCTGCTACAGATTGATATTTTTCCGGCAGCGGGGGCAGTTTTTCGGCGTAATCTAACAGCAGCTCCAGGCGGAATTCGCCCTCCAACGCCTGAAAATTGGCGATGATTTCTGCTAAACGGGACATGCGGTATTTTTCCCTGAATAAAGCAGGCAGTAAGCAATGTTTATTGCCCGGCAAAACTGAAGTTTTGCACTCCAATTGCTATTGCCTACTGCCTACTTATTTCGTTACGGTTTCTCGATCGGGGCGCGCACCATGTTACCCCACTCGGTCCAGGAGCCGTCGTAATTGCGCACTTTTGGGAATCCTAACAAGTAGGCCAGTACGAACCAGGTGTGCGAGGAGCGCTCCCCGATCCGGCAATAGACGATCACGTCATCGCCCGGCTGCAAACCCACTTCCCGCTGGTAGATGTCCCGTAATTCGTCGGGGGATTTGAAAGTGCCGTCGGGGTTGGCGGCGGTGGCCCAGGGCACGTTGCTGGCCCCGGGAATGTGCCCGCCCCGCAGCGCCCCTTCCTGGGGATAGTTTTCCAGGTGCAGCAATTTGCCGGTGTACTCGTCATGGGAGCGCACGTCGATCAACGGTTTGCCGCTTTTGAGGTGTTTCATCACCTCGTCGCGGAATGCCCGGATGGCTTTCTCGTTGAAATTTTTGACCCGGTAGCCGGTTGCAGGAAAATCGGGCGCGGTTTTGGACAGTTCCCGGCCCTCTTCGATCCACTTTTGGCGCCCCCCGTTCATGATTGCGCAGTTTTCGTGGCCGAAGAGCTTGAAGGCCCAAAGCGCGTAACAGGCCCACCAGTTGCTCTTGTCTCCGTAGAACACCACTTGGGTATCGTTGGCGATTCCATTCTCGGCCATCAACTGCTCGAAGCGTTCCTTACCGATATAATCCCGCAGCACCGGATCCTGCAAATCCCGCTCCCAGTCGATCTTGACCGCGTTGGGAATATGGCCGGTGCGGTAAAGCAGCACGTCCTCGTCCGACTCCACAATCCGAATTTTTGGATCATTTATATGATCTGCCACCCATTGGGTGCTCACCAGCGCTTCGGGATGGGCGTATTGAGACATGGTTAGCTCCTCTATGGCGTTAAGGGTTAAAATTTGCGATTTAAGGAAGTTTGTGTTTTAGTGTTTTAGTGTTTTAGTGGAAAGTGTGAACACCAAAACACTATAACACCCGAACCCCGCCCTTCCCCTCCAGGCAATCGAAGATTTTAACCGCGTGGTCGTGGGCGTTTTCGATGAACCAGCGCCCGGTGTGCAGGCCCCCGCAAACCACCCCGGCCAAAAACACCCCCTTGCGGTTGGTCTCGAAGGTATTCAAATCGAAGCGCGGGGTTTTGCAGGGGTCATCACCGATCTCAATGCCGGCCTGTTGCAAAAATTCATAATTGGGGTGGTAGCCGGTCATGGCCAGCACAAAATCGTTTTCCAGGGTGATGCGTTCTTCTGGGGTTTGCACCTCGATCTCTTTTTCCCGGATGGCCGCCACGGTAGCGTTGAAACAGGCTTTGATTGCTCCTTCGCTGATGCGGTTTTCGATGTCCGGCTTCACCCAGTACTTCACCGAGGATTTCAACTCCGGGCTGCGAATGACCATGGTCACCTCCGCGCTGCGCCGGTAAGTTTCCAACGCCGCGTCCACCGCGGAGTTGCCCGCCCCCACCACGGCCACTTTCCGGAAGGCGTAGGGATGGGGTTCATCGAAGTAGTGCTTCACCTTCGGCAAATCCTCCCCGGGTACGTGGAGCAGGTTGGGCTGGTCGTAAAAGCCGGTGGCCAGGATCACCGCCCGGCTGCGGTAACGGTTTTGGGTGGTTCTGACCCGGAAATCCCCCTCCGCGCCTTCGATGCTCAGCACCTCTTCGTAAACCGCGACATTGAGATGCC
Source organism: uncultured Calditrichaceae bacterium (assembly GCA_964522165.1). GTDB lineage: Bacteria > Calditrichota > Calditrichia > RBG-13-44-9 > J075 > JABWBP01. Next base: position 42,002 of record CAZFVV010000017.1, read on the forward strand.
ACTGCTCCTTCACCCGGCGGTAATATTCCAGCGCCTCCCGGCGGGTGGGTTTGTAGCCGTGGGCGATGAAGGGCACGCCGCCAATCTCCAACCGTTCGGAAGTAGAAAAAAAGGTCATGTTGGTGGGAAAATGGAAGATGGAATTGACCAGGCAGCCCTTTTCAATGATGATATTGCCCAGGCCGCGCCGGGTCGCCTCGATGCCGCAGCTAATGCCCACCGGCCCGCCGCCCACGATCAATACATCAAATTCCGGATATTCTGCCATTGCTTCACACTTCCTGTTTTTTATGATTACACGATCCTGTTCCCGATATTCTCCCGCAACTTTCCCTTGTCTGTCGCTCGCGAGGGGGAATAAATATGCCCCCGGTTCTCGATGCAAGAAAAAAATCAGGCTGGCGCCGCCATACTCCATGATTTGGTTTGCCGGCAATTTCTGCGTATATTGGCGCGCCTGAACGAGTTGCTTAAAGGACCGGAAAAGAATGCCCGCAAAAGTCGCTTTTTACACCTTCGGATGCCGCCTCAACCAGGCGGAAACCGCCCTGATGCAGCAGGGTTTTCAAACCGCGGAATACCAGGTGGTGGATTACCGCCATTCCCCGGATGTATTGGTGGTGAACACCTGCACGGTCACGGAAAACGGCGACGCCGATACCCGCCGGCTGCTGAACCGGGTTCGCCGGATCAATCCGCAGGTAAAAATTGCCCTGGTGGGCTGCCAGGCGCAGGTGCAGAAAGAAAAATTGTTCGATTTGCCTAACGTTCGCTGGGTGGTGGGCAACGCCCGCAAGATGGAGATCTCGCAAATTTTATCCCGCAACGAAGCGCACCCCCGCGAAAACGGCGGCGATTCTCCCCAACTGATCGCCCCGACCATCAGCCGGGAGAGTTTTACCATCCCCTTCGTGGGCTTCGACCGCGAGCACACCCGCGCCAATCTCAAAATTCAGGACGGCTGCGACTTTTTCTGCTCTTTCTGCGAAATCCCCTACGCCCGCGGGCGCGCCCGCAGCCGGGAATTCGGGGACATTCTCAACGAAGCCCGCCAACTGGCCGCCGCCGGCTACCACGAGTTGATCCTCACCGGGATCAATATCGGGACCTATCAATATGAAGGTAAAGCCCTAATAGATGTTCTGAACGCGCTGGAAGGGATCAAGAACCTGTGGCGCATCCGCATCTCTTCCATCGAGCCGACGACCATTGCCGATGAAATCATCGAAAAAATGGCCGCGCCGGGGAAATTGTGCCGCTATCTGCACGTTCCTTTGCAGTCCGGCAGCGACGCCATTCTGCAGGCCATGAAGCGCAAATACAGCGTGCGGGAGTTCGTAGATTTCCTGTCAGCCGCGCACCGCGCCGCCCCGCAAGCCTGCTTAGGCAGCGACGTCATCGTGGGTTTCCCCGGCGAGAGCGAAGCGCATTTTGACGAAACTTATGAGCTGCTTTTGGAGCTGCCGCTGGCCTATTTCCACGTATTCAGCTACTCCGACCGCGGCCACGCCAAAAGCAGCAACTATGCCGGGAAGGTTTCCCGGGAAGTAATTACGCAGCGCAGCCAGCGGCTGCGGGAGTTGAGCGCCCGCAAGCGCCGCATCTATTTCCAACAATTTGTGGGAACCGAAGAGCCGGTGCTGTTCGAGCAACGGAAAAACGATTTTTGGAGCGGGCTGACGGATACCTACATCCGCGTAAAAGTGCAATCCAATCTGAATTTAGAAAACCGCCTGCTGCAGGTGCGGTTGGAGGGGGTTGAGGGCCAGGCGATGGTGGGGAGGGTGAAATAGTGTTAACCCGTTTGTGGGATATCACCCGAAGGAAGCCTGGGGAGCGTTAAATCATTGAGAGGGTTTTGAAATACTTACTATTTGCTTTCGAGCTTTAAGAGTAACAAAATGCGTTAGGTATTTGGAACAAAAGGAGTCATGGCATGTCAACTATAGACCAACTTAAATCGGCCATTGAAGCGCTTCCGGAAAACGAATACATTGAGTTAAGACAGTGGTTTTCAGAAAAGGATTGGCAGAAGTGGGATGAACAAATCGAAGAAGATTCAAAATCGGGGAAGCTGGATTTCCTCATCAAAGAGGCATTTAGCCAAAAAAAGAGAGGGAAGCTGAGGGACCTCTAAATGCACAGAACCACTGACCGTTTCTGGAAGTGCTTTGATAAACTTCCCATCCCTGTTCAGAAAATAGCGAAACAGAATTTTCAGCTTCTCAAAACAAATCCCTGGCATCCCTCACTTCATTTCAAGAAGATCGGTGATTTCTGGTCGGTAAGAGTTAGCCTGACTCACAGGGCGCTTGCCGTTGAAGACGGCGACGATTACATATGGGTCTGGATTGGAACCCATGATGAGTATGAGCAAATGATCAAAAAGAAAAATTAGCATTTCTATTCGAGCGCATGAATTGACTTCATAGCGCCATCCTACCCCCCCGCCTTCTCCTTCGCCTTCCCGGCCATATTGATCTCATGCGCCGCCATCACCCGGCGAATCCAGGGGGTCAAAACCGCAATGACCAACGCCGCAACCACCGCGCTGCCGAAATTGATCAAAAATATCCAATCCAACGAGGGCACTCTTTCCCACAATCCCGCCAGCACCCCGGAGAGCTTGTTGCCGATGGAGGTGGCCAGGAACCAGCCGCCCATCATCAGCGCGGTAACCCGCCTGGGGGAGAGCCGGGAAACCAGCGCCAGCCCCATGGGGCTGAGGCACAATTCTCCCAGGGAAATGATTCCATACGTCGCCACCAGCCACCAGGCCGAGGCTTTCCCGTTTCCGGCGACCCACACCGCCATGACCATGAACAGGGCGGAAATCGCGGTGATAAACATGCCCCAGGCTATTTTTGCCGGGGTGGATGGCTCCTTGCCGCGCCGGCGCAGCCAGCCGAAAAATCCTACCACTACCGGGGTCAGGAACACAATAAAGAAGGGATTGATGGATTGGAATATTTCCGTGGAGATCAAGGTAACGCGCTTACCCGGCTCCGGGCGCTCTTGCGGGGGAACGTTGCGCCAGTAGGAGCCGGCGGTATCGGGATTCTGAATGGTCGTGCCGATGGTTGCGTCCTGGTCGAATTGGAAAAAGCGCAGAACCGGCCCCAGCGCCCCGGCTTCGCGGCGGGTGTTCTCTTCCGCCCAGTAGGTGAGCGAGGAGCCGCTCTGGTGGAAAATCATCCAGAACACGATTACCACCGCAAAAATGGAGAGCAACGCCCCGATAGGCCCTTTTTCATGGTGCGGGGCGCGGACCAGCAGCATCGCAAAGTATGCTAGGACCGGAATAGCAGCAAAGATGAACGCGGCAGTTTGCGGGCTGCCAAACACCCCGCCGAAGAACAGGTAGCCGATGACCCCGGCGATGCCCGCGGGAATGATAACTTGAAAAATTAGCTGGCCGATGATGCCGGTATCGGCCACGGAACCTTCTTCGCCGCGATCGTGAACTTCTTTGAGGTGTTTTTGCCCCAGGTAAAAGATCACCAGCCCCAGCAGCATCCCGATTCCCGCCGCGGCAAAGGCGTATCCCCAGCCGAAACGGTTGCGCAGCAGCGCTGCCACAAAGTTGCACACGAACGCGCCGATGTTAATCCCCATGTAAAAAATATTGTAACCGGAATCTTTCAGCTTGCTGCCTTCCGGGTAGAGCCGTCCCACCAGGGTGCTGATATTGGGTTTGAAAAATCCGTTCCCGGCCACGATCAACAACAGCGCCACATAGAACATGGTTTCGCCGGGAACTGCCAGGGTGAAATATCCCGCCGACATCAGGATTCCGCCGATGAACACGCTTTTACGGTACCCCAGGAAGCGATCCGCAATGATCCCCCCAAAAAAAGGAGTCAAATAAACCAAAGCCAGGTAAGAGCCGTACACTTCCGCCGCCCATTCCCGGGTAAATCCCATCCCGCCGAATGGTCCCATCTCGTTGGGATCGAGCATGTATAAGGAAAAAATGCCTAACATCAGATAATAGCCGAAGCGTTCCCACATTTCCGTGAAAAACAGTACCGGTAATCCCCCGGGGTGTCCTTTGAACATAAATCCTCCTGGTGGTGCCAACTGAATTGTATGCGTTGAAGACCGTTTTCGGAAGAGAAGATTTGTTCCGCAGAATGGATGCGACGATCTCCAGGAAAATCGCTATTTAACGGACGGAGAATATACGGGCTGCCGATTTTGAATCAAAACCGAAATTTATTTGTGAGAATTTCCCCCGCTGCTTATTTTTAGCCGTTCACAGATCGCTTTTGGAAGGAGATAACCGTGGTCTGGTGGAGAAAGAAGCCGGTTCCGCAGTGGTTTTACCGGCAGTCAGGAGTAATTCCCTGCCGGGTTGTAAATGAGGAGATCGAGGTTTTGTTGATTACTTCCCGCAGTGGGAAACGCTGGATCATTCCCAAGGGGGTTGTGGAACCGGGAATGTCGCCGGCGGAGTCCGCCGCCAAAGAGGCGCTGGAAGAAGCGGGCGTCGAGGGAGAGATTTCCGCTGCGCCCTCAGGCGAGTATGAATATCCCAAGTGGGGCGGCGTCTGCAAGGTGGAGGTTTATCTGCTGAAGGTCACCACCATTCACCCGGAATGGCCGGAGAAATATTTCCGGGAGCGGCGCTGGATGAGCGTGGAAGAGGCGGCCCGGCTGGTGCGGGAACCGGAGCTAAAAGCTTTGTTTTTGGCATTATTGAGGAGGCAGGAATGATATTTGAAATTCAAACCGGTAAAACAGACCTCAAAGGTTTTCAAAACCTTTGAGGTCTATGTTCTTTTTACACCTCGTACCCCAAATTCGGCGCAAGCCAGCGTTCCATGGTAGAAATTTCCATGCCCTTGCGCCGGGCGTAATCCATTACCTGGTCGCGCCCGATTTTACCCACCCCAAAGTAGCGCGCCTGCGGGTGCGCAAAGTAATAGCCGCTCACCGAAGCGGCCGGCAGCATCGCGCAGCTCTCCGTCAGGCGAATGGCGGTTTGCCCGCTCACGTTCAGCAATTCAAACAGGATTGGCTTCTCGGTATGATCGGGGCAGGCGGGGTAGCCGGGGGCGGGACGAATACCGCGGTATTTTTCGCGGATCAACTCCTCGTTGCTGAAATTCTCCTCCGGCGCGTAACCCCAGAATTCCTTGCGGACGCGCTCGTGCATCAACTCCGCAAACCCTTCCGCCAGGCGGTCGGCCAGGGCTTTGGCCAGAATGGCGTTGTAATCGTCGTGCTCGCGCTCGAACTTCTGCACCAGTTCTTCCAAACCCACCCCGGCGGTCACTGCAAACCCGCCGATGTAATCCTTCATCCCCCTCTCCTTCGGAGCGATGAAATCCGCTAAAGCGTAGTTGGATCGTTCCTCATCCTTTTTCATCTGCTGCCGCAGGGTGTGGATGATGGTGAGAACGCTGCTGCGGCTCTCGTCAGCGTACACCTCGATGTCATCGCCGAGGCTGTTGGCGGGGAAGAAGCCAATGACCCCCTGGGCGCTCAGTCGTTTGTGCGTGATGATGTCATTCAGCAGCTTTTGGGCGTCCTGGAACAGTTTTTTCGCCTCGCCGCCGTATTCGGGGTGCTGAAAAATTTGCGGATAACTCCCCTTCATCTCCCAGGTCTGGAAAAAGGGCGTCCAATCGATGCGCTCGCGGATTTTCTCCAGCGGAAAATCGTGGAAAACCTGCGTTCCCAAAAAAGAGGGCGGGGTGATTGCGCTTTCATGCCAGTCGATACGGAAGCGGTTTCGCCGCGCTTCCTCGAGCGTGGAAAGCCGTTTGTCTCCGTGCTTCAGGCGGTGCGCCTCGCGCACTTTTTGGTACTCTGACCGAATTTCCCCTACAAACGGCGATTTCTGATCCGCACTTAACAGGCTGCTCACCACGCCGACGCTGCGGGAGGCGTCTAACACGTGTACCACCGCGCCGGAGTAGGAGGGCGCGATCTTCACCGCGGTGTGCGTTTTAGAAGTGGTCGCCCCGCCGATCAACAACGGAACCCGGAAGCGCTGGCGCTCCATCTCTTTGGCCAGGTGCACCATCTCATCCAGCGAGGGGGTAATCAGCCCGCTCAGGCCGATGATATCAACATTCTGCTCCCGGGCGGTTTTCAAAATTTTATCCGCCGGAACCATCACTCCTAAGTCGATGATCTCGTAATTATTGCAGCCCAACACCACCCCGACGATATTCTTGCCGATGTCGTGCACGTCGCCTTTCACCGTGGCCAGCAGCACCTTCCCGGCGCTGGAGGGCTTCCCGGATCGCCCTTTTTCCTGTTCCATAAAGGGGATGAGGTAGGCTACCGCCTTTTTCATCACCCGGGCGCTTTTGACCACCTGGGGCAGGAACATTTTCCCGGAGCCGAACAGGTCTCCCACGATATTCATGCCCTCCATGAGCGGGCCTTCAATCACTTGCAGGGGGCGATCAAATTTCCGGCGCGCCTCTTCGGTATCCTGCTCGATAAATTCCACGATGCCTTTGATGAGCGCGTGCTTCAGGCGCTCTTCCACGGGCAGTTTGCGCCACGCCGCGTCTTCTACTTCTTTTTTATCCTCTTTTTTAACCGTTTCCGCGAAGGCCACCAGGCGTTCGGTGGCGTCGGGACGACGGTTGAGAAGCACGTCTTCCACCAATTGCAGCAGTTCGCGAGGGACTTCTTCATATACCGCAATCTGTCCAGGGTTCACGATGCCCATATCCATTCCCGCCTTGATGGCGTGATAGAGGAAGGCGGAGTGCATCGCCTCCCGCACCGGGTCGTTGCCGCGAAAGGAGAAGGAAACGTTGCTCACCCCACCGCTCACCAGGGCGCGAGGAAGGGAGGCCTTGATCTGCCGGGCGGCTTCCATGTAAGCCAGAGCGTAGGCGTTGTGCTCCTCCATGCCGGTGGCCACGGCAAAGATGTTGGGATCGAAGATAATATCCTGCGGGGGGAACCCGATCTCCTCGGTGAGGATGCGATAAGCGCGGGCGCAGATTTCCATTCTGCGCTCCACGGTCTCCGCCTGCCCCTGCTCGTCGAAGGCCATGACGATCACCGCCGCCCCGTAGCGCCGCGCCAGGCGGGCGTGCTCCTTGAAGATTTCCTCGCCTTCTTTCAGGCTGATCGAATTGACAACGCACTTGCCCTGGGCGCACTTCAGCCCCGCTTCGATTACCGGCCATTTGGAGGAATCCAGCATCAGGGGCAATTTGGCAATGTCTGGCTCGGAGGCGATCAGGTTCAGAAAGGTCTCCATGGCCTTTTCGGAATCTAACAACCCCTCATCCATGTTGACGTCGAGGATTTGCGCCCCGTTTTCCACCTGCTTGCGGGCGACTTCCAACGCCTCCTCGTATTTTTCTTCCCGCACTAAGCGGGCGAACTGCCGCGACCCGGTGACGTTGCAGCGTTCTCCCACGTTGATGAAATTGGAATCCGGGCGCACTGTGAGCGGCTCCAGCCCACTGAATTGGGAGTATTTGGGCGTTTCCGGCAGGGGGCGGGGCGCTTTGTTTTTCATGGTTTCGGCGATGGCGCGGGTAAATTCCGGGGTGCTCCCGCAGCAACTGCCCACGATGTTGAGGAAGCCGCTGTCTGCGAATTCGCTCAGCAATTCCGCCATTTCCGCGGCGGTCTGGTCGTAGCCGCCGAATTCGTTGGGCAGGCCGGCGTTGGGGTAGCAACTGACGTACACCGGGGCCAGGCGGGAGATTTCTTCGATAAACGGGCGCATCTCCTTTGCCCCCAGGGCGCAGTTGACGCCCACGCTGAGCATATCCGCGTGGGAGACGGAGACCCAGAACGCTTCCAGCGTTTGCCCGGAGAGAGTGCGCCCGCTGGCATCCACGATGGTTACTGAAATCATCACCGGCAACCTCTGGCCGGTTTCCTCGGAATATTGGTCGATGGCGAACAGCGCTGCTTTGCCGTTCAGGGTATCGAAAATGGTTTCCACCATCAGAAAATCCACCCCGCCCTCTGCCAGCCCCCGCACCTGGTGATAATAGCCTTCCTTCACCTGGTCGAAGGTCACCGCGCGGTATCCGGGCTGATTCACGTCCGGGGAGAGCGAGAGGGTGCGGTTGGTAGGCCCCAGCGCCCCGGCCACGAAGCGCGGTTGGGCGGGATTTTGGGCGGTGAAGCGGTCTGCGGCCTCCCGGGCCAGCCGTGCCGCGGCCAGGTTTATCTCATACACCCGCTCAACCATCCGGTAATCTGCCTGGGAAATGCCGTTGGCGTTGAAGGTGTTAGTCTCGATGATATCCGCTCCCGCCTCTAAGTAGGCCCGGTGGATTTCCCGGATCACCTGCGGCTGGGTAAGGGAGAGCAGATCGTTGTTCCCCTTCAAATCGCAGGGATGGTTGGCAAACTCGCTGCCGCGGAAATCCGCTTCCGAGAGTTGGTAGCCCTGGATCATGGTGCCCATGGCCCCGTCGAGGATCAAAATGCGCTCCTTCAGCAGCGCGTGGATGGGGTGGTGGGGGTAGAATCTATTTTGCATGTATGGAATTTCGATCCTATAATGAAGTTTTCGAATATCCTTACTACCGAATTGTGGGGACAATTCAAATTACCGCAGGCTAAATTTTATGAATGTGTGACAGGTTTCCAGCTTATAGATGGTTTCCGTTCTTTTTGGACACAATCTCTTAAAAATAAATGGATCAGTTTCTGATAAGAGATACCCGTTTCAGCAGACAGTTGCTGGAAATATTCAATAATCTCGTTTTCCACCCGGATAGTTATTTGTTTTTTAAGCTTCTTTGCATACGGGTTTTTAACTGATTTTGCGAAGTCATATTCCTTTCTCATCTCATCTTTTCCTTTCATAAAATTTTACTTCGTTCGTAGTCGCCTTTCGTGCAGAAATGACTCGAACGATTTCATCATCTTCCCTGTAACTATGCACGACAACCAATACCCGGAGCGTGCTGCTTGATCCCAATAAAATAAAGCGATCTTCGGCGTCAGAATGATCGGGATCGGAAATTAATCTTGCTCGATCATCATAAAAAACCGTCCTGGCCTCTTCGAAAGAGATCCCATGTTTCTTCTGATTGGCGATATCCTTTTTCTTGTCCCATTCGAATCGAAGATCATTCATGGTCAAAATGTAAGTATCGCAACAGTGAATTACAATAGAAGAATCGTCGTCTTAAGCCAGGAAAGCAAATCTGCAATTAGCCCCGCCACGCAAATATACATTCAGAAGACAGGTTCAGGAAAGTATGGATTCGCACTTTTCATTTTACACTCCCCAACTCCCCCACCGCCAATGCCGCCCCCACGATGCCGGCGTCGTTTCCCATTTTGGCGGCTAACAGGCAGGCTTGCAAATCCAGAAAAGGGAAAAATTTTTCTTTGCTCTCGCTTACCCCTCCGCCGATGATGATCACGTCCGGGGAGAGCAAAAATTCGATGGTTTGCAAATATTTGTTTACCCGCTTTCCCCACTCTTCCCAGCTCCACCCATTGCGCTCCCGGATCACCGTGGCGGCGTTTTTCTCCGCCTCCACCCCGTCGATTTCGATATGCCCCAATTCCGAGTTAGGCAGCAAATGGCCGTTCACGAAAAGGGCGCTGCCGATCCCGGTTCCCAGGGTAACCATCAGCACCACCCCGCCGTGCTCGCGGTTAAACGGCTTTCCGGCTCCGAAACGCATTTCCGCCAGCCCGGCGGCATCCGCGTCATTGATAATGTTCACCGGATGAGCGGTCAACCCTTTCAACCGCCCCAGGGCGTCGTAGCCAATCCATTCCCGATCTATATTGGCAGCCGAACGGGTCACCCCTTTCTTCACAATTGCCGGAAACCCGCACCCGATGAGTCCATCCCAATGGAATTTTTCCAACATCTTTTCTATTGCGGAAAAGATTCCCGCGGGCGTGGCCGGCTGCGGGGTGGGAATTTTTTTTGCCTCGCTCAGCAATTTCCCCTGCGCGATGTCCACAACCCCGGCTTTGATCCCGGTTCCCCCGACATCTATTCCCAAAACCCGGTCCATTGTGGTGACTTTCCCCCGCGATGGCATCGCGTTAACCTCGTACATTGTTAAAGAACATTTTCAAAGGGTCAAATTATATCGCAAAATTGCCGAATCCGCAATATTTATTATTTGAAGCTTCTGTTCCAAGTAGTCCTAAACAGTTAATGCTGCTATGCTCTTCGATCATCTATTTTGTCATTCCCGCAAAAACCCCAAAGGGGCAAGGGCAAGGATAAAAAGTGTTCAGCAGACCCTGATCATAAACCACGAATGAACCCCGCCGGGAAAATGGCTGCCAGCGCAGGGATTAAGCGGAATTGGCGTCTGTAAGCTATTGTTCTAGGGTAGACGAAGGCCTGCGCTGCAAGCCGATTTTTCCGAAATGCACAAGAATAACAAAAAGCCGCTTTGGAGCGCAACACTCCAAAGCGGCTTTCTGCTGTTTCAAATAGGTGGCTCAACCACTAATTGAACACGTCGATCCGCCCGTTGATGTGCAGGTATTTATTGACGATGTTCAGGTTTTCATCCACCACGCTGCCGTGGCAGCCGCTGCAATTATATACCGGGGCGTGTCCCGCCGGGGGCAGGCCGTGGCAACTGCCGCAGAGCGCCTGGCCGGTGTTGGGATATTGCCAGTTCACCGCGGCGTTAAGCCCGCTCATCACCGTATCCACGTAGGCCCATTGGTATTGGCTCTGGGATTTTTTGAACTCGAACGCGCCGTGGCAATAGACGTTATTGCAGGAGCCGCCGTTGCGATTCCAGGTCGTATTCGCCTCCCCGTTGAAATTCGCCAGGGAATTGAAGATCACTTCGGCGATGCCGTCCTCGTCGATGTGGCCGGGGTCGCTGTAATTCACCGGATTTTTATGGCAGGTCTGGCACTGCCCGGCGGAGAAAGTTGACCAGACCCCCGGAGCAACGTGCTGCTGGTGCACCCCCACCCCGATAAACGAGGGCGAAGTCTGGTTCCCCAGGGCCAGGGGAGGCGCGGCGTTGTCGATGCCGCCGTGGCAGGTGTTGCAGGCTTCCGGGCCGTTGGGCGCGGTGTGGCAGGCCAAGCAGTTTTTCTGCTGAAAACCCGCCCCGGCGTAGTCGATTCCGTGGCAGCTCCGGCAGGAAAGGATGTCCCATTTCCATTGCTCGGCAATGGCGCTGCTGTGGAAATTGGGGGAAGCATTGTTGGCGAACCCCTCCGGGTGAGGATAAGCGGCGTGGCAGGTGAAGCAGGAGACCTTAGAAGAGCCGCCTTTGTAATCCTGGCCATGGCAGTTCTGGCAGCTTGCCAGATCCAACGTACCGGTGAGCAGGAACGCGCCGTGGAAATCCGCCTGGTTCGGTTGCATCCATCCGCCGGGATGGGGGTACTGGTTATGGCAGTTGTAGCAGGATACCCGGGAAGAACCGCCCCGGTAGTCGCTGCCGTGGCAATCCTGGCAATTCGGATCGGGGTTGGCCAGGTAAGCTCCCCCGTGGAAATTCTGCGAGGCAGAGTTCAGCCACCCCTGGGGATGGGGATACTGGTTGTGGCATTTGCCGCAGGCCACCCCGGAGGTTCCGCCCAGGTAATCGCCGCCGTGGCAGCTCTGGCAGCTAACGGCGTTCAGGCCGCCGTTTTCCGCCAGCGCCTTGCCGTGGAAATTGGCAGACGCCGTTTCCGTCCAGCCGGAGGGGTGGGTGGGAACACTGACGGGGTCTTTTTTATCGGTGCATCCGAGCAGGATAAACATCGTGATGATCAACAGCCCGAAGAAAGTTTTTGGTTTCATAAGACACCTTTGTGATTTACTTCGCGTCATTTATTTTATGCGACTCCCCAATGACAATTAATGACTTAATGACAATCAATGACTTTAATGACACCCCAGGCAAATGAGAGCGCCGCGATGGGCTTTCAATTCGCCGGGTGGCAGGGCTGGCAAATCTGCCGGGCATTCTGCTCGTGGCAGCCCAGGCAGGATTCCAGGTCGTTCAGCGCCTCCACGCGGTGGCGGCCGCCGTCGAGGTTGTTGGCCCAGCCCGCTTTGTGGTTGTAGGGCAGCACCTGCCGGGCGGAATGGCAATCGTAGCAGAACTGGCGCTCGGTGTGGCAAACCGCGCACTCGTTCTGCCGGCTCTGCGCTTCCAGGGCGTGGGTGAACTCGTAATTCAGCGGGTGGGTCAGGCGGTCTAAATTGTCGCCTTCGTGGCAATCCTGGCAGAAGCGCTGGGTGTGGCAGGTGGTGCAGCTCATGGAAGCAGAGATTTCTTTTGCGTTTACCCGGGCCAGGTCGCCGTGGTTGTGCTTGAAATTCGGAGTGTGGCTGAGCGGTTTCAGGTCTTCCGAAGGCAGGTGGCAGGAGGCGCATTCGTTGGATACCGCTTTGGTTTCGTGGCAGCTCATGCACTCCGCCATGGTGGGAAGAATGTAGCCCTGGTATTCTTCCGTAAGGAGTTTGGCGTGGCAGGATTGGCATTCTAACCCGGAAGCGATGTGGATCTGGTGGGAGAATTTCTCGCTGTAGGTTTGAATCCGGGGAAGCAGTTCCGGGTTGCCGACCTCGTCGGCCTCGTGGCAGTCGTTGCAGACCGTTTTGCCGGGAAAGAGGTCATCCTTGCCGGTCTGGCTGGTTTGCGCGCCGGCATGGCAGGTCGCGCACTCCATCTCCTGTTCCACCACGTGCAGCTTGTGGGAAAATTCTAATTTGCCTTTATCATCGGAATAAAGGCTGGGCATGGCCAGGTATAAAGCCATCAAGGTAACGGGAATCAGGGGAAGTATGTATTTACGCATATATGGTGTCTCCCATGTAGTTTTCACCTGCGAAACCTTATTTGGGGTTTATTTTCCGAAAAAGTAGTTCAGGCGCAGCAATCCGCGCAGGTCGTTGTCATAAAGGCTGTTGGCGCTTTGCTGCAGCTCCCCTTCCAGGGAGAGAAAATCAAACGGCCGGTAGATAACCCCGCCGGAGAAAGCCACCGCGTCTTCCGATAGCTCGGTGGTCTGGCGCTCGAAATTGTAGTAGCTGCCGAAGAGTTTCAGGGTTAGCCAGGGCATGACCGGGTAACGGATATCCCCGTACGCCCCGAGATTTTTCCCCGAGTCTCCGGTCTGCAATACCAGCCCGATCAGCCCCCAGGGATTGCCGATAGTGGCGACGTATTGATTGCTCTCGTTGTAGTGAATATCGGTGAAGATGTATTGAAATCCTAACTGGTAGCGGTTCAACTGGTAGGTAACCGCGCCGCGGGCCTGGTTGTAAGCTTTGATGGAAAACACCCGGAAGAAAGAATCTTCATAAATGCGGGGGCGCTGGCTGTTGTATTCCCCGGAGAAGGACCATTGCCGCCAGTAATAACCCAGGCGGTAGCGCATTCCCTGGAACTCTTCGCTTTTCAAATTGTGGTCGTAATAGGCCTGGTAATAGAGATTTTGCAGCGCCACGCCGGTAAAAGAGGCGCCTAACAATTGCCAAACCGTCTCTTCATTGCGGTTGATTTGAAAGTAGCTGAGGGTAGCCTTGTTCTGCGCCGGTAGTTGGTAGGCGAGATACCCTCCCAGAACGTTGCCTTCGTCCCATTCGAGGAGGTTGAAATCCCGGGTGGGAGTGGCCTGCAGCCCGCCGAAGAATTTCAGGGTCAACTTGTCGGTGGGTTTTCCGGAAACCATCAGACCGTCCAGGGTGCCGTTGATGACCCCCTGGTACACAAACTGCCGCCCCACCCGGAAGCTCAACTTCTTTTGCGCGGTGGTCCAGTTGAGGTACATATTGTAGAGCCGGTCGTCCCAGCTATACACGTCTTCGCCGGCTTGATAGGCCTGGTTGCCGGAAAGCCGTGGATCCCCCTGGCGGGCAAAGCGCATGTAGGTGGTGAGGTAGAGGTCCGGGTTGTTGGCCGGGGCAATCTTGAACTGGATACCCTGGTAAAAATCATACAGCTTTTGTTCCGCGGGATTCTCCCAGGCATACATGGAGGTGTGCAATGATCCCGAATAACGAACCTGGGCAGTTAAGGGCAGGGTGGAGAACCATAAGGTGATGAGGGCTATATACAATAGAAAGTGTCTCATAAGCCGCCTCTTCTTTTTTTTTGAAATTACTCAACTCTGGTCAAATGTGAAATACCACGCGCAAAAATTACCGGCTTTTTATCGTTTTTGTATCAATCAGTCAATAGACAGATATTATGCCAAAAAAATCGCTATCTGTAGATTAATGATTTTGATAAACTTATGAAATATTTATCGAGAGGGCTAAAATCCTGCAACCGGGACATCGGTGTCGCATTTCTTGCCAAAGAAATTCTAAACCGATTGATTTTTAGAGAGTTAGCCAACTGGGGCATGGGTGTATCATTTGCGACATGGATGTCTCAAAAAAGGGGATGGGTCTTCATTCACCGGTGATGAGGGTGGTTGGAATAACGGAGGTTAGCGAGGGGAGGCCGCGTCTTTGTTCAACTCCCACCACCATTTTACCCGGTAGTAAATGGAATCAAGCTGCGCCACGCTGATCTCGAATTCCCGGGCGACTTTCTTTTTGGTAGGGTTTTCGCGGTCTTCAAAGGCCAGCGGTTCGATGCCGTCGGCGAACATGCTGTCCATGAGCGCCTCGTAGATCATGCGGTCGATCAATCGCGGGGTGAAGTGGCGGATGGTGGTATCCGGCTTCCACTCTCGCAAATCCCACTCGAAACCTTTGCCGGGATAAAAAATTCCCCCCGTTTTGGAGCGATCTCCCACCCGGTCGTTATCTTTGAATACATACACGGTGGTTTGTTTGGAAACTTCCGTGCCCCCTAAAATCCGCACCGCCAGGTAAATTTGCTCCATCACCTCGCGGGTGGTCAGGTATGGCGGAACTTTGATCTTGACGATGTTCCGTTCCGATGAATAATTGGTTTGCAGAAGATTGTATTTGATGTTCAGGGTATCCCACCCGCTTTCCTGGGCATACCCGGCGGCAAAAAGGAGCAGGGAAAACAAGCAAACCCTTTTAATCATCATTCCCTCTAACTAAATTTGGTTTCCCGCACTATTTTTTGAGGGATAATAACCATTTTGTCCCTCGAAAGAAAGATATTTGTGGCCGGCAAACCGGAAAAAATGAATTCGGAATCGACATGGCAACTTCTCATAAGCCTGCTCAACTACGCACCGCCATGATTCTGGCGGCGGGATACGGAACCCGCATGGCGGAACTGACCCGGGATATTCCCAAGCCCCTGCTCCCGTTGAACGGGGTGCGCATCATCGAAGTGGTGATCCGCAAGCTGGCGCGCCAGGGCATCGAACGGGCAGTGGTGAATCTGCACTACCGGCCCGAAAAGATGCGGGAATTCCTGGGAAACGGCTCGCGCTTCGGCCTGGAAGTCCTTTTCAGCGAAGAACCGGCGCTGTTAGGCTCCGGCGGGGGAATCGCCAACGCGGAGCGGTATTTCAACGGGGAAACCATCCTGGCGGCCAACGCGGACGTGCTCTGCAATCTCGATATCGGGGAGTTCTACGATTTTCATTGCCGCTCCAACGCCCTGGTCAGTATGGCGGTTCAACCTTCTTCTAATCATCGCGACTATAGCCTGGCGCTTTTTGACTCCGCAAACTCCCTGAAAGGCTTTCTGGGGAAAAATGAAAAAATTCCCCGCGACGTTCACGCCGGCATATTTACCGGCTATCAAATCCTCACCCCCGGCGCACGGGCGTATTTGAAGCCGGGAAACCAGTCGATCATCACCGAATTGTACCGCAAGGCGTTAAACCGGGGAGAGCGGATCGCCGTTTTTCCCTTCACGGGGCGCTGGATTGACGTGGGCGAGCGGGAGTTCTATTTATCCCTGCTGCAAAAAATTCGCGCCGGGGAGGTGGATTTGGGGGACTTTATGAGCCAGGGCGGGTTTCGATAAATCATTGCAACAAAGCGGCGGCGTGGCGGTCTGTTAAAAATGGTAACTTGAATCAACCTGTTGCGTATGCAGGGCTGGTCAATGTAAACGAAAATATCGAAGGAACCATGAAGAAGAAATTACTGATTATCGGAATCATCCTAATTGTTATTGCCGGGGCTGCATTTGTGATGACCCGGAACGGCAACGGCAAAAAGGAAGATTACAAAACCGTGGCGGTGAGCCGCGGGGAGATTATCGAAAAAGCGTTGGCAATCGGTGAAATTACCCCCCGGGACGAAATCCAGGTGAAGTCCAAGATTGCCGGGATCGTAAAAAATATCTACGCGGAGGTGGGCGATAAAATCCTGGTCGGCCAACCGTTAGTTGAAATCATCCCCGATCCCACCCCATTGGAAATCACCGAAGCCCGGCGCAATGCGGAAATCTCCCTGGTCGGTTTTGAACAGGCCCAAAATGAATACCTGCGCCAGAAGCAACTGTTGGAAGCGAATTTGATCTCTAAGCAGGAGTTCGAGCAGCAAAAAATGACCTACGAAGAGGCGCAATTGCGCAAGAATCTGAATGATGAGCGCCTGGCTTTAATCGAGAAGGGACGCACCCAATTAGGGAAAAATAGGGTCGAATCGGTCATTCGTGCGCCCATTTCCGGCACCGTGCTGGAAAAGTTCGTGAACGCCGGCGACCCGGTAGTGCCGCTCACCACCTTCCAGGCCGGCACTCCCATTTTTACCCTGGCGGATATGGGCCGCTTGATTTTCCGCGGCACCATCGACGAGATCGACGTGGGGAAAGTGAAGTTGGGAATGCCGGTGGATCTGAAAATCGGCGCTTTGCCGAATGCGACCGTAAAGGGCCAAGTGTCGCGCATCTCTCCCAAGGCTAAAAAAGAGGAGAACTCCACCCTGTTCGATATCGAGATCGATATTGCGAACGCGGATTCGGTGCAGCTCCGGGCGGGATATTCGGCCAACGCGGATATTATCATCCGCAAAGCGGAGAACGTGCTCTACATACCGGAGCGTTTGATTACCTTCGAAAAGGACAGCACCTTTGTGGAAGTAACCGACACCGTCGCCAAAACCGTTTCCCGGCAGCCCATCCAGATCGGGTTGAGCGATGGCGTCAACGTGGAAGTGAAAGAGGGCCTGGCGGAAAGCAGCCTGGTGGTGGAAAGGCCGCCGAAGGAGATCAAATAAGTAAAGCGTGAAACGTGAAGCATAAAACCTGAGAAATCACGTATCACGTTTCACGCTTCAGGCTGGTTTGATATTTTCTATCTATTTTGGATGAAAGCATGTTTTTCAAAAACCTGATTCAGCTTTTCCGCGACGTTCGCAACCAGAAATTGCGCACTTTTTTGACCCTGTTCGGGATCATCTGGGGTTCGGTGGCGATCATTCTGCTGCTCACCGTGGGCGACGGGCTGTACAGCGTTTCCAAAAAAGCGGCGCACGGAATGGGAGAGAGCATCTGCATCATGTGGCCGGGACGCACCAGCGTTGCTTACGAAGGTTTTCCCCGCGGGCGTTATATCCGCTTCCGGGAATCCGATGCGGAAATCCTGCGCAGCCAGATTTCCGAAATCGAGTTGATCAGCCCGGAATACTCCCGCGGCGTGCAGGTGCGAGTGGGAAAAGAATATTACTCCGCGGATTTGAGCGCGGTGTACCCGGAATTCCAGAAAATGCGCAATATCATTCCCGAAGCCGGGGGGCGTTTCATTAATCTCCTGGACTTAAAATACCGCCGCCGGGTGGTATTCATCGGCGATGAGGTAGAAAAAGACCTCTTCGGCGCCGGGAAGGGGTTGGGGCAGAACATCTTCATCAATTCCATCCCCTTTAAGGTGATCGGGGTGCTGAAGAAGAAAATCCAAAGCTCCAACTACAACGGCCCCGACGGCGGCCGCATTATCGTCCCTGCCTCCACTTACCAGGGCATCTTCGGCGACCGTTATATTTCCAACATGGTGTACCGCGCTTCCGAGGTGAAGCTCACCAAACAGATGATCGACCGGGTGTATGCGGTGCTGGCAAAAGTGCACCGTTTCGATCCCGAGGACCGGGAAGCCCTGGCGATCTGGGACTCCACGGGCATGGATCAATTCTTCGATACTTTTTTCGCCGGATTCAGCGTTTTCTTAGGAATTGTGGGCTGCATGACCCTGATCGTGGGGGGCATCGGGGTTTCCAACATCATGAACGTGGTGGTAGAAGAGCGCACCCGGGAGATCGGGATCAAAAAGGCCCTGGGAGCCAAAAACCGCCTCATTTTGGGGCAGTACATCATCGAAACGCTGCTGGTGACCGGCTTCGGCGGATTCCTGGGGTTTGTCATTTCCTTTGGCATCGTCAGCCTGGTAAACTTATTGAATTTAAAGGATTATATCGGGGCGCTGCGAATATCTCCCCTGGTCGCCTTCGTTACCATCGTGATTTTGAGCCTGATCGGGTTTATCGCCGGTTGGTTCCCGGCCCGCCGGGCCGCCAATTTGGATCCGGTGATGGCCATCCGGGGATAAATAGTCATTCACTATTCCCCATTCTCTATTCACCTGGCGATAAGAATAATGAATTCGGAATAGTGAATTTAGAAAGGAACACCTCTTGAAAGGCTGGTATTTATTTCGTCTGTTTACCCGGGAGATGAAAAAGCAGCGGAAACGCATCTGGCTGACCGTCTCCGCCATCGCCTGGGGCACTTTGTCGATCATTCTGCTGCTCTCCTTCGGAGAGGGTCTGCGCCGCCAACTGGCGATTGCCAACAAGGGGTTGGGGGTGAACATCGTCATCCTTTACGGGGGGCAGACCGGCAAAGTGTACCAGGGATTGCCCCGGGGAAGGGAAATCCGCTTTTCCGAGGAAGACGTGGATCTCCTGAAGGAGAAGATACCCTTCATCAGCGGCATCAGCGGGGAGTACGACCTCTGGGGCGTTTCCATGACCTATCAGAAAAAGACCCTGACCGAGCGGATTACCGGGGTGCTTCCCCCGTTTGAATACATGCGCACCCATTTCCCCCAGCCGGGAGGCAGGTTCATCAACGAGCTGGATATCGAGCAGCGCCGCCGGGTAATTTTCCTGGGGAACGATCTGAGGGAGCGCCTGTTCGGGGATGAGGATGCCATCGGAAAGGCTATCATGGTCAATAATATTCCCTTCACGGTGGTGGGGGTGATGCAGAAAAAATTGCAGATGAGTATGTACGGCGGCCCCGACGCCGGCAAGGGTACCATAGCGGCCTCCACCTTCAAAACGTTGTACGGGCGGAAATATCTCAACCGCATCGTTTACCAGGTGCAGGAAACCGGGCTGGCCCCTTTCGTGGAAAAGCAGGTGTACCAGGTGCTGGGCAGAAAGTACCGCTTCGATCCCGAGGATGAAAAGGCGTTAGGAATCTGGGATACCATCGAAATGACCGAAGTAATGGGCAAGATGCTGATCGGCATCCAGATTTTCCTGGGAGTGATCGGGGCGCTCACCCTGCTGATCGCCAGCGTAGGGGTGGCCAATATCATGTACGTTTCGGTGCGGGAGCGCACCCGGGAAATCGGGGTGAAGCGCGCCCTGGGGGCCAAGCGCTCCCACATCAAGCAGCAGTTCATTTTAGAAGCGTTGTTTATCGCTATTTCCGGGGGGCTGATTGGCGGGTTTATCGCCCTGCTGATCATTCAGGCGTTGCAAGGGATTCCGGTTGGGGAGGGGCCGCTGCAATTCCTGGGCAAACCGACTTTCTCGTTCCCCATCGCGCTTTCCACTGCGCTGATATTGGGAGTGGTGGGGCTGCTGGCGGGATTTTTCCCGGCGCGGCGGGCTGCTGGCCTCGACCCCGTGGAATCGCTGCGATATGAATAGCTGATGTTACGCATAACCGCAAAGACGCAGAGACGCAAAGAAAAATCGAAAAACCGTTTTTATTGCTTTTCCGCAATTTACTGATCATATCTACTCTGCGACTTAGTCTCTCTGCGGTAAATCTGCGTAACATGAGCGAACAGTACGGAGAGACAATCCATGATCGACATGCAGAACATCAGCCGGGTTTATGATACCGGCAAAGTGAAAGTCCACGCGCTGCGGGATGTAAACCTTCACATCAAAGCGGGGGAATTGATCGCCATTATGGGCCCTTCCGGCTCCGGCAAATCTACTTTGATGAACGTGATCGGCTGCCTCGATACCCCTTCTTCCGGGCAGTATTTTTTAGACGGCAAAGCGGTGAACGACCTGGATGACAACGACCTGGCGGACATTCGCAACCGCAAGATCGGGTTCGTGTTCCAGAGCTTCAACCTGCTACCCTACGCCAGCGCCTTCGAGAACGTGGAGCTGCCCCTGATCTTTATGGGCATGCCCACCGCCAAACGCAAGCAACGGGTGACCGAACTACTGGCCCAGGTGGGGCTGGCCGACCGCATGGACCACAAACCCAATGAGCTTTCCGGCGGCCAGCAGCAGCGGGTGGCGATTGCCCGCGCCCTGGCGAACCACCCCCGCATCATCTTAGCCGATGAACCGACCGGTAACCTCGACAGCGGTTCGGGCAAAGAAATCTTGCAGCTTTTTCTGAATTTGTGGAAGGCCGGCAACACCATCATTATGATCACCCACGATCCCTCCATTTCCGAAAATTGCCAGCGTATCATTCATTTGAAAGACGGGATGATCGAAAACGGGATGTTGTGAGCGCGGAGTGCAAAATTTATTTTGCATTCATGTGCAGAATAAATTCTGCACTCCATGATAATACTCGACAGTCGTACATTTTATTGCAAAAAAGCCGTGTCTTTCCCGTTCTGAC
>CAZFVV010000018.1:0-60892 GCA_964522165.1 uncultured Calditrichaceae bacterium
GTCATTGCGTCATTAATGGTCATTGAGGGTTATAATGACGCGCGAAGCGCAAATGACGACTAATGATCGCGCAGCAGAATGGCGCGAAGCAAAGATGGCTAAATTTTAATTATCCAGGAATTTCAGGAGGCAACTTTGGCACGTATTGTCGGTGTAGATTTACCCAAGAATAAACAGGTGGGCATCGGTCTAACCTACATCTACGGCATCGGGCGCGCTGTCGCGCGGAAAATCTGCGAAGAAACCGGTGTGAATCCGCATATCCGGGTGCACGAACTGACCGACGACCAGGTGCGGAAAATCCGGGAAAATATTCAGCAGAAACGTAAAGTGGAAGGCGCGCTGAAGGCGGAAATGAATATGAATATCAAACGCCTGATCGACATCGGCTGTTACCGGGGCGTTCGCCACAAATTGGGACTGCCGGTGCGCGGGCAGCGTACTTCTACCAATGCCAGAACCCGCAAAGGTCGCCGCCGCTCCATTATGAAGAAAAAGAAATAGAGCTTTTGCTCAATCAATTTCGCTGGTCAAGATGGTTGTTTTGTCAGCTTAGAAAAAAATAATGCAGTTACAGGTTAGAGTAGCATAAGCGAAGTTCAATCCAGGAGGAAAGCGCCTTGGCGAAAAAAGGACGCACAGTTCGGAAGAAAAAAGATCAAGTGGAAGCCCACGGGGTAGCGCATATCCGGTCCACTTTCAATAACACCAATGTAACGTTGACAGACCAAAACGGAAACGTAATTTCCTGGTCCACGGCCGGGAAAGTGGGTTTCAAGGGTTCCCGTAAAAACACCCCCTTTGCAGCGCAAATGGCTGCGGAAAATGCTGCCAAAGAAGCCATGGAATTGGGTCTGCGCAAGGTGGACGTGGAAGTAAAAGGACCCGGGGGCGGCCGCGAAGCGGCAATCCGCTCCCTTCAGGCGGCGGGGCTGGAAATCATGTCTATCAAAGACGTGACGCCGATTCCGCACAACGGGTGCCGGCCGCCCAAGAAACGCCGGGTGTAATAAGATTTTATGATCAGCGCCGTGAAACGCGGTAAAAAAGAATCAATTGTTATAGAATGGAGAACATGAATGGCACGTTATACAGGCCCAGTTTGTAAACTTTGCCGGCGCGAGGGTGAAAAGCTCTTTTTGAAGGGGTCCCGCTGCCTCAGCGCTAAATGTGCTTTTGAAAAACGGTCTTACACCCCCGGGCAACACGGGCTGACCCGGCGGTCGAAATTATCCGAATATGGAATTCAGCTGCGGGAAAAACAAAAAGTCAAGCGCATTTATGGGGTGCTGGAATCCCAGTTCAGAAATTATTACGAAAAAGCGACCAGCCAGAAAGGGATCACCGGGGAAAACCTGTTGCAGGTGCTGGAAAGCCGGTTGGATAACGTGATCTTCCGGCTGGGGTTTGCCGCTTCCCGGAACGCCGCCCGGCAGCTCATTCTGCACCGCCATTTTACCGTAAACGGCAGACCGGTAAATGTGCCTTCTTACCTGCTCAAGCCGGGGGACCTGGTGGCGGTTAGAGAGAAAAGCCGCAAGCTGGTGGTGATCCACGACGCCATGCGGCGGCTGAAAGACGAAGCGATCATGCCCTGGCTGCGGGTAGATAAGGCGAAAATGGAGGGGCAGTTTATGGAAAAACCCTCCCGGCAGGATATTCCCATCCAGATTCAGGAAAACCTGATCGTGGAATTGTATTCTAAGTAAAAAGGAACAAGGGGAGAGAGAAAGTATTCCGGGATTATATATCCATATTTTTAACTTTTGCCTTGTTACTTTTTACATCAATGTTGCCGAAATAATACATATTAAATCACAGAAGCGAAAAACTTCTTTGGGAGTTCTATGAATTTTGCAAACTTATTAATGCCGGAAAAAGTAGAGCTGGATGAATCCAGTTATTCCACTACTTTCGGGCGGTTCATTGTTCAACCCCTGGAGAGAGGGTTTGGGGTAACCCTGGGGAATGTATTCAGAAGAGTGCTGTTATCCTCCATCCAGGGAGCGGCGATTACCGGTATCCGAATTGACGGGATTCAGCATGAATTTTCCAATATTGATGGGGTTAAAGAAGATCTTACCAACATCATTTTGAACCTGAAAGAAGTACGCATTAAACTTTTGAACAAGCGCCCCGACAAGGTAACCTTGCGGCTGAAAGGCCCCGGTGAGTTCAAGGCCGGGGACCTGGAAAAGTACACCACCGATTTTGAGGTGCTGAATCCGGATTTGCACCTCGCCACCCTGAACAATAAAGCCGACTTCGAGATGGAGATCCGGGTGGGAAAAGGGCGCGGGTACGTATCATCGGAAGAGAACAAACCCCTGGAAGCCTCGATTGGCCTCATCTCCATCGATTCGATCTTCTCCCCGATCCTGAACGTGCGCTTTGACGTGGAGAACGTTCGGGTGGGGCAGCGCACCGACTACGAAAAGCTGATCCTGGAAATCAAAACCGACGGCAGCATCACCCCCGACGACGCCCTGACCTTTGCCGGGAAGATTCTCAAAGACCACGTACAGCTCTTTATCAACTTCGATTTCGAGCCGGAAGAAGAAGAAACCCAGGAGATCGACGAAGAGGTCTTGCGCATCAAAAAGCTGCTGAAGATGAACGTGGATGAATTGGAGCTTTCGGTACGTTCCCACAACTGCCTGAAAAATGCCAACATCAAGACCATTGGCGACCTGGTGCGTTTGGATGAGTCGGAATTGCTGAAATTCCGCAACTTTGGAAGAAAATCACTTCAGGAAATCCAGGAAATCCTGGAACGAAAAGGATTGTATTTTGGCATGGACGTGGATAAATACCTGAAGGGCGATGAGTAAAATTGAAACGCCGAAACAAGACGGAGAGTGAAACATGCGGCATCGCAAAAAAGTGAAAAAAATCGGGAGAACCCCTGACCATCGCCAGTCAACCTTGAGGAATCTTGCTTCGGGGCTGATCGAACATCATCAAATTCGTACCACCCTGGCCAAGGCCAAAGCGTTGCAACAATACGTGGAGCGATTGATTACCTACGCCAAGGAGGATTCGGTTCAAAACCGGCGGCTGGTTTTCAAATTTTTGCAGAATCGCGCCCTGGTGAAAAAATTGTTCGATGAAATTGTTAAGACGTTCGAGGGGCGCAACGGCGGATATACCCGGGTGGTCAAATTAGGCCAGCGGCGGGGAGACGGCGCGATGATGTCAATTGTGCAGTTGGTCGGTTTCGAGCAACTGATTATGGAAGAAGAAGCGGAAAAGAAAAAAAGGCGCCAGCAGCGAGCCGAAAAGAAAAAAGCCGCTGAGGAAGCTCGTGAAAAAGAAGCGAAAGAAGTCGAGGAAATAGCGGAAGCGGAAGAAGCCGCGGCGGAAGAAATTGCCGAACCGGCCGAAGAACCGAAAAAGAAAAAAGCAAAATCGGCGGGCAAAAAGAGCGAAGAAGAAGCGCCCGCGGCGGAAGCGGATCAGAAAAAGAAAAAAACCTCTAAAAAGTCGAAAGAAGAGGATTCTTCGGAAGACAAGAAATAATACCGGGGTGGTTGTGGAAGAGCTAACCGATTGCCGAACCCCGGCGATGTATTAACTTTTGACCCCCTCCTAAAAAAAGCGGTGCCCGGGAAACCGGGTGCCGCTTTTCATTTTAAAATATTGAATACGACCCCTAAAATTCCTATTATTGCCATGTAACGGTATAAGAGCCAGGAGCCTAAAACCAGGTCCCCGGAAACAACGTAAAACCTGCTGCCCGGAATTTAACCCGTGAAAGCCTGGTTTTGGCTCTCGAGATAGCGCAGGTGGGTGTGGTGAAGATTCTGAATTGCCTGGTGATATTCCTCCTGATTCTGTCGGCGGAAACGCTGCACGCGGATCGCCCCGCCGAAAAGGTGCGCGGTTTGTGGGTGGTTCGCCATAACCTCAACCGCCCGGAGAGCATCGATTCCATGCTGGCGTTTGCCGCCCGCTACCGCTTCACCGATATTTTCGTGCAGGTTCGCGGGCGCGGCGACGCTTACTACCGCAGCAATTACGAGCCCCCGGCGGAAGGCCTGCAAGAGGAATTCGATCCCCTGGCATACCTGCTGGCGAAAGCTGAAGCCGCTAACTATCCCCTGCGAATCCATGCCTGGGTGAATGTATTCTACCTGTGGAGCAGCCCGGTGTTGCCCAAATCGCCGCAACACCTGGTGCACCGGCGCCCGGAATGGATCGTTTACCCGGTTCATTACAACCCGGAAATACCGGATACCAATTTTCTCGGGCGGCGGAATGAAGAGGGATTGTACCTCTCCCCGATGATTCCGGAGGTGCAGCAATATTTTATGGATGTGGTGGAGGATATTCTCTCCCGTTACCGGGTGGACGGGCTGCACCTGGACTACATTCGCTTCCCGGGATATGATTTCGATTTCAATCCGGTGGTGCGGGCCAACTTCAAGGAAAAATATTTTTTAGACCCGCTCGATTTCAAACGCGACGCCGCGGTCTTCGTGGCAAACTTTGGCAATACCGGCTACGATATTTTCTTCAACCGCTGGGCAAAGTTTCTGCGCAACGGGCTATCCGGGTTTGTAAAATCCCTGGGCGGGCAGGTGCGCAGCCGTTACCCGGGAATCATCATTTCCGCGGCCGTGAAACCGGATTTGGGCAAAGCCTATTGGCAATATTACCAGGAATGGGATCGCTGGCTGAAAGAGGGGTGGCTGGATTGGGCATTGCCGATGAATTATACCCCCGGGAATCCCGAATTCTTGGGGCGCACCGAAACCATCCTCAAATCCGGCGACCCGGCAGGCATTTTGATGGGGATTTCGCTTTACAACCAGTCGCCCGAGTCGGTGATATACAAAACCCGGGTGATCACAAACCTTGACGTCCTGGGGTTTGTATATTTTTCGTATGACCAGATTGCCAGGGATAAAAAATTACAACGATTGTACGCCAACAAAATCTTAAACCCGGAGAACAAACCATGAAACGGGAGATTCGCGCGCCCAGGGGCAGCCAGATAACCTGCAAGGGTTGGCACCAGGAAGCCGCCCTGCGTATGCTAATGAACAATCTCGATCCCGAGGTTGCGGAAAACCCGCAGGAATTGATCGTTTACGGCGGTTCCGGGAAAGCGGCGCGGAGCTGGCCGGCCTTCGACGCCATCGTTGCCTCCTTGAGAAGCCTGGAAAATGACGAGACCCTGCTGGTGCAAAGCGGCAAACCGGTGGGAATTTTCAGGACCCATACTTACGCCCCGCGCGTGCTCATCGCCAACTCCAACCTGGTTGGGCGGTGGGCCAGTTGGGAGGTGTTCCGGGAACTGGAGAAAAAGGGCCTGATCATGTTCGGGCAAATGACCGCCGGCAGTTGGATTTACATCGGCACCCAGGGAATTCTGCAAGGCACTTACGAAACCTTTGCGGCTATCGCCCGGAAGCGGTTCAACGGCGACCTCGCCGGCACGCTGACGCTCACCGCCGGGCTGGGCGGGATGGGCGGCGCGCAACCCCTGGCGGTGACCATGAATCACGGGGCGGCGCTCATTGTGGAGGTGGATGAACAGCGCATTCGCCGCCGTTTGGAAACGCGATATTTGGATAAAATGGCCGCCGGCTTAGATGAAGCGTTGCAGATGGTAATGCGGGCGAAGGAGGCCCGGCAGCCCCTTTCGGTGGGATTGCCGGGGAACGCGGCGGAT
Source organism: uncultured Calditrichaceae bacterium (assembly GCA_964522165.1). Lineage (GTDB taxonomy): Bacteria > Calditrichota > Calditrichia > RBG-13-44-9 > J075 > JABWBP01. The sequence continues at coordinate 5,678 of CAZFVV010000018.1, forward strand.
ATTTTCCCGGAACTGGTGAGGCGCGGAATCACGCCGGATATCGTCACCGACCAGACCTCCGCCCACGACGAGTTGCGCGGTTACGTGCCGCACGGAATTCCTTACCCCGCCGCCCTGGAAATGCGCAAAACCGATCCGGAAAAATATATCTCCCTGGCTATGAAATCCATGGCTGCGCATTGCCAGGCCATGTTAGATATGCAAAAGTCCGGCGCGGAGGTATTCGACTACGGCAACAACCTGCGCGGGCAGGCCATCAAAGCCGGGGTGGAAAAAGCCTTCGACTATCCCGGATTCGTTCCCGCGTACATTCGCCCGCTCTTCTGCGCAGGCAAAGGTCCGTTCCGCTGGGCGGCGCTCTCCGGCGATCCCGAGGACATTTACCGCACCGACGAGTTGGTGAAAGAACTATTCCCGGGGGATAAACCGCTGCTGCGCTGGATCGACATGGCGCAGAAGAAAGTACAGTTCCAGGGGTTGCCCTCGCGGATTTGCTGGCTGGGTTACGGGGAGCGCGCCAAAATGGGGCTGGCGATGAACGAACTGGTCAAAAAAGGGGAATTGAAAGCGCCGATTGTGATCGGGCGCGATCATTTGGATTGCGGATCGGTAGCCTCGCCCAACCGGGAAACCGAAGCGATGAAAGACGGCAGCGACGCCATTGCCGACTGGCCGCTGCTGAACGGCATGTTGAATGTCGCCTCGGGCGCTTCCTGGGTATCCATGCACCACGGCGGAGGAGTGGGAATCGGTTACTCCCAGCACTCCGGGGTGGTGATGGTAGCCGACGGCAGCGCGGAGACCGCCGGCCGGATCGAGCGGGTGCTCACCAACGATCCCGGCACCGGGGTAATGCGCCACGCCGACGCCGGCTACGAGGAGGCGATAGCCTTCGCCAAAAAAACCGGCATCAAATTACCCATGCTGAAATAGAATTATTCATTGGCATAAAACTCAGCATCAGTAAGGAGCGATCAGAGGAAATGTTAGTACATCTATAATTGAAAGTGTTGAACATGAACGTTACCGCAACCTGGAAAGGCAAATTAAAATTCGTGAGCGCCAATTCTGCCGGACGCACGGTAGAAATCGACGGTAAAAAAGCGGCCGGCGGCGATGAAAGCGCCCAAAGCCCCAAAGAGCTGGTGCTCAGCGGGCTGGCCGGCTGCACGGCGATGGACGTTATCTCCATTTTGGGAAAAATGCGCGCCCTGCCGGAAAGCCTGCGCGTGGAAGTGGAAGCGCAGCAGACCGAGCAACCTCCCAAAATTTTCAAAAAGATCCACCTGAAATACCTTATAAAAGGCGAGATACCGGAGGAGAAGCTTAAGAGAGCCATCGAGCTCTCGCAGGAACAGTACTGCGGGGTCTCGGAGATGCTGCGCAAAAGCGCCGAGTTGACCTACGAGTACTTTTATGAGAAATAACTCCCGGCTGGTCTGATACGTATCAGCGAGATTTTATTACTCCTTCAGCGCTACCCGAATATTTTGGGATTGGAGTTTTTGGTTTATGAGACGGCTTATTCTCCTGTTCTGTAGAATTCTGCTGTTCCCGGTGTGGATTGCCGCCCAGGAAGGCAATCCCTATTACACCAAACAGTGGAGCATTGCCCTTTCTCAAACCCCCGTGGGAGGATATTACCAGCTCACCACCTTCATGCCCACCCGCTACCTTCTCTTCATTCGGGATCGCAGCGCCAGCGTCCGGATCGGATCGCAGGAATACCTGGCTGCTACGACGCAAGACGGGGTGGATGTGCTGGTGCTGGAGGAAATGGTATCCGAACAGCCTTTTCGCCAGAGCGTGGGGCGGCACCAGGTAATCTTTAACTGTCCCTATATGCTGTGCCGCACCCCGGCGTGTAACCGCAGCGACTCTTCCCAGGTGTGGCAGGTTGATCCCGGCGAGGCGTTCGAAATGATCAATTTTGAGGAAGAACCGCTCATCAACCTGCGGGGAATCCGGGTCGCCAGCGATACCCTGGATACCCTGGCCGGTTATATGAGCGTAGGTGAATTGCACGACCTGGACCGCCAGGGAGTTATCACTCGCACCGATTTACCGTTTCCCCGTTACCGGATTCAGCGAATCGAATTGGGGAGTATCGGAACCGGGTGCAGCCAGGTTAAACCCGCCGGGTATGAACAACCGGCCGGCGAGCACGCAGAGCTTGAACAGTTGGCGCTGCAATCATTCGGGATCGGGCGGCTGAAGAGTGGGGGAGGAAACCTGCTCTATGAAAAACCGCTCGGCAAAAAGCGGCAACAAATTACTTTTCTGGTGTACCAGGTGCAGGACTTGCAGGTGCAAAACCATTTCAAGATGATTGCCGCGGTAACCTACCTGTGCCGCGAGCGCGATAGCGTGGAAGTTCCGGTGAGAATCGAGCGGGTGCGAATCCACAACCTGAAAGATGGGAAAGAATATTTATTAGAATTCGAAAAGTACAAATCGCCGGATATTTTGCTGAACTATTTGTATTCTCCCTACCTTTTCAGCGTGAATACCTACCCGCAATACATCGACCTGATTCGCCGGCTGGGAGATACCTTCGGAGACCGGGAGCTGGCGGGGTATCTTCTCTCGGAATTCAACCGCAGTTGCCGCTCCGTTGACCGGGGCCGGCCGGAAGTCCGGGAATATTCTTACCGGGAATGAAGCGCGGGGCAGGGGAGGGGGGAGGAGCAGGGGCAGGAGCAAGGGGCAGGGGCAGGAATAAAACGAGTCTGCACAATGAAGATCGCCATGTTGCTTTCCGGCGGGGTGGATAGCTCCGTGGCCTTGCGGTTATTGAAAGAACAAGGCCACGACCTCACCGCCTTTTACCTGAAAATCTGGCTGCAAGAGGAATTCTCCTTTTTGGGGGATTGTCCCTGGGAAGAAGATTTGCAGTACTGCCGGGCGGTGTGCGAGCAGGCCGGGGTTCCCCTGCAAGTGCTGCCGCTGCAAACCGAATACTGGAACACTATTATTGCCTACACCATTGCAGAGATCAAAGCCGGGCGTACCCCCAACCCGGATATGTTTTGCAACAATGTAGTCAAATTCGGGGTGTTTTATGATAAAATCGACCCCGCGTTCGAGAAGGTCGCCTCCGGCCATTACGCCAAACTGAGCTTCCGCGACGGCAAATACGTGCTGGAACGCACCCCCGATCCCATCAAAGACCAGACCTATTTCCTGGCCTACCTGGGACAGAACCAGCTCTCCCGGGCCTGCTTTCCCCTGGGAGATTATGACAAGAAGCAGGTGCGGGAAATGGCGCACAAATTCAACCTGCCCACCCAGTCCCGCCGCGACAGCCAGGGATTGTGCTTCCTGGGGCAGATCAAGTTTTCCGATTTCATCAAAGAACACCTGGGGGTGCAAAAAGGGGAAATTATCGAGGTGGATAGCGGTGAGAAATTAGGCCAGCACAACGGGTATTACTATTACACCATCGGCCAGCGCCAGGGGTTGGGGCTTTCCGGGGGTCCCTGGTACGTGGTGAAAAAGGATATTCCCAACAATCGCATTTACGTTTCCCGCCGCATTGACATGGAGAACAAATATCGCGACCGCTTCCAGGCGGGGAATTTCAACTGGATTTCCGGCCAAAAACCGGGGAAAGAAGACCTGCAAGTCAAAATTCGCCACGGGGAGACGATCTATAACTGCCGCTTGCAGTTTACGGATAATGATACCGCCGGGGTAAAACTGGAGCGCCCGGACCGCAAGGGCATCGCCCCCGGGCAAATTGCGGTTTTTTACGATGGAACGGTATGTTTGGGCGGGGGAGTGATTCTGGAGTAGCGCAAGAGGCTCTTAAACCAGCTCTGCGAGTATCTCCGCAAAGCGGTACACCTCCATAAATGAGTTATACAACGGCGCCGGGGCTACCCGGATCACGTCCGGCTCACGCCAGTCGCCGATAACCCCGCGCTCACCCAATTTTTTGAATACCGCTTTGCCGTCCTGTTTCACCACTAAGGAGAGCTGGCAGCCGCGCTGGTTTTCATCCCGCGGGGTGATGATGCTGACCCGCTCCTCTCCAAGCTGATCCACCAAAAATTCCAGGTAGCCGGTAAGCAGGCGGCTTTTCCGGCGCAGTTTTTCCATACCCACTTCCTCAAAAATGTCTAATGACGCGCGCAGGGGGGCCAGGGGCAGAATCGGCTGGTTGCTTACCTGCCAGCCCTCTGCGCCGGGAGCGGGAAGGAAATCCGGGGGCATTAAAAAACGGGTGGCTTTGTCGTGCCCCCACCAGCCGGCAAAGCGGGGTAGGTTGAGGGTGTGGGCGTATTTTTCGTGCACGAAAGCCCCGGCGGTGCTTCCCGGCCCGCCGTTCAGGTATTTGTAAGTACACCACGCCGCAAAATCCACCTTCCAATCGTGCAGCTTCATTTCCACGTTGCCGGCGGCGTGGGCCAGGTCGAAGCCGACCGTGCAGCCCCGGGCGTGGGCGGCGCGGGTGATCTGTTCCATGTCGAACACCTGCCCGGTATAGTAATTGACCCCGCCTAACATCACCAGGGCGATTGAACCGCCCTCTGCTTCCAGCAGCGCTTCGATATCTTCGCCGCGGCGCAGGGGTAGTTCGATCAGCGCGTCCGCCGGATCGTACCCGTGAAAGCGAAGCTGGGATTTGACCGCGTAGCGGTCCGAGGGAAAGGCGTTTGCTTCCATCAAAATTTTGTAGCGGTAGGGGGTGGGGCGGTAAAACGAGACCAGCATCAGGTGCAGGTTGACGGTGAGAGTGTTCATCACCGTCACCTCTATGGGTTTTGCGCCGAGCAGCCGGGCGGTTTGTTCCCCCGGGCGTTCGTGATAGGTCATCCAGGGGCGGGGAGCGCGGAAGTGCCCTTCAACCGCCAGGGTTTCCCAATCTTTTAGAACATCTTCCACGTAACGGGAAGCGGTTTTCGGCTGCAAGCCCAGAGAATTGCCGCAGAAATAGATGCAATCTTCCCCGTTTTTGTGCTTCGGAACCAGGAAGCGGCTGCGGTATTCCCGCAGGGGATCGCGCTCATCCATTTCCTGTGCGAACTCTTTGTCAGGTCGATAGTCCATCTTTTGATCACCGTAATAAGGTAAATGGGGGCCAAAAGTGGCAGTAACAGGATTTTTGCCACTGCCGCTAAATTTCCTTTTCCGACTTTATAATTTTACCCACCAGTCCGTATTCCAGTGCTTCCGCGGCGGACATCCAGAAATTGCGGTCGGAGTCTTTCTCGATCTTCTCCAGGGGCTGGCCGGTGGCGTCGGCGAAAATTTTATTCAGCCGGGTGCGCATTTTGACGATTTCTTTGGCTTCGATGCCGATGTCCACCGCCTGGCCCATCACCCCACCGCTGGGCTGGTGCAGCAGGAAGCGGGTGTTGGGCAGGCTGTAGCGGTTTTCCCGGGGAACCGCGGCGTAAATGAGCGCCCCGGCGCTGGCCACCCAGCCGGTTCCCACGATTTTCACCTTCGGTTTGACAAAGCGCATCATATCGAAAATGGTATCTCCGGACTCCACATGCCCGCCCTGGGAATTGATGAACACTTTGATATCTTCGTTGGAATCGGCGGAGAGCACCAGCAGCTTCTGGGTAACCTCCCGGGCCAGTTTCTGGTCGATGGTTCCATAGATCAAAATGGTGCGGGTTTGCATCAGTTTGTCGTCGAGGCGCGATTTACCGCCATTCTCTTTTTCTTTCTTCTCTTCAAAACGAACGTCCATTATAAATCTCCTGCAATTAAGGTTTGGGGTCATCCGGGTTTCTTACCATAGCCGCATGTGATTGCCGCGATACGTGATGGGTAATGAATAATACATGTCAAACCGTGCCGGGCTTCCGGGATGATAATTTTTTAAAGTCCAAAATCAGAACAAAGAGGCCAAATATATTACTGAATAGCGGGGCAATGACAGGTTTTTTTTCATAACCGAGATTATCCCGTTTGAGGGCCTGGGGGGCGGCGAAACAAAGCTTCCACCTCTTTCACCTCTTCCGGGGATCCCAATATGAATAGCAGATCGTTCGAGCAGATTTTCGTATTAGTGCCGGGATTGGGCAGAATTTGCCCCTCCCGGCGGATTGCCAGAACCGTAACACCATAATTTTTCCGCAAATTCAGCTCCCCCAGGGTTTTGCCAATCGCCGGGGTGCTCTCCGCCAGGCGCAGAGAATGGATTCCAATATCCGCTAAATGCGGTTTCAGATCCTCCAGGGACGCGCCGGTTTGGGAGAGGCTGCGAAACATCCGGTAATTTTCCGAGCGTACCTGGTTGACGATCAATTCGATCTCATCCCGGGGAACCAGGTATTTCGCCAATACCAGGGTGAAAATTTCGATCGAGGTTTCGAACTCTTCCGGGATCACCTCGTTAGCGCCGGCTTCGTATAAGGATTTGATCTCTCCTACAAAGCGGGTACGCACAATAATATGAACGAACGGATTCAGCCGCCGGGCCAACTGGGTTACCCGGGCGGTGGCGGTGGGATCGGAGATGGCGATGACCAGGATGCGGGCGGACTCGATGTGCGCCTGCTGAAGCACCGCTTCGTGGGTGGCGTCGCCGTAGTGGATCGGCTCTCCTTTGGCGCGTTCGTTGCGCACCGTATCGGGATTGGCTTCGACGATGGTGTAAAGAATGCCCACGGTGCGGGCGGCGCGGGCCAGGTTCCGGCCATTCAATCCGTACCCGACGATGATGACGTGATCCTGGAGCACCCGTTTTTCCAATTCCTCGAGCCCTGGACCGAGGAGATAAGCGCCGGTTTTCATGCGCGCCGGCAGGGGCAGGCGATTAGCGGCGTCCGCCACCCGGGGAGCCACGGCGATGATGAAGGGAGTGAGCGCCATGGTCACGAGAGAGACGGAGAGAAACAGTTGATACAGGTTTTGCTCGATCAGGCCGAATTCCAGGCCGGTTTTGGAGAGAATAAAGGAAAATTCGCCCACCTGGCCGAGGGAAAGCCCGGTCAACAAAGCGGTGCGTAGAGAGGCGCCCAGCGGCAGGGTAACCGCCCCGGCGATGATGGTTTTTAAGACCAGCACCGCTGCGGTGAGCGCCCCGAGGAGCAGGGGTTTTTCAAATAAAAACCCGACATCTAACAACATTCCTATGGAAATAAAAAAGAAGCTGTTGAATACGTCCTTGAAAGGGAGAATACCCTCCAGGGCCTGGTGGCTGTATTCCGATTCGGAGATCACCAGCCCGGCCAAAAAGGCTCCCAACCCCAGGGAAAGTCCTGCCAGGGAAGTCAGCCAGGCCACGGCGATGCAGATCAACACCACGCTCAGCAGAAACAGTTCCCGGCTGCGGGTGCGCACGATCTGGCGCAGCAGGCGGGGCACCAGGATGGTGGCGCTGAACAAGATCAGAACGACAACCCCGAGCGCCTTCAGGATGAGCAGCAGGGAAGAAACGCCCCCGCCGGTTTGCCCCGCCAGCAGTGGAGTGAAAATGATCATGGGAACAATGGCAAGATCCTGGAAGATCAGGATCGCCAGTACCAGGCGCCCGTGCCGGCTGTCCACCTCCGCTCGTTCCTGGAGGATTCTCATAACGATCGCGGTGCTGCTGAGCGCCAGCAGAAAGCCGATGAAGAGCGCTTCCGCAGGGTCAGGGCCGGCCAGGGAGACCAATGCGAAAACCGCCAGCAAGGTCACTACTACCTGGAGCGATCCCCCGACCAGAACCGGTTTTTTGACCTGCCACAGCTTTTGGAGGGAGAACTCGATGCCGATGGTGAAGAGCAGCAATACGATCCCGATTTCCGCCAGCACTTCCACGTCATGTACCGATTTGACGAATCCCAGGCCGTGCGGCCCGATCAAGACCCCGGTCAACAGAAACCCGACGATTGTGGGAACCTTGATCCGATAGCATACCAGTAGCACCAGGATGGATACGCCGAAGATGATTACGATGTCTTTTAGTAAAGGGATTTCCATGTCGGAGTGATCTGAAATGAGCGGGCGCAGCGTGAATTACGCAAAACGCCTCGGGTAAGGCAAGGTTTTACAAGGGCATTCCGGTGCGGAGCGCAGGCATAAAACATAGCGGAGAGGGTGGGATTCGAACCCACGGTGACCACAAAGGACCACAACGGTTTTCAAGACCGTCCCATTCAACCGCTCTGGCACCTCTCCATGCAAACGCTGCAAAAATAACAGAATTTTCCCGGCGGCAAAAGGGAATTTTTGCTTATCCTGCAATCTTCCGGCAGGAGCGATAGCCTGTAATGAGTATAATTGACAAAAATCATGTTTCAGACTGACTAATGTCATGGTTTTGGAAACAACCGGGGCGTTAATGTGTTTTGACAAGAGGAGGGGAGAGGGGGCGATCTATTTCCCGGAGACCGCCCCTGCGGAGGTGTTCGGGTAAAACGTAATCATTTAACCAGAGGAGAAACAATTATGGCAGCGCCCAAAGCAGACAAAAGAGCAGACCTGGCCGGGCCGGGCATCGGCAATTACGAAGACCTGGAGAAAATCCTGCCCACGGATTACAAATCCCTGTTGACCCCCAAGGAGACCCAGAAAGCGATCTTTGTCGCCAGAAATTACATCGAGGAGCACCTCTGCAAAGAGCTGAACTTGATGATGGTGCAGGTTCCCCTGATCGTGGACGTGGAGAGCGGGGTGAACGACTACCTGGATCGCGACGGCTCCCGCACCCCCATCCAGTTCCACATTTCCAACGATTACGACAAGCACCCCGTGGACGCCCAGGTGGTGCAGGCGGCCACCAAGTGGAAACGCGTGGCCCTCAAACAATTCGATATGAAAGTGGGCGAGGGGCTGTGCACGGACATGCGCGCGGTGCGCAAAGATTACTTCCTGGACCACGACCACAGCGCTTACGTGGATCAGTGGGACTGGGAAAGAGTGATCACTGCCGACCAGCGCAACCTGGATTTCCTCACCGGCATCGTCAAGAAAATCTGGAAGGTGATCAAGGGCGCGGAAATTTACCTGCAAGAGAAGTTCCCGCAGTTGAAGACCCCCAAATATCCCAACCTGCCCGATGAGCTGACTTTCCTCCACGCGGAAGACATCCTGGATATGTTCCCGGACCTGCCCCGCAAGCAGCGGGAGACCGCCATCCTGCAAAAATATCCCGCGGTGTTCATCTACGGCATCGGCTGGACCCTGAAGGACGGTTATCCCCATGAAATGCGCGCCGCGGATTACGACGACTGGGTGACGGAAACGGTCTCCAAAGACGGCCGCCCCATGCACGGCCTCAACGGCGACATCTTAGTATGGAACCCGGTGACCAAACGCCGCCACGAGCTTACCTCCATGGGCATCCGGGTAAACGCGGAAACCCTCAAACAGCAGTTGGAAATGACCGGCCAGACCCACTTCCTGAAGCTGCCCTACCATCAGGCGATCATCAAAAACGAGATTCCCCTGAGCATCGGCGGGGGGATCGGGCAATCGCGCACCCTCATGTCGCTGCTGCGCAAGGCGCACTTAGGCGAAGTGAGCGTGACGGTGTGGCCGAAAATCCTCAAGGATATTTGCGCGAAAAAGAATATTTTTGTGTTGGAATAAAAAAATAGGAACGCGGATGGCACAGATTCTACGGATTTTCGCGGATTTTTGTATCTGTGAGAATTCGCAGATTCAGCGTCATCCGCGTTCCGATTCGATTCTGGAATAGATCAAACTTAAAGGAATGACTATGAAAAACGTACTTGTCCTGGGCGCCGGGCTGGTCTCCCGGCCATTGGTGCATTACCTGCTGCAAAAAGAGTATATTGTGAAGGTTGCCAGCCGCACGGTCAGCAAAGCGGAGGCGCTGATCAAGGGCTTCAAAAACGGAGTTGCCGAGGCACTCAATGTGAATGATGAAACTCACCTGGAAAAACTGGTGAAGGAGTGCGACCTGGCCATCAGCCTGCTGCCCTATACTCACCACGTGCAGGTGGCGAACCTGTGCATCCAGTACCGCAAGCACCTCATCACCACATCTTACGTCAGCAAGGCGATGCAGGAGCTGCACGAGCCTGCCAAAGCCGCGGGTATCCTCATCCTGAACGAGATCGGCCTGGACCCCGGCATCGACCACATGTCCGCCATGAAGATCATTCACGACGTGGAGAAAAGGAGCGGCAAAGTGGTGAGCTTTCGCTCCTACTGCGGGGGGCTGCCGGCGCTGCAGAGCAACACCAACCCCTTCGGTTACAAATTTTCCTGGAGCCCGCGGGGAGTGGTCATGGCCGGGCGCAACAACGGCCAGTTCCTGCAAAACGGCGATGTTATCTTCATCCCCGGGCGGGATTTGTTCAAGCATTACGAGCTTCTCACCATCGAAGGGGCGGGAACGTTCGAAGGCTACACCAACCGCGACGCCCTCCCTTACAAAGCATCGTACGGGTTAAAAGACGCCCATACCATCTTTCGCGGCACCCTGCGCAACATCGGCTGGTGCTACACCATGAAAAAAGCCCAGGAATTGGGACTGTTCGACGACTCTCCCCGGGAAGACCTGAAAGGATTAACCTACCTTGATTTGATGCACAAACTTATCGGCGCGGAAGACAGCTACGACATCCAGGAAGAAACCGCCTTTTTCCTGGCCCTGGAAAAGCATTCCACGGTGATCAAGAAATTCCAGTGGCTGGGCTTGTTCGACGAGGAGCCGCTTCCCAACGAAAACAACGTGATGGACATGTTCGCCGCGCTGCTGTTGAAGAAGCTCTCTATGGATAAAGACGACCTGGATTTGATCGTGCTCTATCATGAATTTATCGCCCGGCACGGCAAAAAAGAGGAGCGGATCACCTCCACGTTGGTGGATACCGGCATCCCCAAAGGCGACTCCGCCATGTCGCGCACTGTCAGCCTGCCCGCCGCCATTGCCGCAAACCTGATCCTGCGCGGCAAAATTCGTATGGCCGGGGTACACATTCCGGTGCAGCCGGAAATTTATGAACCGGTTCTGAAAGAGTTGGAGAGCATGGGAGTAAAATTCGTCGAAAGAACTTACCCGGTGAAATGAATCTGATCTTATCGCAAAGTGCGCTGTACTTCTGCGGGCAGCGCACTTTGCATATTTTCCGGGTTGTCAGAAGCGTCCATTCTGCGACAGGATACGGATTGACAATCCCTCCCTTTTTAACTATAATAGTCAGGCGGTGGGTGAGGAAAAAAGAATTTTGGGAAAAAATGGAGAACCGGCCATGAAGACAATGGTTTCTTATGCGATCACTATATTAGTTTTGATGGCTACTTTTCTGTTTGGCCAGGACAGGATAGCGATTTTACCGTTCCGTTCCGTAGGAGTGGAAGTGGCTTCGGCGGAAACTGCTCACCTTCTGTTGCGCCAGGAAGTGCAAAAAGCCTCCCGCTACCGGCTGGTTTCGGACAGCCAAATCCGGCAGGCGCTGGATTCCGCCGTTTGCGTGGATCTGGATTGCGCTATCCAGATCGCCCGGCAGGTAGAAGCCGAGAAGATGGTATTCGGCAGCCTGAACAAATTGGGGGAGAAAATTATCCTGGAATACACCCTGGCAGATGTGGCTTCCGAGCAGGTTTTGGTGTCGGACAATATGACCGCGCTCTACTTAGAAGAACTCGACCAGGTGATCAAACGGGTGGCGATCAGCATTGCCACGCAGACCCCGGTGGAGAAGACCGCCGAAGTGGGACTGATTACCGATCAGGAATCTCGCAAACCTGCCTCCCGGAAAGCCCAGTCTTCTTTCGGCATTGCTTTCGGCTACCTTTACCCGGAAAACGGGTATGACGGCGAACAAAGGATTTTCGTTTTGGACTTCCGCACCTTCCATGCGATGAAACACTTCGCGGTGAGCGGTTTATTGGGTATCCGCAAAGGTTTTGCCCTGGAGATCGGTGTATTGTACCTGGTCTCTCCGAAGGATTTCAGCCCGTACCTGGGAGGCGCGGTAGGCTACCATGGCGTGGTGCACGATGAAAATAATGAGGAGAATTATTCTCCGGACGGGCAAAGCCAGAAGAAGGGCGGGGGCCCTGGCGCAACCGTCAGCGCCGGCCTGTTAATGTTCAGGACCTATAATTTCCACGTACACATCAACCTCGACTATACCCTTACCTTCAATGATTACAACGACCGCGGGGGAGTGGTTACCATCGGGCTGCTGTTCTAAGAAGCTGTTTTAAAAGTTTCCCGGCCATCCGGGATCTAAGACATGATCCCGGTTGCCGGGAAAAAATCTTCAAAATTCTTGGTGAAACTTTGTGATTTTGTGACTTCGTGGCAAAAATTTGAACTTTTCCCCTGGGGATCCCGGCTGACCGGGATAAAACGGCTTCTAAGGCCGGCGAATCCAAATCAACCCTGCGGGCGGCTCAAAAAGTCTTTCAGGGCGATTGCCCGGCCCACGCTACGCCCGCGCTAACCAAACCGTTCCTCGCTCCAGGGGTCGCCGTGCATGTGGTAGCCGTACCGTTCCCAGAAGCCGGGGCGGTCTTCGGCCATGAATTCCAGCCCCTTCAGCCACTTGGCGCTCTTCCAGAAATAGAGCTGCGGCACTACCATGCGCACCGGCCCGCCGTGGTCGGGGTCGAGCGGTTTACCCTCGTATTGGTAAGCGATGATCACGTCATCTTTGAGCAAATCTTCCAACGGCAGGTTGGTGGTATAGCCGCCGTAGGAGTGCTGCATCACGAAGCGAACTTGCGGCGCGGGGCGAACTTTTTTCACCAATTCACTGAACAAAGCCCCCTCCCAGTTGCTGTCTAACATACTCCAGCGGGTGACGCAGTGAATGTCCCGCCGGATGGAGACCGCCGGCAGCGCCAGCAATTCTTGCCAGTTCAAGGTAAGGGGATTTTCCACCAGCCCGAAAATATGCAGCTTCCATTCTTCCGGTTTGATATGCTGGGTATCTCCGTAAGTAAGCACGGGGAATTTTTTCGTTTCGTATTGTCCCGGGGGAATGCGGTTTTCCAATTCCGCATCCGCTTCCCGGCCCGGGCGGGCTTTTTTCAAGCGTTCCACCCGCTTTAGAGGATCGAAGATCGACATAAGATCTCCTTTCGTGTCACCCTGTTATTTGCTTAAACTTTACGCTTCAATTTCGCATTAAAATCGCCATTTTCAGGCTTTCGAGCAACAAAATTAAAAATGCTCCCGCATTTCTTTCAGTATTTTGGTTACACTCGTTAAGAAAAATTAACTCTCTGATAGCGGCAAACCCGGGGACATGTTATTTTAAGTCTTGCTGAGATTTCCGTGATCTTTTTGTGACGCCGGGTTTATATTGTGATTTTTCAAGTTAGCGGAGGTAAATATCCATGTTGATAAAATTGCCCAAAATCGGTCAATTGCCGGAGCGCCTGGTTACTCCCGAGGCGGCGTACATGAATCGCCGCAAATTCCTGAAATCCCTGGGAACGTTAGGAATCGGGGCTTGGGCGCTGGTGAACGGCTGCTTTGACAATACCTCGGCGGGAGAGCAGTGGACAGACGTGAGCCAGAGCATTCCCAAACCGGGCGGGGTGTACCCCCTGGCGCGAAATGCCAAATATACCGTGGATCGCCCACTGACCAATGAAATCATCGCCGCTTCGTACAACAACTATTATGAGTTCACCACCGACAAAGAGCGGGTATGGAAGTTGGCGGAGCGTTTCGCGACCCGCCCCTGGCAGGTGGAAGTGGCCGGGGAAGTGGCGAAACCGAAAACGTATGACATCGACGAGCTGATCAAAAAGATGCCTTTGGAAGAGCGGGTGTACCGCCACCGCTGCGTGGAGGCCTGGTCGATGATCGTGCCCTGGAGCGGATTCCCCCTCAGCGCGCTGATCAAAGAAGTAGAACCGACTTCCCACGCCAAATACGTGCGCATGCTCTCTTTTTACCGCCCCGCCCAGGCAGTGGGGCAAAAAACCCAGACCTGGTATCCCTGGCCCTATTACGAGGGATTGACCATGGCCGAGGCCATGAACGAGTTAACCCTGATGGTTACCGGCGTGTACGGCCACGAATTGCCCAAACAGCACGGCGCGCCCCTGCGCCTCGCCACGCCCTGGAAGTACGGTTTTAAGAGCATCAAGGGAATTGTGCGCATCGAATTTACCCGCGAGCAGCCGAAAACCTTCTGGAACGATCTGGCGCCGGATGAATACGACTTCCGGGCCAACGTAAATCCCAAAGTGCCCCACCCGCGCTGGTCGCAGGCCCGGGAGCGGCTGATCGACACCGGGGAACTCATTCCTACCTTATTATATAACGGCTACGGGGAATACGTGGCGGGGATGTACCGCTGAAGAACAGGGGCAGGAGCAGGGACAGGAGCAGGGGCAGGGACAGGAGCAGGGGCAGGAGCAGTGGGCAGGTATAGGCAGGAGTGCAAATTTTAATTCGCACTGTTCACCACACCTGCACTGATTCTGGCTGCCCCTGCCCCCTGCTCCTGTCCCTGCCCCCTGCTCCTGTCCCTGCCCCTGCCCCTGCTCCTGTCCCTGCCCCTGCCCCTGCCCCTGCCCCTGTCCCTGCCCCTGCCCCTGCCCCTGCTAACTTATTCTCAGCACCTTCGCTCCCCGGATTTTGCGTTCTTTTAACTCCAGCAGCGCGCGGTTAGCTTTTTGCAAGGGGTATTCCTGGTATTCCGGTTTGATGGGAATCCTGGCAGCCAGTTTCAGGAATTCCGCCACGTCGCGTCGCTCTACGTTGGCCACGCTCTTGATCTCCTTTTCCAGCCAGAGATGTTCCGGATAATCCAGCTTCAGCAATTCCGCTTTGTCGATCTCCTCTTTGCGGATGGCGTTGATGACCAGCTGCCCCCCCGGTTTCAAATTCCGCAATGCTTCCACTACCGGCTTCCAGACCGGGGTGGTGTCGATAATCGCGTCTAATTTCTCCGGCGCGGTATCCTCGGTGTCGCCGGCCCACGCCGCGCCCAGATCCCGGGCGAATTCTTGCTCTTTCTCGCTGCGGGCAAATACGAACACCCTGCTATTGGGATACTTGTACCCGGCCATCAGCAGCACCAGATGTCCCGAAGCGCCGAAACCGGTCAGCCCCAGGCTTTGCCCGTCATTCAGGTGGGTTAAGCGCAGAGAACGGTAGCCGATGGCCCCGGCGCAGAGCAGCGGCGCGGCTTCCGCATCGGAAAAGACCGCCGGAATGGGATAAGCGAAATCCTCCGGCGCAACCATATATTCCGCGTAGCCGCCGTTGGCGTCGCGCCCGCTGGCGCGGAATTGGGGGCATAAATTTTCATTTCCTTCCCGGCAGAACCGGCACTTTCCGCAGGCGGAAAATATCCAGGCGACGCCCACCCGCTCGCCAATTTTAAATCTCTCCGCGCCCGGGCCGTTCTTCTCCACCCGCCCGACGACCTGGTGCCCCAACACTACCGGGAACGCCGGCGGGGGCGTGCGCCCTTCGATTTCATCCAGTTCGGTGTGGCAAACCCCGCAGACGGAGACTTTCAGCCGGATTTCCCGCTCGCCCGGCTCCGGGAGGGGCAGTTCCGCGGCGGTTAGCGGTTCCCGGGTTTGGCTAAGATCACAAATTTGGTTTAAAATCATTGCTTTCATGGCTTTTCGACTCCCGGAATAATTTGAGGGCATCGAAATGGTCGATGGCAAACCGGTGTGCTTCGATTTGATGGAGGGGAATCCAGTGGCACTTTCCTTCGACCGAATCGCGGGTAACTTTATCACCGGTAATTCTCGCTTCGTAAACCAGGCAGGCAGCGTAAATGTAGCTTCCCCGGCGTTTTCCCGACATTATCGTGACCAGGCCGGCTAATTCCACCTCCAGGCCGGTTTCCTCTTTCACCTCCCGGGCGGCGGCGTCTTCCACCTTTTCCTTCAGCCCCACGAAACCGCCCGGCAACCCCAGCCCCAATCCGTCGCGCCGGTCGATCAGCAGCGCCTTATCGCCGTCGCAAATGATCACGTTCACGCTGACGAAGGGCGGGGGAAAATGCCCCAGGGTGAGCAAATAGAGGGTTCGCTGAAAGATGATGATGCCGCCGCGCAGCAGCCGGAGGAGGTATTTCATAGCTAATTCTATCTCATATCCCTTCAGCTTTCCATCCCCAGCAGCTCCCGCCGCAGCAGTTCCAGCGCCGCCTGCGCGCCCCGTTCTTTGATCATTACCCGGTCGCCGATCAGCAGGAATTTCTTCGCCACCGTTTTCTGGGCGCTGGCCAGGCCGAGGTAGATCAATCCCAGCGGTTTTTCCGGGGTCGCGCCGCCGGGACCGGCAATGCCGGTGGTGGAAATGCCGTAATCGGCGCCGAAGGCGCGGCGAACTCCTTCGGCCATTTCCTTCGCCGCCGCTTCGCTCACCGCGCCGTGGAGTTGCAGGGATTCCGCCCGCACGCCTAAGTGGCGCATCTTGCTCTCGTTGCTGTAGGCGACCATCCCGCCCAGAAAATAATCCGAGCTTCCGGCAATATCGGTGATCTTATCCTGCACCAGGCCCCCGGTGCAGCTTTCCGCCGCCGCCAGGGTCAAACGCCGCTCCCGCAGCAGTTTTCCGACCACTTCTTCCAATTCTTCCGGCCCGGTGGTGTAAATATATTTGCCGATGGTTTGAAAAAGCCCGGTTTCGAATTCGGCAAACCGCTGTTTTTTTGCCGCGTCTTTTTCCCGCAGGGCAATGCGCAGATCCACCCCGGTGGTTTTGGGCAGGAAAGCGACTTCATACTCCGGGCGGCTCTCCAGCAAAGCGCGGCAAAGCTCATAAATCTTTGATTCGGCGATGCCGGTGGTGCGGTAGAGGCGCACTTCGATCAGGCCGGCGGCGTTTTTTTCCCGCAGAAAGGGGATGACGCTTTCGGCCATGATCGCCTTCATTTCCTGGGGAACGCCGGGCAGCACGAAGGTGTGTTTCGTTGCGCCGCCTGCGGCCGCGGCAATGCCGCCGGGGGAGGGCGTTTCGAAGTGCAGTGCCGGGGCGCTGCCGATGGGATTGTCGATCAGGCGGGCTTTCTCCGGTATCCAGGCCTGCACCCGGTTGACTTCCGGCGCCGGAATTCCCCGCTGCCGGAAGCGCTCCTCGATTTTCTGCCAGATGGGCTCGTGAAATACCATTTCGGAGTGGAAAAAATCCGCCAGGGCGTTCTTGGTGATATCGTCCGGGGTGGGGCCCAGCCCGCCGGTGGTGATGACCACTTCGGATTGCGCCAGCGCCTGCTCTAAGCTCTCTAAAATGGCAGCGGTTTCATCGCGAATGGCGACGACCCGCCCGGTAACGATTCCAATCTCATACAATTTTGCCGCGATAAACGCCGCGTTGCTGTTGACGGTTTTCCCGTTCAACAACTCATTACCGATGGAGATGATGGTGGCTTTCATGGTTTCCGGGGGGTTAGAGAGACGCGAAGATCAAGTTTAATCTATATGTAAGTAAAGTAGGAGCAGGTGGCAGGGGCAGAGGGGAGGGGCCGCCGAAAGGCAGAGTGAGGCGAGGTGATTAACAATGCAAATTAAAATTTGCACTCCTGTCTGTACCTGCTCCTTGCCCCTGCCGCCTGTCCCTGCTCCTTACCGTTGCCCGCCGATCTCGAACTTGATCTCGAATGCGGAGTGGTCTTTGGTTCCGGCAATCGGTTCGGAGAATTGGGTGTAACGGTACTGGGTGCGCAGGGTGGCAAAATAGGTTTTCTTGGTGCTAAAATCCACTCCCACCCCGATTGCCAGGCTGGGCGCAAATTGATATTCATTATCCGGCTTGATCACGTTGCCGTCCACGAACGCTTCGTTGGGGAAGTTCATTCCGAACACCATGCCGCCCTCCAAAACGACATGGGGTCGAAAATCATCTTCAATATCGTTCACGAACAGACGTTTTTTCAGCTCGACATTCGCGGGGATCAAAAACAGGCGGTTCAAGTCATTGATCTTGATATAGCGATTGAAGTAGGGATCGTACAATTCAAGCTCATTATCGTCCCGCATGATAAAGAACTCCAGGGTGAAGCCGATGTGAGAATAGGCCGGCAGGGTAAAGCGGTACGCACCGCCGATTCCCAGCCCGGAAGTCGCCAGGGATATGGTGAAGCTCCGCTCGTTCTTATGGGTTGGGGCGGATTCCAAAATTTCTTCCTGCGCCGCCAGCGGGCCGGCCAGGAGCAAAAGCGCCAGAATCAATCCTGAGAGGCGGTAAGTTTTCATAATACTATTCTCCTAATCATCGATATATACCTTGTTCCGAAATTACGAGCCTAATTTAATATGGTTTACACGAGGATAAAAATAAAAAGCTCCCCGAATTTTTCCGGGGAGCTTTCCAAAAAGCGAAATAGCGCAGGGCTGAGGGGGCAGGCCCCAAGTGGGGTAAACCGGTTAAAACGGAACGTCATCGGGCGGGGTTCCCATATCTTCCGGGGGGGTAAGCTCGGAAGCCTGCGCCGGGGGAGCGCTGCCAGTCGCTTCCGCCCGCTGCCCCGGGGAATCCAGCATTTGAACCTCAAAACCGACCACCTCGGTAGTGGTGCGTTTCTGCCCGTTTTGATCCTGCCATTCCCGGTGCTGGATGCGGCCTTCCACGAACACCTTGTTGCCCTTTTTGAGATACTCCTTGGCAAATTCCGCCTGGCGGTTCCAGAGCACGATGCGGTGCCAGGTGGTCTCGTTTTGCCATGCCCCGTCTTTATCCTTAAAGGCGCGGTCGGTGGCGATATTGAAATTGGCGACCGGAGCGCCGGAGGGGGTGTAGCGGATTTCCGGATCGCTGCCCAATCTTCCCACCAAAATCACTTTGTTGACTGTTCCTTTTGACATAACAGCCTCCCGATTATTGTTTCGGATAAAGGAATTTGAACGGAATTTAAACAGATTATTGAAATATGCAAATAAAAAGGTTTTTGGGAATAAAAATTTTTTTGCACGGCAAATTTGTATCATTCCCGATCAATTGCTAATTTAGAGCGAATTTTAACAGGAAAAACAACATGAAACCTCGCCGATTTTGTTATTCGATGCAAATTGCAATCTTTATTTGCTTCCTCGCCGCCCCGGGCAACCGCGGGCAGGCCCAAAACCCCGCCGCCATTGCCGGCTCGCCGCTCGAAGGCCTGGATGCCTACGTGGAGAAAGCGTTAGCGGACTGGCAAATCCCCGGCCTGGCCATTGCGGTGGTGAAAAACGATAGCGTGGCGCTGGCCAGAGGCTACGGGGTGCGCGATATTCGCAAAAGCGAACCGGTGGACGCCCACACCATCTTCGCCATCGCCTCCAACAGCAAGGCGTTTACCGCCGCGGCATTGGGAATATTAGTACAGGAGGGTAAAATTTCCTGGGACGACCCGGTGCTCAAGTACCTGCCGGAGTTCCAGCTTTACGACCCGGAGGCCACCCGCAAAATCACCGTGCGGGATTTGCTCTGCCACCGCAGCGGGCTGGCGACCTGGGGCGGGGATTGGGCCTGGTGGGGCTCGATTTATTCCCGCGAGGAGGCGCTGCGGCGCATCCGTTACCAGGAGCCGGTGTACGACTTCCGAACCGGCTACGGCTACACCAACCAGATGTTCTTGGTCGCCGGGGAGGTGATCCTCAGCGTCACCGGCCGGAGCTGGGACGATTTTATGGCCGAACGTTTTTTCCGTCCCCTGGGCATGAATCGCAGCAACACCAGCGTCAATGCCCTGGAGAAGATGGAAAACGTCGCTGCCCCGCACCTGTTGACGGAGGGCCGGCTGCTGCCCATCCCTTATCTGAACGTGGATAACGCCGGGGCGGCTGCGGGGATCAATTCCAGCGCCAACGACCTGGCGCAATGGCTGCGCCTGCAATTGGCGCACGGGGTCTTCAACGGCGAGCAACTGTTAGACAGCGCGGTCATCGAGGAGACCCGCAAGCCCCACAACCTGCGCCAGATCAGCGCCGCCAACCGCAAATTCAACCCCTTCACCCATTTTTCCCTGTACGGGCTGGGCTGGGATTTGAGCGACTACCGCGGGCGGCTGATCGTCAGCCATACCGGGGGGTTGGACGGGATGTTCTCTTACACCGGCTTCATGCCGGAAGAAAACCTCGGGGTGGCGGTGCTCACCAACCGGGAAGACCACAGCCTGATGCAGGCGCTGGCCTTGCACGTGTACGACGCTTATTTAGGGGCGGATTTTCAGGACTGGAGCGGCCGCTACCTGGAGCGCAATCGCGGGCGGGAGCAAAGGGAACTGGAAGCAAAAGAGAAGCAATTAGCGGCGCGGGTCGCCAATACCAGGCCGAGCCATTCCCTGCAACGCTATGCGGGAAGCTACCAGAACGACATTTACGGGGAGGCGAAGATCGAACTGGCCAACGGCAAATTGACCCTGTATCCCTTAGCGCACCCGGATATCAGCGGAACATTAGAGCACTGGCAGTACGATACTTTTCGCTGCAAATGGAGCAGCCCGGTGTGGCAGGAGAGTCTGGTTCATTTTGAGTTGAACGATGCCGGAGAGGTCGCCCGCTTCCGGGTAAAAATCCGCCCGGATTGGGTGGACCCGCTGGAATACACGTTCGAGAAGATTAGAGGAGAATAAAAAGAGGGAAGTGTTCAGGTTTTATAGTGTTCCGGTGTTCAAGTGTTTTAGTGTTTTGGTTTCGAGTTTTGAGTTTCGCGGTTCGAGTTAAAAATACTAAAACACTGTCTTATCACGTGGTCTGTGACAATTCGGCGAGTATCAAGTAGCGGCGACTCCAGTTCCCCTCCTGGGAGGGGTTAGGGGTGAGTCAGGGAGCACAGAGTGGAGGGAATTCCTGGGAGCCGAGCCAATTTGCACGCCGCACGACCCACCCCTGACCCCTCCCGGGAGGGGAGCTTCGGAAATGAACTCTGCAACCACGGAAGGGTTGGCAGCCCTTAAATTGTCAAAGACTACGTGATAGTACATACTAAAACACCATAACACCATAACACTACCGCACTACAATCCCGCCAGCTTTTTCCGCACAAATTCCAGCACTTCCGGGAGCTTTTCCGCATTTTTGGCCCCCGCGGTCGCTAAATGCGGCCGGCCCCCGCCCCCGCCCCCGGCAATCTGCGCCGCCTGCTTCACCAGGCTGCCGGCGTCCAATTTTTTCTCCTTGATCAAATCGTCGGTCACGGTGCAGACAAAATTGACCACCCCGCCGTTTTCGGCGCGATTCACCAGGAACCCCACGGTGTAGGGCGATTTGTGGCGCAGGGTGTCGCCCAATTCCTTCAATACTTCGAGATCGGCGTCCTGGAATTCCCCGATCACCAGGGAGATTTGCCCGAACTTTTCCGCCTTGCGCATAAAATCGTCGCTTTGTTGCAGCACTTGCTGCGCTTTGAGCTGCTGCAATTGCTTTTCCAGGCTGCGAACCTGGTTCAGAATTTCCTTGAGCCGGGGAGCCAACCCCTCCGCCGGGCTGTTGAGCAACTGGTCGAGTTCGCGCACCATCTCCCGGGAATGCTGAATGTACTCCACCGATTTGGGGCCGGTCAGCGCCTCGATGCGGCGCACCCCGCTGGCAATGCTGCTCTCCTGGGTAATGATAAAGGGGCCGATCTGCCCGGTGTGCCTCACGTGGCAGCCCCCGCACAGTTCCAGGCTCACCGGGGAATCTTTAGGGGAGAGCGCAATAGAGACCACCCGCACCACGTCGCCGTATTTCTCCCCGAACAGGGCCATGGCCCCTTTCTTGCGGGCGGCGTCGAATTCGGTGTAATAGTATTCCACCGGAAAATCGCTTTGAATTCTCTCGTTGACGATCCGCTCGATCTCCTCCAACTGCTCTTTTTCCACCTTTTTGAAGTGGGTGAAGTCGAAGCGCAGGTGATCCGGCGCCACCAGCGAACCGGCCTGGCGCACGTGCTCGCCCAGCACCTTGCGCAGCGCCGCGTGAAGCAGGTGGGTGGCGGTGTGGTTGTAAGTGGTGGGAGTACGCCGCTCCATGTCCACCAGGGCGTGAACCTCCGGGTTGGTAATTTCCAGGGGACCCCGGCTCACGCAAATGCTCACGTTGTGCCCGCCCTCTTTCTGGGTGTCCAGCACTTCCAATTCAAACCCCTCGCCGACGATCCTGCCGCGGTCGCCTACCTGTCCCCCGGCCTCGGCGTAGAAAGGCGTTTCGGCGAGCACCAGGTGATAATTCCCGTTCCGCCGGGCAATTTTGTGGATGCGGGTGACGATGGAGGTATTTTCATACCCCACGAATTTGGTTTCTTCCGCGGGGGTCAGCACCTCCCAGTCATCCGACGAGGCCGCGGCCAGGGTGAATTTCCCGGCTTTGCGGGCGCGTTCACGCTGTTTTTCCATCTCGCTATCGAATCCCGCTTCATCGACGCTCAAGCCCTGCTCTTGCGCCATGATGCGGGTAAGATCCACCGGGAAGCCGAAAGTATCGTAGAGCCGGAAAGCCTCTTCCCCGGGTATTATCTTTTTTCCTTCACCCTTTATCCTTTTCACAATGTCGCCGAAGATTTCCAGCCCGCGGTCCAGGGTCTTGTTGAAATTTTCTTCCTCCGCTTTGATCACTTCCATCACATAGGACTGTTTTTCCACGATTTCCGGAAAGGCCTCGCCGTTGATTTCGACCACGGTCGGCGTTAATTGATAAATGAAAGGCTCGTGCAGGTTGAGCTTGCGGGCGTAGCGGGCGGCGCGGCGGAGAATGCGCCGGATCACGTAACCGCGCCCCTCGTTGGAGGGCAATCCGCCGTCCGAGATCGAAAAAGTGAGCATGCGGATATGGTCGGCCAGCACCCGGAAGGCGACCTGCTGCTCCGCGCTCGCTTCCCGGTAGGGCATCCCGGCAATTCTGCCGATGTGCTCCAGGATGGGCAGGAAAATATCCGTATCGTAATTGGATTCCACGTTCTGCAGCCCCCGCACCACCCGCTCGAAGCCCATCCCGGTGTCCACGTGTTTGGCGGGAAGCGGCTGCAATCTGCCGTCGGCCTGGCGGTTGAACTGGATGAATACCAGGTTCCAGATTTCCATCACCCGGGGATCGCCGGCGTTGACCAGGTTGCCGCCGGAGAGGTCCGCGGTGAGGTCGATGTGGATTTCCGAGCAGGGGCCGCAGGGACCGCTGTCGCCCATTTCCCAGAAATTATCCTTTTTGCCAAAGCGCCGCACGTGGGCGGGGTCGATGTCGGTAACCTCATTCCAGAGCTTTTCCGCCTCCTCATCCGGCTCCAGCCCGTCTTCTGTGTCGCCGCCGAAGACCGTGGCGTAGAGGCGCTCTTTGGGTATTCCCCAAACTTCGGTGAGCAGCTCCCAGGCCCAGCGGATCGCTTCTTTTTTGAAATAATCCCCGAAAGACCAGTTGCCAAGCATCTCGAAATAGGTGTGGTGGTAGGTGTCGTGCCCCACCTCCTCTAAGTCGTTGTGCTTGCCGCTCACCCGGATGCACTTCTGGGAATTGGCGGCGCGTTTGTAGGGGCGGGTTCCGGTCTCCAGGAACACGTCTTTGAACTGGTTCATGCCCGCGTTGGTGAACAACAGGGTGGGGTCCTCATGGGGAACCACCGGGGAGCTGGGCACAAAGGTATGGCCGTGCTTCTTGAAAAAGTCTATAAAATCCTGCCGGATTTGCCGGGATGTTTTCATCTTGCCTCTCGCTATCGTTAATGCCGATTGTTTAAACTTTATTGGAAATAAAAAATTAGACAGGATATATACCAAAGGCACAAGCAGGATGAAACTGGATAAAAATGTCGAAAAATCGATGTTTCCATATCCGGTGAATCCTCTTCATCCTGTCAAAAAAATATTACCGATAAAGTTTTTTAACCTCCAGGATCCCGGCCTTCCGGGATACCGGGAGGTTATAGAAAGTGTTCAATATAATAAACTTTTTTCTTCGCAAAAAGAGTTGAGAAAGTAAACCGTTTTCGCGGGATTTTATGTGGGAAGCGGCACAAGTTAGGGGCGGGAGATTTCAAGGGGGGGATATGATACGCCGAGATATTTTTACGGGAAGATGTGGTAGCATCGGTGTAATAGCAGGGGAGGGAAAGAAACGGAGAAGAAGAGAAACGGGGAAGCGGTGAGGTCGCCGGTTCCCCGTTCCAATGGAATTCAAATCGCCGGGGTCAAATCCACCCCCATCAGCCGGAACGCTCCGAAGGTCAGCCCGATCAAGGCCCCGTACACCACGTGTCCCAGCACGTGCACCAGGGCGATCTGGAAATCCGCTTCCTGGAATTTTTCCACCGGGTGCTGCTCGGCCATGATCACCATGATGAAGCTGAACACAAATCCGTGCACGAAACCCATCACCCCGCCCAGGAAGAACAGGGAAAAATAGCCCGGCGGGTTCAGGATGCTGAGAAAGTGGAGATACACTGCGGAGATGATGATCCCGGCGGTAAAATGCACCGCCAGCCCCACTTTGAGGGCGTTTTCATACTTTTTGGTGAACAGACTGCCCACGGCGCGCACCATATCGGCGTTGGCCAGGCCGTAGCGATCGACGATCCATAAAAAAGCCGTGATGCCGGAAGTGCCGATGATTCCGGCAATGATTGGCAAAACGATATACCGCAGCATACCAGTTCCTCCTGTCATATATGTGAACGTTTAACGAATCATGAAGATGAATGCCTAGAGGCGAAAGACAAGGTGGAAACTTTT
Organism: uncultured Calditrichaceae bacterium; assembly: GCA_964522165.1. Lineage (GTDB taxonomy): Bacteria > Calditrichota > Calditrichia > RBG-13-44-9 > J075 > JABWBP01. The sequence continues at coordinate 30,205 of CAZFVV010000018.1, forward strand.
TTAATGCGCTTTGTTGCCGGTTGCGTATGGCGTGAGCAGTATAACCAAAAAAATAAATATAAAAAAGAGGAAATTTGGAGGTTCGAGTTCAGGTTTCGATTACAGGAAGGAGAAAGGTGAGCAGCGAGCGCTAACACGCCGCCTCCCACTCGCAACTCTAAACCCGAAGGGCGCAGCACAAATTGCACAAGTTTACTACGTTTGGGTAATGAGATGCCTGCATTCGCAGGCATGGCAAACCTCATCAGCATTGTCATCCCGGACTTCGTCGTGAGCGTCTCGACTGAGCTCGACGAACGTCTCAGTCGAACGATGGCCGGGATGCCGGAATCTCAAGATGTGCAAATTGTGCTGCACCCAAACCCGAAACCCGCAACTCAAAATTTAAATTTGACAAATTCGATTTAAAGTGTTATAATGTTTCCGCCAATCATGAAATAATCTGAGTTAAGACCACTACCTTTTTGGTGTTTGAACATATTTGCGGTTCGGTTTCGGAAGGAGAGGGATGTGACCAGGGGGGACAATGCAGCGGAATTGTCCTGAATGAGCACCGAAATATGTTTTTGAGCATGAAAAGCAATTCTATTTGATTTCATCATAGATTTATTCCCATAATTTCTTCCCTCGCCGGGAAGCCTTCGCCCAAATTCCCGTCTCTTGCCTCGATGGATTGAGGCGAAGCCTGAGAAATTCTCAAAAATTCCATTGCTCCATACTATCTGCCACTCGCATAGCATGAGAGGGAAACTATACCCATGAGCAGACACAAAATCCCCTTCTATATTATATCGCTGATTGTTGTGGTATCCCTGGCGGTTTCCATCAAAAACGTTGTGGAAAGCTGGCAATTGCAGCGGGAACTTGCCCGGGCGCAGAGCGCAACCGGCGGAGCGGCGGCGCAACAATCGGCGCCCCAGATCACCCCGGAAAACAGCCATACCGTGGAGTATCGTAAATTTCCGTTCGTGGGAAGCCGGGTGGCGGTGTGGGTGATCGCGGAACTGCATCTGATGTTCGCCGCCTTCGTTCTGGCGGTCCCCATGTTCGCGCTGATTATCGAATTGATCGGATATTACACCAAAGACAAGCGCTACGACCACCTGGCCTACGAATTTACCAAGCTGCTCTCCACCTCCTTCTCCTTCACCGCCAGCCTGGGCGCGCTGCTCACCTTCATGCTGATCATCTATTATCCCAAACTGACTACCTACCTGATCGCTATTTTCAGCCCCACTTTCCTTCCTTATGTTCTGCTGTTCTTTGCCGAAGCCGGTTTTCTATATGCCTATTATTACGGGTGGGGCAAATTTCCCCCAAAAGTCCACCTGGCCCTGGGGGTGGCGTTGAACCTGGTGGGAACCACGATTATGTTCATCGCCAACGCCTGGCTGACCTTTATGAACACGCCCGCGGGAATCAACGAGAGCGGGGGGCTGCTGAGCGTGTGGGGCGCGGTCAGCAACTACACCTGGATGCCCATCAACATTCACCGCCTGATCGCCAACGTGGCTTTCGGCGGCTCCATTGCCGCGGCCTACGGGGCTTACAAATTCCTGGGCGCCCGCACCGAGGCGGAGAAAGCGCATTACGACTGGATGGGCTACGTGGGCAATTTCATCGCTATTGCGGCGCTGCTGCCCCTGCCCTTTGCGGGGTACTGGCTGGGGAAAGAGATTTACGCCTATTCCCAAAGCCTCGGCATCGTGCTGATGGGGGGAACCTTCTCCTGGCTGTTCATCATCCAGGCGGTGTTGATCGGCAATTTGTTCCTGGCGGCCAATTATTATCTCTGGGTGAGCATGGAGCGCATCGAAGGGGCGCAGCGGTTTCGCAAATTTATCAAATATCTGCTGGCTTCGATAACCATCTGTTTTATCGTCTGGGCCACCCCGCACTCCCTGGTCGCCACGGTGGAGGAAGCCCGGCGCATGGGCGGCTCCCACCATCCCATGTTGGGGGTGTTAGGGGTGATGTCCGCCAAAAACACCGCGGTCAACATACTCATTCTTACCACCTACATCAGCTTTCTGCTCTACCGGCGCGGAAACAAGCAAGCCACGGTCTCCTGGGCAAAGTTAGGCAATACCATCCAGTTCCTGATTTTTGCCGTGGTGGTCAGTTTTGTGGTGTTCCTGGGTGTTTACGGGTATTTCGTGGAGGCGAAGGTGCGCATCGGCCTTTCGGTGCCGCAGGTGCTTTCGGTGCTCTTTGCCATGATCAGCGTAACCCTTATCGACGTCTTTATGTTTAAAAATGCAAAGAGCATCGGGCCGATCCGATGGGGAAAAATTCCCGCCCGCGCCCAGTACGCGCTCTTCTTTTTAGCGGTCACCTTCACCTGGCTGATGGGCTTGATGGGCTACGTGCGCGCCGGGCTGCGCCAGCACTGGCACGTGTACGGGGTGATGCAGGATACTTCCCCGGACGCTTTCACCCCCACGTTAGGATTCGCCTCCGGGGTGGTTTCGGTGACGGTGCTGATCTTCTTCACTTTTATCGCCATCGTCTTTTGGCTCTCCGGCCTGTCCGGCAAAAAAGATTGGGAATCCCAACCGGCAGACACAGCCTCCTCCAAAGGAGGATTGAATCTGGCCCCCGGCTCCCTGGGAGCCGAGGAGGGACGGTTATGAAAAATGCCCTGGCTATTTTCGGATTTATGGTTATCGTGACCCTGTTCTATTGGTACGTGGGGCAGCAGGTGCCTCAAAAGGAGACCTACCCGCCCAAAACCCTGGAAATCCGCCCGGATTTGAACACCGCGGAGATGGTGGAGATCGGGAAGGAACTCGTCAGCGGCAAGGGAACCTGCCTGAGCTGCCATACCATGGGGCAATCCGGCTCGCTGCGTTTTCCGGACCTCGGGAACATCGGCGCGGTCGCCGGCGCCCGCAAACCGGGCGTTAGCGACGTGGAGTACCTCGCCGAATCCATCTACGATCCCAATGTGTTCATCGTAGAAGGATTTCTGCCCGGAATGCCGGTCATTCACAAACCGCCCATCAGCCTGAATGATGACGAAATTCTCTGCGTGATTGCCTACCTGCAAAGCTTAGGTGGAACGTCCACGGTAACCATGCAAACCTCCCATCTATTTAGCGGCGCAGCGCCGCCATCGAAGGGTGCGCCCGCCGCCATGGCGGTCGCCGGAGCGGCGGCCCCGGAAAATTTAGACGGGCCGGGAATCTTTGCCAAGTACGGCTGCATGGCCTGCCACAGCGTAGGCAGCCCTGCCAAGATGGTCGGCCCCAGCCTCTACGACGTGGGAAAACGGCTCTCCAAAGCGGAAATGTATGAATCTATCTTAGACCCGGACGCCAAAATTACCGCGGGGTATCCGGCAGGCGTGATGGCCGCGACCCTGAAAGGCGGCGGATTTTATGATAAAGTTTCTTCTAAAGATTTGAATACCCTGGTTGATTACCTGGTATCATTGAAGGGGAACAAATGAACTACCTGGTATTGGCGCCGATTGTTGTAGTAATGATTGCGCTCCGGTTCACCCGCTTGAGTATATTGGGTTGGCTGGCGGTCTGGTGGATTGCAACCTACCTGGCCATCAGTTACGGAATTAATCCGCCGCTGCCCTCCTCGATCGTCGGAATGTTCATGGGCATCGTTACCCTGGCGCTGCTGGCCTACCTGACGGTGCGAACGGATGATATGAATTTTGTCAAACGCGCGGCCATCCGTTTTCTAACCGATAAAAAATATACTCTTCCGCTGGCGGTCACGGTAATCGCCCTGCCCCTGCTGGCCGCTGTTAATGTCTATCTCGACGCCGCCAAAGCGCCCCAACCGCCGGCGGCCGGCAGAACCATTCACCCGCCCCCGCCCACGGAGATCACTTTCAAAGGGAAAAAGATCGATTTGGTGAACGGGGTGAATCCTTACCGGGAATTGCAAGCCGAAGACCCGGAATCGTTCCGGGCCCACCTGGCCAATGGTCGCAGAGTCTATTTCCAAAACTGCGCTTTCTGCCACGGGGACAACATGGAGGGGAAAGGAATTTTTGCGCACGCCTTCGATCCCATTCCGGCGAATTTTCAAGACCCCACGACCATTGCCATGCTGCAGGAGACCTATCTTTTCTGGCGCATCGCTAAAGGCGCGCCGGGTTTGCCGGAAGAATCCACTCCCTGGGCCTCGGCCATGCCGGCCTGGGAAAATTTCCTCAGTGAGGAAGAAATCTGGGACGTGATCCTGTTCATGTACGAATATACCGGCCATAAACCGCGCGAGAAGGAATAGGGGCATTTGTAGGGGCGAAGCATTCCGAAGAAAACCAGGAGTGTTTTGAAGAATTTGTCTTCGGAATGCTTCGCCCCTACGTACCACGTACGGCAAAACACAAGAGGCGAGTAAAATAATGAAACAATGGATATTGGTGAGCCTGGCAGGGATATTTGGTATGATTACCTTGCTCCCGGCGCAGGAGAAAATCCTGGGAACCGAAGCGCAGCGGGAAGCGGGAAAGAAAATCTACGATCAAAAGTGCGCCCAGTGCCACGGCGAGCAGGGAGACGCCCACAGCGTCGCCACGCCTTTTTTTCGCCCCCAGCCGCGAAATTTCACCAGCGGAATCTTCAAATTCCGCACCACCGCCAGCGGGGAATTGCCCACCCACGAAGATCTCAAAAGAAGCATCAAAAACGGGATGCCCTACACCGGCATGCCGCCCTGGCCGGAATTTTCCGACCGGCAGCTCTCCGACCTGGCCTTCTACATCAAATCCTTTTACCCGGATTTTGGGGAGTACGGCGACGTGCAGCCGGTGGTGCTTCCCAAACCTCCCGCCTACAGCGACGCCTCCGCTGAAAGAGGCCGGATCATATATGAAGAGAATAAGTGCCTGGATTGCCATGGCAACCTGGGACGGGGCGACGGCAAATCCGCTCCCACCCTGAAAGACCAGTGGAACCAGCCCATCCGGGCGGCGGATTTGAGCAAACGCTGGACCTTCCGCGGCGGCCCCACCCGGGCGGATATTTTCCGCACCTTCACCACCGGGCTGGACGGCTCGCCGATGCCCTCTTACAACATTCAGCCCCCGGAAGACCAGTGGGCCTTAGTGGATTACGTTTATTCCCTGGGCAAAAGCGATCAGCCGAATTACGCCACCATGGCGGCGGCGAAAGGGATTTCGGAACCAATCGACCTCGGCCGGGGCAAGGCGCTGTTTGAAAATGCCGAAGCCGCTCTTTTCCCGCTGGCCGGACAGGTAATCGAGCCGGGGCGGGAATTTTATCCCGGGGTCAACGCCATCGAAGCGCGGGCGATCTATAACGCGGATGAGATCGCCATTATGCTAACCTGGCATACCATGACCGCGGATACGCTGGGGCATAACAGTCCGTTGCTGCCAGCGCCGCCGTTCGATGCGCAAGCGCCGGCCACGCCGGGCGGGGAGGAATTTTCCGACGCCGTGGCGGTGTTGCTGCCTTCCAAAACGCCGGAAGGGGTGGAGAAACCCTATTTCATGTTCGGCGACAGCAAAAACGCCATGGATATCTGGTTTGCGGACCTGGCTAAAGATACCGCGGAGTTTTTCATCGGCAAGGGCAGTAAGAGCATCGAGCCGGGGGGGAATGGCGGATTGTCACTGGCCTCCCGGTATGAAGAGGGGGAATGGAGCGTTATTTTCAAGCGCAGCCGGGTACGGGAAGGCGGGCTGTCGTTTGAAGAGGGCGCGTTTGTGCCGGTTGCTTTCACGGTATGGGATGGATTCAATCAAGAGCGGGGGAACAAGCGCGGGCTGACGTCCTGGTACTACCTTTACTTAACTCCCTTGACCCAAAAATCGCCGACGGGACCGATGGCAAGGTCGGCGTTGCTCACCTTCCTGATTCTCATGGGGATTATCATTCCGATTCGCTTAAAGTACCGGAATAAAACCTAAAGAACTTTTCGGGTGCATTTTGGGGGTCAAAAGGGTATAATAAGACGTTGCGGGTGTGCCGCGCCAGCGAGCCGGATCATCCCGCGAGTGGAACCTTTAGCAGATCTGATGATGAAAACCGATACCTCTTATAAACCTTCTTTAATCTCCTGGAACCTCACCAAAAAGTGCAACCTGCGCTGCCCGCACTGCTATATGGAAGCGGGAAAAAAAGCGGAGTATGAGTTGAGCACCGAAGAGTGCTTAGCGTTGGTGGATGAGATGAAGCAGTTGGGCACGGAAATGCTCATTCTCACCGGCGGGGAGCCGCTGCTGCGCAAGGATATTTTCGACATTGCCCAATACGCTTCCGCGCAGGGAATCTGGGTGGTGATGGGAACCAACGGGGTGCTGGTAACGGAGAAAGTGGCTCAGAATATGATCGAGTGCGGGGTGAAAGGGGTGGCGGTCAGCATCGACTCTATTGATCCCGCAAAGCACAACAGCTTTCGCGGGGGGCCAAATTCCTGGGAATATTCCGTGCGGGCCTTGAAAATCTGCCGCGCCGCGGGCTTGCAGGTGCTGGTGCAGACGACCGTCATGGAATCCAATTATGAGGAAATCCCCCAACTGATCGAATTTACCCGGGAGTTAGGGGCCTGGTCGTTCAACCTCTACTTTTTAGTACAAACCGGGCGGGGGCAGCAGATGAACGATCTTTCTCCCAGGCGCACCCACGCGATGTTAGAAAACCTGGTGGAGTTGCAGGATCGCTACCGCCCCATGCTGGTGCGCTCCAAGTGCGCCCCGCAATTCAAACAAATCGCTTACGAAATGGGCAAGGGGGGATTGGAGAGCGGCGGCTGCATGGCCGGCACGGAGTATTGCCGCATTACCCCGGAAGGCGACGTGACTCCCTGCCCGTACATGACCGTGGTGGCCGGGAACGTGCTGGAACAGGGATTTACGGAAATCTGGCGCACCTCGCCGGTTTTCCGGGAACTGCGCGACCTCGATCAGCTAAAAGGCCGTTGCGGGCGCTGCGAGTTCAAAGAACTGTGCGGCGGCTGCCGCTGCCGCGCTTACGCCGCTTTCGGCGATTATTTGCAGGAAGACCCCGCTTGCACCTACCAGCCCGATGGCGACGGGCGGCTGCTCCAGGCGGAGGGAATTATCTGGGCGGAAGCGGCGCGGGCGCGTTTAGAGCGGATACCCATCGCGTTCATTCGCAATAAAGTTCAAAAAGGGGTGGAAGCGTACGCCCGGCGGCAGGGGGAAAACCGGATCACCCCGGGGTTGATGAGTGAAGCCCTTGCGGGGGCGGAAAGAGGCGGTATGTTCGAAAATATGCCTTCAAAATCGACATAAACCAGGAGGATACATGGCAATGCTTGAAGCAGGCGCCCTCACCCAGCAGGTTCAGTTTTCCAACGGCGTCGCCCGGCTGCACCAAAACGGGCAGGCGCGGGAATTCGAGATCAAAGAGCTGCCGGATAAATTCATCCGCTGGCAGCTGGATTATAAACACAGCATTTACGACGCCATCGAACGCGATGAATACGTGGCGTTCAATGCCGGGCACCTGCCCGTGGTGGGCACCTGGGAAAGCGATTCCCTGACCCCCAACCTGGCCAACAAGGGCGTGGGATTCACCCCCAAAGATGAATACCTGGATCATTATCTGAACCTTGTAGAGTCGGCGGTGGAGCAGATCATCCAACTTCCTCCCCATGCCGTTAACGAGACCCGCCAGTTGCGGGTGAATACCGCGCGGGAAATCTACCGGCATCCGGAGCATATCGACTGGCGAAGATTGGCGCTGTTGGAGATTTTCGAGGGAAGCACGTTTAAAAATCTAACCCAAAATCCGCTGGCCTCAGTATTATGGACCGGCAACTCCCCGGTGTTCATCAGCTTCCAGGTGGATTGCGTGGTGGAAGTGATCACTCCGGAGGATTCTCGCTACCGCTTTGCCTGGGCCATGCGCCGCTTGTTCGAATACGAGCCTTTCCACGTGGTGCAGACCATCTATCCTTATTCCTACTGCTTTTGGGTGTACGATTACAAAGACAAAACCCCCAAGCGCCGCTACCCCGGCAAGCGCAGCGATAATACTGTGAACGAAGGGCAGGGGAAAATCGTGGGTTCGTAGAATTCACTATTACATCGTGGCAGAGTTAGTCCGCCGCCAGGCTTACTGGTTGCGAAGTTTAACTTCGCAACCCAATTGCGTGCCGAAGTTCAACTTCGGCACGAAGATCGACGGACTTTCTCTGCCGGGGAGTACTATTCACTGTTCGGAATTCACTATTCACTATTCTCCGTTCTGAATTCACAATTAATGGTGAATGGTGAATAGAGAATGGTGAATAGAGAATTGGGAATTGAGAATTATGAATCTTCTAAACCGGGAAATGATCCGTGAATTTTTCACCCGCCTGGACGCGGCTTTTGGCTGTCCCGCGCGGGTATATTTGATCGGCGAGACCACCCAGGCGTGGGAAGGCTGGCGGGAATGGACCAGGCAGATCGAATTTACCGCCGAAACCGCCGGGGAAGATCGCGCCGCTTTTAGCGAAACCGCTCGCCGGCTGGCGCAGAACCTGGAAATCGAAATTCTCGAAGAGCACCCCGGCGACCTGGTTCCCTTGCCGGAGGGTTACCAGTCGCGCGCCGTGGCGAGTAAAACAGCTTTCCCGGGGCGCTTTTTGCAGTTGTATCACTTCGACCCTTACAGTGTGGCGTTCCGCTATATCGCCCGGGGAGACGAAACCGATTACCACCTGGCGCTGATGTACCTGCAGCACGGCTGGATTGTGGAAGAAACCATGGATGAACTGTTGGCCAGTCTGCTGCCGGAATTCTCCATGGAGACTATTCAACAGGATCCGGCGGAATTTCGCCGCCGCTACAAGGGCTTGAAGCAAATGTTGAGGGCCTTGCGCCCGGGCGTGATTCACCGCCCTACCCCGGTGTAATGGCCGCCTGGCGGAGACGCATAACGAAAATTGCTGCCCAGGTTTTTTTTGACGGGATTAACAGGATTTACCGGATAAATGAAAACAGAAAACGCCGCCGCCACTTCCAATAGCCGGGATCAGGTGATCGAGTTTCTGTTATTCCTGGCCTCCGCGGAATACCAGCAAGCCGCCTCCCGGCTGGTTCCGCCCGCGGTACTGGCCTATGAGCTGTGCCGACTTTGGTTCAACGTGATTTACGCCCCCGGCAGGCGATACATCGATTCTCTCAAGGGAGATTTTTCCCCGGAAAAGGCGCGGCAATTCCGGGAATGTTTCTCGGAAGCAGAATTCGCCGCGCTGGAGCGCTTTCACCGCTTTTTTGAATTACGCATCGACATGCTGCCGGAGGGTTGCCGCCGCAGCGGGGAATTCCCGGAAGGCGATTCCTGGGAAAATGTCCGCCGCCATGCCCGCTACCTGGCGGAAGAGTTAGAACCGGATGCGGAAAAACGGCGCAGCCGCCTGGCCAAATACCTTCGCAAAGCTTTAACGAACCAGGAGCGCCTGCCGGAAAGAGCGGACTGGAACGACGGGCCAGCGCTGGCGGAGCGTTCAAAAGACCTTTAAACCGGCTCGCAGGATGGCAAACGAGAGAGCAAAGCGGGATTGGAACGAAGTGGAATTTCTTCGCTGGGAGGAATTCCGGCAGATGGCGCCCGCGATCATTCAATTGGAAATCTCCCGGCTGGGGGAAATGATCGAAAGCTTCCCGGCGGATAACGATTTTTACAACTCCCTGGTGAAAGCCCGCTTCGAGTTGAAAAAATTCAGCGAATGCCTGGCCGGGTGCGGGAAAGAATCCCTGGAAGAGAGGTGCGCCGATTATCTGCGCAGCGCCATTATCAGCCTGGGTTTAGAATCTTCCGGGCCGGACCAGCAAACCGCCCGGCTGCGGGATTATATCCTGGATCGTTTAAATTATGTTCACGAGCGGATTCGGTTGGTTTATTGAAATCAGGAGGAAATTGATGTACCAAAAAATATACGTCCCGGTGGATAATTCCGAGCACTCCCTGCGCGGCATCGAGCTGGCGGTAGAGCTGGGCAAACGCTTCGGCGCCCAACTGGTGGGCTGCCACGCCTACGCCGCCCGCATGCACGATATTCGCTTCAAACAGATGGAATTTACCCTGCCCGCGGAGTACCAGGTAGAAGAGGAGCTGGAAAAACAGCGCAGCATTCACGACACCCTCATCACCATGGGGCTGGAACTGATCTCCGATTCTTATTTAGAACTCATGAAGCAGCAGTGCGCCCTGGCAAAGGTCTCTTTCGAGCCGCGCATGATCGACGGCAAAAATTTTAAAGTGCTGGTCAACGACATCAATAATAACGATTACGATTTAGTGATCATGGGCGCGCTGGGATTGGGGGCGGTAAAAGACAGCGTGTTAGGCAGCGTGACCGAGCGGGTGGTGCGCAGAACTAAAACCGACATGCTCATTATCAAAAATACTTCCCCGGTGGAAGAACAGTTGAACGGAAAAACCGGCGCGGAGGTCAAAAACGTTCACGGAAACGGGGGCAACATCGTGGTGGCGGTGGACGGCAGCCCGGAATCTTTTGCGGGGTTGAAATCCGCCCTCGCCCTGGGAAGGGAATTGGGCAAAGAGGTGGAAGCGATCTCGGTGTACGATCCTTACCTGCACTACACCATGTTCAACAGCATCGCCAACGTGCTCACCGAAAAAGCCTCCAAAGTATTCAAATTCAAGGAGCAGGAACAGTTGCACGAAGAGGTAATCGACACCGGGCTGGCGAAAATTTACCAATCGCACCTGGAAGTAGCCCGGCAGTTGGCGAAGGAAGAGGGGATCAACATGAAGATCACCCTGTTGGACGGAAAAGCGTTCGAGAAAATCCTGCAATACGTGCGGCGCGAGCGCCCCTGGCTGTTGGTGATGGGGCGCATCGGGGTGCACAGCGACGCGGAGATGGACGTGGGCAGCAACACCGAAAACCTGCTCCGGTTGGTTCCCTGCAACGTGCTGCTCTCCAGCCGGCGCTTTACTCCCCCGATTGATCTGCGGGCGGAAGAATCCATGACCTGGACCGAGGAAGCCAGCGCGCTGCTCAACTCCGCCCCGGAAGGGGTTCGCGGGGTGGCCCGCACCGCCATCCACCGCTACGCCATGGAGCGCGGGCACTCGGTCATTTCCCGCAAGATCATCGAGCAGGCCATGGCCCCCATCCTTCCCCGCTCGGCCATGTTAGCCATGGGCATCATCGCCGAAGAAGCGGCGATCCAAAAAATTACCGAACACCACGGGGAGACCTACATTTGCAAAGAGTGCGGTTACGCGGCGCGCGACGTGCTGCCGGCGGCCTGCCCGGTGTGCGGCTCCGAAACCGCTAAATTCGGCAAAATCGACAAACAGACCATCGAGAACCTGGAAAAATTGGAAGGCGGAATGGTAGAAGAGGTGGCCTTCGACGAGCGGCGGCTGCTGTGGACCAGCGACGCCAAGCAGGCCCTGCGCGGAGTTCCCTCCGGCTACCCGCGCCGGCGCGCCAAAGCGCAGATCGAAAAGACCGCCCGGGTGCGCAAGCTGCCTTCCATTACCAAAGACCTGGTGTTAGAAGTCGCCGGGGAGGTAATGGAAGCCACCGGGAGCTTAGAAGAAAGAGGCCGTCTCTCCCAAACCGAGGCCGCGCCGGATGAATCCATCCGCCGGGAGGGAGAATTTAGCTGGACGCAGGATGCCTGGGCGCGCTTGCAGCGGGTGCCGGAAGGATTCATGCGCGACGGCACGAAAAAACGCATGGAAAACTGCGCCCGCCGGCGCGGGGTTACCCTGGTCACCCTGGAAATCGCCGAAGAGGGCATCAAAGAAGGGCTGAAGGCGATGGAGGAGATGATTGCCCGGCAGGCGCAGGGGAAGGAAAAAGAATCGAAGAAACGGTAAACCGGGGAACCGGAAAACTGGAGTGGCAAAATTCATTTTGCCAACCGCAACGGACAAGTTATGGCAAGAAGTAAAAAGCAGGTTTCTCAACGCGATCCTCTGCCGGACAACTTTCAATCCCTGGAGTCTTTCTGGGAATTTGGGGATGCCCACAGCAGCGCCGATTATGAAGATTTTATGGAAGAAGTGGACGTTGAAATCGATCTCCAGGCAAGTAAAGTGTATTGCGCCGTGCAGAAAGATTTAATTGCGCAATTGCAGACTTATGCCCGCCAGCAGGGAGTTTCCATTGAGACTCTTATTAATCTCTGGCTGCGTGAGAAAATGGCCGAAGCTGCCCACACCCGCTGATTTGGATATTGATCGCTCAAGGGAATGAAAACTTACAAAGACATCACCGGCGACGGCGGCTCTAACATCGTCGCGCAAGTCACCGCGCAGGCCGGGCGGGTTCGGCAACGCATGGCTACGGTGCGGCATATTATCGCGGTGATGAGCGGCAAGGGCGGGGTGGGGAAAAGCTCGGTGACGGTGAACCTCGCCTCCGCGCTGGCTTTAGAAGGCGCGGCGGTGGGAATTTTAGACGCGGACATCAACGGGCCGAGCGTCGCTAAAATGGCCGGGGTGCGGGGAAAACCGCTGCGCCAGGGGGAGAACGGCATCGTTCCCCCGGCAACTGCGCAGGGCCTCAAGGTGATGTCCATGGATTTGTTCCTGCCCGACGACCAAACCCCGGTGCTGTGGCAGGCGCCCGGCCAGAAAGACGCTTACACCTGGCGGGGAATGATGGAAGCCGCGGCGCTGCGGGAATTCCTCGCCGACACGGAATGGGGCGCGTTGGATTTCTTGCTCATCGACCTGCCGCCGGGGTCGGATAAGCTGCCCAACCTGGTGGACGTGCTGCCCCGTTTGGACGGCGTTCTGGTGGTCAGCATTCCTTCCGGGGTCTCGCAATTAGTGGTAGCCCGGTCGATTACCGTGGCGGTGGAGTTGTTGAATGCGCCGCTGATCGGGCTGGTGGAGAATATGTCCGCTTACGTTTGCGCCCATTGCGGCAGGGAGGAAGAGATGTTTCCTGCGGATCGATCGGGGAACATTACGGATGAGTTGAAAGCGCCGCTGCTGGGGAAAATCCCCTTCGATCCCCGTATCGCCCGGGCCGGGGATGAAGGCCGCTTGTTTATGAACGACCACGCGGATACCCCGGCAGGGCAGGTAATCCGGCAGATTGCCGGGAAGGTGAGGGCGTTCGTGGGCTATTCAAATTAACCATTCCCTATTCTCCATTCTCCGTTCACAATTTGAAGAAGAGTGAATTCAGAATGGTGAATAGGGAATAGTGAACCCAAAGAACCGGTAAATATGAACGCTTCGGTTATGATGGAGGAAAACCGATGAAATTCCTGTGCCTAGAATGCGATGAGCCGATGAAATTGTTGGAAACTCGCGGACCCGAGGAAGGTTCGCTGACGGTCATATTCGGCTGCCCGCATTGCGGTAAGGCGATGGCGATGCTGATCAATCCCATGGAAACCCAGATGGTGCGCTCGCTGGATGTTAAAATCGGGGGGCAACCTGTGGCTGCGGAACCGATGCGGATGGTCAAAAGCTCCCTGGCGCACCAGCGGGAGCAACCGGTTGCCGATTCTCCACCGGAGGCCCCCGCTTCCATGCCCGGGGCAGAAAAACCTGCCGGCTCTCCCGAAGGGATGGATTCCCGCAAATGCCCCTTTCCCGGGGCCGTAAGCGGAGCCTTTACCAAAGCGGAAAACGCTTTTTCTTGGACCACGGAAGCGCGGGCGCGGCTGGAGCGCATTCCCGCGTTCGTGCGCCCCATGGTTCAAAAAAGCATAGAGGATCACGCCCGGGAAAAAGGCTTGAGCGAGATCGACGCCGCAGTGATGGATGAGATGAAGGATCGGTTGGGGATGTGATGGTTCATAATTGGCAATTGCCAATTATCAATTATCAGTAACCAATATCCGGCAAATCCCTCCACTTCGGCTCCCCTTCCGGCTTGAAATTTTTGGTGGCGATAAAGTTCAAGCCCTGGTGAAAATTGAGCTTGAATTTGCCTCCGCCGAAGTGTTTGAGGAGATAGTTTTCCGGGTCGTTCAAAAGCGGCATCATGGATTGGGCGTCGTACTTTGCCAGCCCTTTAAAGCGCACCGCATTCTGCCAGGGTTCCTGAACCAGAACCGTCACCGTGGATTCGCTTATGATGCGAATAAAGACGTTCTGCAATTCTTCATCGCCGGGATTTTCACTGCCCAGGCGGCGTAATTCCTTGCGAACGTAATCTTCATATAATTCCCATACCCATTCCATGATCTACCTTCGTTATGCGTGGGTTAAGAGTGTAATCCCCAATGGCCGGGATGTGCTGCCGGTGCAAAATAAATTTTGCACTCCTTAATTCAAAGGAAATATTTTCACTTCCGGCAAAGGAAGCGCAATCTCTGACAAAAAAGTTCTCACAGGCCCAATTTTTCCTTGACAATGAAATCTTTTTTCAATATCATCTTGGCAACTTTTTTTGAGGATGGTACTGACAGTAAGTATTCTTTAAGAGTATTAACCTTTTTTCTTCTGGTAATATCAGTAAAAAACTCCGGCAACCCCCACCCCCGGGTTCAAAAGCCGGGAAGGTGAACGGTTATACCTGTGAGAGTAATGACGAATCACAAATCCTGATTCCGACCCATTTTCAGATATATCAATCCCCAGTTCGTAGAGAAGATTGTTAATTTTGCAATTTGAACCTTTTTAAGCTCGGAACGAGAAAGCTTCTTTTTAAACGGCGTTGATGCAGCTTTTGATTTGAAAACGCTATTTTGGCGCTCTGCTAAAAAGTTTTTTCGTCGCCGGCGGGAGCAGTTTTCCCGCAAATCCGGGTTACCGCGACAAAATGTATTTTATTACGCCGGGACTAAGGTTTGAGCAAAAACAGGAATTCTCAACCAAATCCATAATGCATAGGAGAGTGTTCAAATGAGATATAATATGTTATCGATATTGTTCGCAAGTTTATTGGTTATTTCGCTGGCCGGATGCGGGAGCGGCGGCGGAGAACAATCCGGCGCCGAGTCCAAAGAGGCGCCCGCTCAACAAGAAGCCGGAACGGATATATCCGCGTTTACATCCGGGGTTGAAGGAGCTATTCGCTTTGCGGGAACGTCCCCGGTTCGCAAGCGCATCAAACAAGACCAGGAATGTGGCGTGCTGCACGGCGATGAGGCGGTTCTCTCGGAAGACGTGGTTGTGAATGATAACGGAACCTTGAAATATGTTTTCGTTTACGTGAAAGAGGGATTGGGCGACCGGAAATTCACTCCCCCTGCCGACCCGGTGATATTCGACCAGAAAGGCTGCATGTACACCCCCCACGTATTTGGCGTTCAAACCGGCCAAACCGTTAAAATATTGAACAGCGATCCTTTACTGCACAACATCCACGCTTTGCCGGAAATCAACCGTCCTTTCAACTTCGGGATGCCCAAACAAGGGGATGAACGGGAACGGAAATTCGATAAAGCTGAAGTTATGATCAAAATTAAATGCGACGTGCATCCCTGGATGCTTGCATACGGCGGCGTGGTAAGCCATCCTTATTATAGCGTTACCGGCGACGACGGAAGCTTCAGCCTGAAACATCTGCCCCCCGGGCAATACGTTATCGAAGCCTGGCATGAAAAGTACGGTACCCAAACCCAGAGCGTAACCGTCGGGGAAAACGAGGTCAAAAGCGTAGAGTTTACTTTCCAGGATAAATCCTCGAGTTAGGCCGGGCTTTGCTCTCCTTCCCGGCATTTCCCAAAGCGATCTCAATCGACGTCAGGGGTTTTTCCCTTTCCAACTCCACAGCTTATGCGATGGAAAAGGGCTTTACTTTAGCCTGTTTACGAACTCTAAAAACGGGGACGCGGATAAATGGCAAAAAACGCCTATAATAAAGAGCTTCAGGTTACACACCCGGAAACTGCTCACGCCCACGGCGAACACCACCCGGAATTGGGTTTCTGGCGCAAATATGTATTTTCCACCGACCATAAAGTCATCGGTTTGCAATACGGTTTTACCGCCCTGTTTTTCCTGCTCTTTGGTTTTACCCTGGTTATGATCATGCGCTGGCAGCTTGCCTACCCCGGGGAAGCGCTTCCCCTGATCGGCTGGCTGTTCAGCGAGGAATCCATGCCCGGGGGGGTGATGCTCCCGGAATTTTACAATCAATTAGGGGCCATGCACGGCACTATCATGGTTTTCCTGGGGGTGGTCCCCCTGGCGGTGGGAGCGTTTGGGAATTACGTGGTCCCGCTGCAAATCGGCGCGCCGGACATGGCCTTCCCGAAGCTCAATATGGCCAGCTACTGGGCCTATTTCTTAGGCGGCGTGGTCATGTTAGGCAGTTTTTTCGTTCCCGCCGGCGCGGCCAAATCCGGGTGGACTTCCTATCCTCCCCTGGCAAACATCGAGACCATGGGACAGACCATGTGGCTGTTGGGAATGGTTTTCCTGATTACTTCCTCGCTGTTAGGGGCGATCAATTTCCTCACCACCATCATCCAACTGCGCGCGAAAGGATTGACGTTCATGCGCTTTCCCTTCTTTGTGTGGGCGCAGTTGATTACGTCTTTTTTGTTGCTGCTGGCCTTCCCGCCGCTGGAAGCCGCGGCAATTTTGCAGTTGATGGACCGGCTGGCCGGAACCAGTTTCTTCATGCCCAGCGGGCTGGTGGTCAGTGGCCAGGCCATGGATATCGGCGGCGGGGGAAGCCCGTTGTTGTGGCAGCACCTGTTCTGGTTCCTGGCCCACCCGGAGGTGTACGTGCTCATCCTCCCGGCCATGGGCATCGTGGCGGAAATTATCGCCAACAATACCCGCAAACCGCTCTGGGGGTATAAGGCCATGGTGTACTCGGTGATCTTTTTAGGATTCATGTCTTTCATCGTCTGGGCTCACCACATGTTCATTACCGGCATGGGAACCGCCATCAGCGCCTTTTTCCAGATTACCACCATGATCATTTCCATTCCCTCGGTCATCATTCTATCGGCGCTGTTCCTCTCCCTGTGGGGCGGCTCCATCCGCTTTACCACCCCGATGCTGTTTGCCCTGGGATTCCTGCCCATGTTCGGCATCGGCGGATTGACCGGGCTGCCCCTGGGTCTGGCCCCCACGGATATCCACCTGCACGATACCTATTACGTGATCGGCCATTTCCACTACGTGGTCGCGCCGGGAACCATTCTGGCGCTGTTTGCGGGCATCTACTACTGGTATCCCAAAATTACCGGCCGGAGCATGAACGATTTACTGGGGAAAATCCATTTCTGGGGTACTATCATCTGCATGAATTTCATCTTCATGCCCATGTTCATCCAGGGGCTGGCCGGGGTTTCCCGGCGGCTGTACGACGGCGGCCAGCTTTACCAGTTTGCCCAGCCGGTGCTGAAATGGAATGAGGTAATGTCCATCGCCGCCTGGATCATGGGCCTGGTGCAAATTGTTTTCATCGTCAATTTGTTTATGAGCATCCGAAAAGGGAAAAAGGTCTCCGAGAACCCCTGGGAAGCGACCACCCTGGAGTGGAGCGCCACTTCTTCTCCGCCGCTGGCGCACGGGAATTTCGAGACGATGCCGCAGGTGTACCGCGGGCCGTACGAATACAGCGTTCCGGGAAATTCCCGGGATTTTACGCCCCAGAATGAACCGGAAGAGAAGGTTTCGGTAGAGTGAATAAGTGTTAAACGGCGTAAATGGAAACACAAGATGAGTGAGCCAACGCTTCAGAAACAAATTGATTCCGCGGCTGCGTACGAGGCGTTAATGGTGCCTGCGCTCTTTGGGCAATGGACTGCGAAGGTCGTAAATGCTGCCTGGATCAAGCCGGGCCAACGAGTGCTGGACGTGGCGTGCGGCACTGGGATACTGGGCCGCGAGATTGTGTCCTGGACCGGAGCAACCGGATTTGTGGCCGGGTTGGATCCTAACCGGGGAATGTTAGAGGTGGCCAAACAGCTAGATCCCTCGGTGCAGTGGCGGCAGGGCTTCGCTGAGTCGCTGCCATTTCCGGATCAGGCCTTCGACGTAGTCGTCAGCCAGTTCGGCCTTATGTTCTTCGATGACCGCAGTAAAGCCCTTCGCGAGGCGTTGCGAGTGCTGGTCCCGGAAGGACGTTTAGCAGTCGCGGTTTGGGACACTCTCGATAACATACCCGCTTACGCCGCCGAGGTGGAGCTGCTCGAACGGGTCGCTGGCCGGCAAGCGGCCGAGGCGCTGCGTGCGCCGTTCGTGCTCGGGAATCGAGACGATCTCATTGCGTTGTTTGCGGACGCCGGGGTGGCATCCGTCGAAGTCATCACCGAGCCAGGTATTGCGCGATTTCCTAACGCTCGGGTTATGGTTGAAGCCGATCTCAGGGGCTGGTTGCCCGTAATGGGGATCCTTCTACCGGAGGAGCAGATCAGCCGAATTCTCGAGGAAGCCGAACATGTCTTAAGACCATATGTTACGACGGATGGAATGGTCGTTTTTGACTTATCCGCTCATATCGTCACGGCGACGAAGACATAAAGCATGAAACGCGCACACGCGCCGTCTAACAACCGGTGGCAGCGGAACGTCGCTTCGCGCCGTATTTTAACCGGAGAGTTAGGGTTTAGTGATTTGAGTATCCCAGGACGAGTGACGCCCTTAAACCGAATTTAGATGAAGCAAATCACTGATACAGGAGACCCGGAGAAATTTATGGATATTCCCTATACCGCAACCGTGCGCCCCGATACCGGGGTTTACAACGCCAAAGTGGGCATCTGGCTGTTTTTAGCCTCGGAAGTGATGCTGTTCGGGGGGCTTTTTTCCGCTTACATTTTTCTGCGCATCGGCGCCCCGGCCTGGCCGGGAATGTTGGGCGGAGAATTATATAAAAGCTCCTTCGACGTTCTCAACGTGCCCATCGGCACTTTCAACACCATGATTCTGATCGCCTCCAGCGTTACCATCGTGATGTCCTGGGCTTCATTGATGATGAACGATTTCAAGAAATATAAGCGCTACATGGGGCTTACCATTCTCTGCGGGCTGGCCTTCCTGGTGGTAAAGGCGTTTGAGTACAACGTCAAATTCTCCCATGGCCTCTTTCCCGCGGAAGGCAATTTTCTGGCGATCTATTTCACCCTTACCGGCCTGCACGGGTTGCACGTGGTGGGGGGAATTATTGTCAACAGCTATTTTTGGGGGCCGGGCAGCAAAATGTGGAAAACCGATCCCAAACGCTTCACCAATCGCATAGAGGTGGCGGGTCTTTACTGGCATTTTGTGGACATCGTCTGGATATTCCTCTTTCCGACGATCTACCTGTTATAATGAAAAGTGTAAAGTGTAAAGTGTAACACATGCCCCCCGGATGCAGGGATGCATAGTGAAAAATGACGAATAATGACGACTGAATGACGCGAAGCAAATGACAACCAAATGACGCAAAGCAAATGACTTTCTAAGGAGGTTCTATGAGTGATTCCGCCCATGCCGAAGACGTCAAAAAACACGTGCGGATTTACATCGCCGTGTTCGGGGCGCTGGCGGCGCTCACGGTTATCACCGTCGCGGTGGCTTACCTGCATCTTTCCATCGTGCCGGCCTTGATCGTGGCTTTATTCATCGCCAGCATTAAAGGAAGCCTGGTAGCCGCTTATTTCATGCACCTGATTTCTGAAAAGAAGGTGATTTTCGCGCTCCTGATCTTCACGGTTATATTCCTGGCCGTATTGTTTGTATTAACCATTTCCTCATATCACGACCAGATCGGAGGCCACATTGTCCCTTAAAGCGATCCATATTTTTTTTATCGCCCTCTCGATCTTGCTGGCCCTGGGCTTCGGGGTATGGAGCATTTATCACCATTACGTCATTATGGGAGTGGTTTCCTTCCTGATCGGGATTGCGCTGGTTTACTACGGGATTCGTTTTCTGCGCAAGCTCCGGCACGTGGATATGAGGTGAATGAGGTATTGCGTAATTCGTAATGCGTAAAATAACGGAATACGCAATACACAATAGCCCTATCGGTTACGCATTACGCTTTACGTTTCACGCATCACGTTTCACGTTTTTTCATAATCGCCAAAGGCATACCATGATAGATAGATTGCATTCTCTCTGCCCAATTCTAACGGGCGCAGTGCTGGTTTTTTTACCGCAAATGGCCGCGGCCTGCGAAAAATGTTTTGGAGGCGCCGCTGCGAACTCCTCCACCACCCGGGGAATCGGCCTGGCCATGCTGGCGTTGCTAAGTATTACCGCCGTGGTGCTGGGCGGGATCACCCTCTTCTTCCTGTACATGCGCAAACGCGAGAAGATGCTGGCTTCCGGCAATTATATCGCAAATGAGCAAGGCGTTATTCTTTCTCTCCCCCGCAGGCTGGTGGAGAATTCGCCGGGATAATGAGAGCGGGTGGGAAAGATCGAAACGGGTGCATGTCAAAAAGCACACCGAAGTGTGGCAATCTTGGATTACCACGCTTCAGCGTGATTTTCAACAAGCCGGGTTCAGTACTAAACCGATGCGGTTCAGCGAACGGATAAACGACTCAAAGGAGACGGAACACTATGCCAGATATCAGCCCCTACTTAGGATTGCCGGAAGTCGCCTCCGCCCACGGCGCAGAGCTGGATTATATGCTGGGATTGGTGCATTGGCTCATGCTCATCCTGTTTGTAATCTGGGCCCCGTTTTTCATCTACGTGCTGATTCGTTTCCGGGCCTCTAAAAATCCCCGGGCCAGTTATACCGGGGCCAAAGGCCGCCTGGCTAAAATCCAGGAAGTGGGCGTGGTGGGGGCGGAATTGGTATTGTTGTTTGCCTTCGCCATTCCCGCCTGGGCGGTGTTAAAAGTGCAGCCGCCGAACGAGAATGAAGCCGTGGTGGTGCGGGTAACCGGCGAGCAGTTCGCCTGGAACATTCATTATCCGGGGGCAGACGGTGCTTTTGGCAAGCAGGATATCAAACTGGTGGACACCCAGACCAACCCGTTGGGGATCGATTTTAACGATCCCAACGCGATGGACGACCTGACCACGGTGAATGAGCTGCATTTGCCGGCCGGCAAACCGGCGATCATTCACCTGGGATCTAAAGACGTAATCCACAGTTTTGCGCTCAACGCCATGCGGGTCAAGCAGGACGCCATTCCCGGCATCAACGTGCCGGTGTATTTTACTCCCACAAAGCCGGGGAATTATGAAATCAGCTGCGCCCAGCTTTGCGGGCTGGGGCATTATCGTATGAGAGGGAAACTGGTGATCCATACCCCGGCGGAATACCAGAGCTGGCTGCAGCAGATGGCGCAGGAACTGGAAGAATATGGGCGCTAAGCCTGTAAAATACATAAATCAAACTATAATGGAGGATTGTCATGGCTCTCAATACTATAAAGCTACTGGCAAATTTATCTCATGGTATGAGGTTGGTGCTGTTTTTTGTATTGATACTGATCTTCTCTGCCGCCGCCCAGGAAAAGCAAGAATCTGCATGGGTGCAGGATTTCCTCAAAGTGTACGGCTTTGCGGCTGATAAAGCCGCCAGCCTGGCCGAAGCGATTCCCGCCGAAAAATATGATTGGCGTCCCGCCGAAGGAGTTCGCTCTGTAAAAGAATCCGTATTGCACGTTGCCAGCGGCAATTACTATTTTGCTTCCCTGCTGGGTACACCGATCCCGGAGGGCGTCGATGCGCGGAACCTGGAAAAGACCGTTGATAGCAAAGAGAAGGCCGTTGAGACGCTCAAGGAATCCACCGCCCACGTCAAGGCGGCCATCGCCGACATGAAGGAAGAGACACACAACGAAGAAGTGGATTTTTTTGGCAATAAAATGACCCGTCGGCAGGTTCTCTTCATCGTCGGCGACCATACTGCGGAGCACTTAGGCCAGTTGATCGCCTATGCCAGAATGAACGGCATTACCCCGCCGTGGAGCCAGAAAGATAATTAATCCCTTCAACAGACGGAAAGAGAACCACATTTATCAAACTATATGTGTATTATAAAGGAAAAAATATGCAAAAGTTAATCATAGTATTGCTAATCGGGATTTCATTCATCGCTTTTATGGGATGCGAGGGCCAAACCAATCTCACTGGGGATGATCCGGTGAAACGCGGCGAATATCTGGTGACAGTGGGCGGCTGCCACGATTGCCATAGCCCGAAAGTTCAAGGCCCCGGCGGTATTCCGCTGCCGGATTCCAGCCGCATGCTTTCCGGGCATCCGCAGGATATGCCGTACCCCGCCTGGTCGCCGGATGATTTGCAACGCAACGTGCTGGCAAACGCTAATGCAATGCTTACCGCCTGGGCAGGCCCCTGGGGGGTCAGTTTCACTATGAACCTTACCCCGGACAAAGAAACCGGTTTGGGAGAGTGGACCGAGGAAGCCTTTATCCAGGCGTTGCGCACCGGCAAGCACCAGGGCCAGCCGAACGGCCGCGACATTTTGCCGCCGATGCCCTGGTTCAATTATAGAGAAATGAGCGACAGCGATCTGAAAGCAGTATGGGCTTATTTGCGCAGCCTTCCGCCGATCAAGAACCAGGTGCCGCTGCCGGTACCGCCCGCCACCGCGCCGGACGGGGAGTAACCTGCCATGTATCGAATCGCTTTTTTAATCGTCACAATGGCATCGGCGTTAACTTTTTTGGCAATTGGCTGTTCTAAACAGAACGAAGATTCCACAGCGGCTGAGCAAAACATTGATCAAGCATCGGGAGCCGAGGTCGGCTATAAGCCGGATAAGGCAGTTGGCAGCATTCGCGGCAGGGTTATCCTCCATGGTGAAAAGCCGCGGCCGCTCAAACTGATGGTAGTGAAAGATACCGACGTCTGCGGTCTTGAGACTCAATATGATGAACGATTGCTCGTCAGTGAAAACAAGGGCATTCGCAATGCGGTGGTCTATTTAACGGGGGTTGAGGGGGGCAAACCGCTCTCATCCCTGGGAAACAAATTCATTCTGGACCAGCAAGGATGCCGCTACCAGCCTCACGTGCTGCTGCTACCCGTCAATACCCCGCTGCAAATTCTGAATAACGACGGCATTCTGCACAATTTTCATACCTTTGCGAAGAAAAACCGCCCGCTCAATTTTTCTCAGCCCGAATCCCTCAAGAAAATGGAAGTATCCTTCAAACACCCGGAATTCATCGCAGCCCGCTGCGATGTACACGGTTGGATGAGCGGCTGGATTGTGGTGGTTGACCAGCCTTACTACGCCGTAACGGATATTGACGGAAATTTTTCTTTGGAGGATATCCCTCCCGGCGTTTATACGCTGAGCTGTTGGCAGGAAAGACTCGGCGAGCAAACCGCGCCGGTAACCGTTGAACCGGGCAGCGCGACTGCATCGACATTCACTTTTAGCCTGTAATGGAGATGATGCGATTTAGACAGAAACAACATTACCTCTGGCTGCACCGGTTCGCGGTCTTAACCGCAACTGCGGCAATCGGGCTGATTGTCGCCGGCGCCGCCGTCACCAGCACCGGCTCCGGTGACGCGGTGCCGGATTGGCCGCTCTCCTACGGAAGCCTGGCCCCCCCGATGATCGGCGGCATTCTTTTCGAGCACACTCACCGCCTGGTGGCCGGCTTTACCGGTATTCTGATTGCGATATTGGCTGGCTGGCTGTGGATTGCCAAACCCGGGCGAACGGTTCAGCGGCTGGGAACGGCGGCGCTGGCGGCGGTCATTCTCCAGGCCTCCCTGGGGGGATTGCGGGTGCTGTTGATTTCTACTGATTCGGTGCAGGAAGCTGCCTTGCAAATCGCCGGCTTCTTCACGGTGCAGTCGCTGCGGATGGCGGTGGCGGTGACCCATGCTCTTGTCGCCCAAACCATTCTTTGCCTCCTGTTTGCCATTGTCGTTTTGACTTCCCCATCCCGCCGGGGCGCGGCAGCGGTTTCCTTTCCGTTTCCGGCCAGGCAAAACGCTTTCCGGCTCAGCGTTTTCTTCACCGGTCTCATTTTCCTGCAATTGATTCTCGGCGCCCTGGTGCGCCACAGCGGGGCGGGCCTGGCGATTCCGGATTTCCCGCTCTCGTTCGGAAAAATAATTCCCCCGTTCGCAAACCTTCCCCACGACCCTTCTGCGCCGTTCCCGCTCTCGCCCGGAAAATTTCAGTTCCAGGTAGCGGTTCACTTTGCCCACCGGGTGGCGGCGCTTTTGATCCTGGGCCTGGCGGTTTTTTTCTTTGCCCGCCATCGAAAGGCCGGGAAGATTGGCAAATTGGCGGCAATCTTGCTGCTGTTAACTTCGCTTCAAATGGTTTTAGGGGCGCTCAATATCTGGACCGGCAAGTCGGTGTACGTGACCGTGCTGCACGTGGCCGTGGGAGCGCTGCTACTCTCTTGCAGCGTGGCTGCGCTGATTGCCAGCTTGGGGCTTGTGCAGACGCAACCACCGCCCCCAAAACCGTTTGCCAAAATGCGCGCCTACCTGGAGCTTACTAAACCGCGCCTGACGCTGCTGGTACTGTTTTCCGCATTGACCGGCTACTGCCTGGGCGCTTCCGGCAACATCAATCTATTGAACCTCGCCGGCGCATTGTTCGGGATCGGTCTGGCCAGCGCCGGGGCATTGGCGTTGAATCAATACGCCGAGCGAGTTTATGACGCCCGAATGATCCGCACCCAAAAACGTCCCCTTCCCCAGGGCCGCCTGCGGCCGGTAGAGGCGCTGGCTTTCGGAACTGCGCTGTGCATTGTTTCGGTGCTGTTCCTGACCCTGTACATCAATATCCTGACCGGATTTTTAGTCTCCCTGACCATCTTAACCTACTTGTTTGCCTATACGCCGCTGAAGCGGATTTCTTATTTCAACACCGCGGTGGGGGCGGTATCCGGGGCGCTGCCCATCGTCTGCGGCTGGACCGCGGCGCGGAACGCTTTGGCGCCGGAAGCCCTGGCGCTTTTCGGAATCCTGTTCTTCTGGCAGTTTCCCCACTTTCTATCCATCGCCTTGTTGTACCGGGAAGATTACCGGCGGGCGGGATATAAAATGCTGCCCCTGCGGGAGAATGGAATTCCCCGTACCAACCGCCAGATTCTGTTTGCCTGCGCCGCCTTGTTAGGCGCCAGTCTATTTCCCGCTTTGCTGGGGCTGGCGGGGAAAATGTACCTTGCCGCGGCTTTGCTGGCCGGGGGGGCCTTCCTGGGCTGCGGGATCAGCCTGGCGCTCTACCGGAACAACCTTTTTGCCCGCCGGCTGATGTTTGCCTCCTTTGTCTATCCCTTGATTGTGTGGAGTTTTATGATCTATGACAAAGTAAAGATGTGAAACAAGAACCAAGATCCAGGAGCCAGGAACCAAATTCCAAGAATCAAGCCCCACCTCTTTCTTGATTCTTAGTTCCTGGTTTCTGGCTCTTGGTTCTTCAAATATGGAAGCCTGTGATTATGAAGCGTCTATCTATTTCTAAAATCCTTCCCATCGGTATCGCCCTCGGCGTCGTTCTGGCAGGAATCTGGGTATGGAACTGGGCCAGAAGCCATCAGACAGGCTCCGGGCAGTCCCTGCCGGTATTGGGCGAGGTGCAAAATTTCTCCCTGCTGGAACGAAGCGGAAACCCGCTAACCCACGCCGATTTGCGGGGAAGCATCTGGATCGCCGATTTTATTTTCACCAGTTGCCCGGGACCCTGCCCGCGCATGAGCGCCCGGATGAGCCAGCTTCAAACCGCCCTGGCAGGGGCGGAGGAGGTGCGGCTGGCCTCCTTTACCGTGGACCCGCAGCGGGATACCCCGGAGGTGCTCTCCCGCTACGCCGAGCGTTACGAAGCGCAACCCGGCAAATGGTTTTTCCTGACCGGGGATAAATCGGAAATCTACGAATTTGCCCGAGCCAGCCTGAATTTGAGCGTGCGGGAGGACCCCGGAAACGAGCATTTCATCCACAGCACCAAATTTGTGCTGATCGATAAGTCAGGCCGGATTCGGGGGTACTACGACAGCATGGATAATATGTCGCTGGGGCAGTTGGTGGTGGATATCGAGCGGCTGCGGCAGGAGGGGTAAATTCAGTAAGCAGTAGGCAGGGGCAGTAGGAGTGCTCCAAAGGAGTGGCTTCGCCACAAAACTTCAGTTTTGCATTAGTATGGGGCAGCTAAACCCGGACAGTGTGATCCCCGCCGAAATACGAGACAGTCCCGCAAATATACGAGATGCTACTACTGTTGTAGGGATGGCAGGCCAGGCAGCAGCGCGAAGGATTTCCTCGTTGTCGTTTTATGATTGCTTTACTTGCCCGCCCATTCACTAAAACACTAAAACACTAAAACACCATAACACCGGTACATTTTTTTGTTTTCTATTTACGATCTGCCCACCCTCAACGCCCTTTTGAACGCCAGCAGCTTTGTACTGCTTGTGAGCGGTTTTTTCTTCATCAAACGGGGTAAGATCACCGCTCACAAACGCTGCATGATTGTCGCATTCACCGTATCCGCGTTATTCCTGGTTTCCTACCTGATCTATCATTACCAGGTCGGATCGGTGCGGTTTACAAAGGAGGGATGGATTCGCCCGCTCTATTTTACCATCCTCATCAGCCATACCCTGTTAGCCATGGCGGTTCCGCCCCTGGCGGCCATTACGCTCTTCCGCGCCTTTAAAGAGCGCTTTGCCCGGCACAAACAAATCGCCCGCTGGACCCTGCCGGTGTGGATGTATGTCTCCGTTACCGGGGTGGGTATTTACTGGATGTTATATCAACTGTGAAGGGATGTATTTTGGTGTTCATGTGTTCAGGTGCTCAGGTTTTTTACATGAACACATGAACACAATCCAAAGGCGGGTTTACCACACCTGCGGAACAAACTTCTCGTCGTTCAAAATTGTGACCGTTTCCCCGCCCTGGGCAATTACGAACAGGCCGTTGCGGTAAGCATAGCGGTCGGCCTCCTCTTCGATGACGATGCCGGCCACGGCGCCAAAAACCCGGCGATCCTGGTACTCCGGGAAGAATTGTTTAAACCTCGCCAGACGATCCAGGTGCTCGTCAATATCTGCGGTTTTCAGGGTGCTTTTGGCTTCGATCAAAACCGCGTCGCGCCGGTTGATGGCCATGATATCCACTTCCAGCCCGGCGCCGTTCTTATGCGCCCGCACCCGCTGGTAGATCTTGTCCACCTCGATTCCGCGCGCTTTGAAAAGCCGTTCCACCGCCGGGGCGATCAATCCCTCCACAAACTTTCCCCACTTGCCGGTGAGGGCCGCAACCTGTTCGCCGACCGCGGCGACTTTTTGGCTAAGCCATTCATCGCGTTTCTCAAACTCGCGCCGGCTCTCCTCAAATTCGCGCCGACTTTCTTCAAACTTCCGGCCGGTTTCTCGAAACAACTCCCATATTTCCTGAATACTTTTTTCTAATTGTTTAGCAGTCATATCCAAGAATCTCCCCATTCTCTAAAATTTAGAAGAATTTACACCCGAATCGCCTGTAAAGCAACCCGGCTATGGATCATTTTTCTGAGGAGATAACCACCTCTCCCGCCGCACTCTTGCCCCGGAACCAGCTTACTACCCGCCGGAAGAAGATCGCCAGGTCGTCGAACAGGGTATAGAACACCGGCACTACGATCAAGGTCAGGAAGGTGGCTACTAACAACCCCCCGATGATCGCCCGGCCCATGGGCGCGTAGGGCATCCCGATGAGGCTGGCGTTGCCAACGGACATGGGGATCAGCCCACCCACGGTGGTCAGGCTGGTCATTAAAATCGGGCGAAAACGGTTTTTGCCCGCGTCCAAAATTGCGGCGCTGCGCTCGAATCCTTCCCGCCGGCGGCGGTTGACCATGTCGATCAATACGATGCCGTTGTTCACCACCACCCCCACCAGGATGATGATCCCGATCGCGGCCATTATATCTTGCGGCGTTCGGGTGATGAACAGCGCCAGGTAAGCCCCGAAAAAGGAGAGCGGAATGGTGAACATAATCGAAAGCGGCAGCAGGAATGACTCGAACAGAATGGCCATGATCAGGTACACGAAGATGATGGCAATGACCATGGACTGCACGAAGTTCGCATTTTCTTCCTCATGCCGGGAAAAACGGGAGCCTTTTTGCCAGTTGTAGCCGTAGGGCATGGGAAAATCTTTCATCAACTGGTCGATCTGGCCGGAAATTTTCGGCAAATCCCCCATGGTGGTTTTGGCGTTGACCGCTAAAAAGGTTTTTCCGTTTTCCCGGGCAATCTGGCCCAATCCCCGGTCGATATTGAAATGCGCCACTGCGGAGAGCGGGATCGGCCTTCCGCTGCTGTTGATGAAGGTAATGTTTTTGACCTGCCCTAAGTTCTCGCGGTCTTCTTCTTTTAACTGGATGCGCATTTCAATCTCTTTATCCGTGGCCTGAAAACGGGGCAGGTTCAATCCCCGCACCGCGTACATCAGGGTAAAGGCCACCTGGTTGGGGCTAAGCCCGTTGCGCGTTACCACTTCGCGGTCCATGGAGATGCGGATCTCATCCGTTCCGGCCTCGGTATCGGTTTCCACGCTGATTACCCCCTCTAACAGGCGCATGCGCCGCTCCACTTCTTCCGCCAGTTGGATCAGCCTGCCGGTATCGTCTCCGTAGAGCATGATCGAAACGCTGCCCTCTTCGCCGGTCCCGCCTCCCCGCCAGGAAGTGCGGAATTTGACCCCCGGTTTCTGGGGAATGCGCTCCTTCAAATCCGCCAGCACTTCTTCCCGGTCTAATTTTTTATCGGTTTTGATCCCCGCCGCCTTCATCGCCCCTTTATAGATCACCGTGAACCATTGCTCTTTGGGAGGGGGATTCAGAAAAATCCGCACCCGCCCGAATCCCCTGCGAAAACCGGTGTCCACCGCTTTGATGTCGTACTCTTCCGCGTGGGCGTAGATGGTATCTTCCACGGCGCTGAAGAATTTATCCGCTTCCTCGGTGGTAAAATTGTTGGGCAGATCGAAGATCAAAAAGATGTCGCTGATGTTCCCGCCGTCATCATCCGAACTCGGAACCCGCGGGATCAGCACTCCAAAGGTAATGATCAGCATCAGCAATACGCCCACCACCACGTCAGTGCGGTGATTGAGTACTTTTGCCAACAGGCGATGGTAGAATTCCTTGCCGCGGCTCACCAGCCAGTGCTCTTTGGCCTCGCTCTGGCCGGCCAATTTGCTGGTGGCCAGGGGAATGAGCACCAGCGCGACGAAGAGCGAGCCGAGCAGGGCCACGATTACCGGCACCCCGATGCGCTGCATGTAGAATTTGAACCCCCCGGATTCGTCTTCGATCATGATCATGGGCAGGAACACCGCAATGGTGGTGAGGGTGGCCAGAATGATGGCCAGGTTCACTTCGCTGGCCCCGCGGATCGAGGCCTCCCGGGGAGCGAGGCCCTCGCTGCGTTTGTGGTAGATGTTTTCCAGCACCACGATCCCGTTGTCAACCACCATCCCCACGCTGATCATCAAACCCATCATCACGATGATGTTGAGGGTCCAGCCGGTAAAATAGACTACCATCAAAGAGATGAGCACCGAGAGGGGAATGGCGAACATCATAATAACGGTCATGCGGATATTGCGCAGGAAAAAGAGCAGCACCAGGATTGCAAAAAAACCGCCCCACAAGGCGGTGTCGATGAGGTTGTCGATGGCGTCTTCGATCATTTGGCCCTGCACGAACAGAAAATTGATTTCCGCATCTTTGACCCGGGGATGTTTCGTGATCTGATTATGCAGCGTCTCCTCCAACTGGCGGCTGAGCGCCACGGTGTTGGCCAGGGACTCCTTGAAAATCCCCAACAGCAGTCCCGGCCGCCCGTTGATGCGCTGGCTCCAGGTGCGCTTCTGCGCTTCATACTTTACTTCCGCAATGTCGCCCACGGTTAAGCCTAACCTGTTGATCGGCAGGCTGCGCACGTCGTCGATGGTTTGAAAACGCCCGATGGAGCGCACGATGAATTTTTTATCGCCCTCATAAACCCAGCCGGAGGAGATGGCGAAGTTATCCTTGCGCAATTCGTTGATCACCTCGAACATATTGAGCCGGTGGGCCTTGACTTTATCCTGGTCGATGAAAATCTGGATGCTCTTCTCATCCGCTCCCCAAATTTCGATGTTGCCCACCCCGTCGATGCGCTCGATGGGGCGCTTGATGAACTGTTCCACCACGTAATAGGGGTCGTCCACCTCCGGCGGGAAGGAAACCGACATGAAGATGATCGGCGCGTCGTTGCGCCCGAAGCGGCGCAGGTAGTAGCGGTCGAAGTCATCCGGCAGAAAGGCGCGAGCGCGTTCCATGCGGTCGCGGAGCTGGTTGTAGGCTTCATCCATATCCGTGCCGGGGTTGAACTCCAGCCAGGTCCAGCAGCCGTTGCTGTGGCTGTAGGTTTCTACTTTTTTGATCCCGGAAATGGTGCGCACCTGCTCCTCCACCGGGCGGGCAATCTGTTCCTCCACTTCCTGGGGGTTGGCGTTGGGATAAGCCACCCATACTCCCAGGTAGGGCGGGTTGAACCCGCTGGGCAGCAGCTCGATGGGGATATTCTTGTAGGCCACAAACCCCAACACAATAATCGCCAGCAGGCTGACGACAATCGTAACCGGGCGTTTCACCGCCAGGCTGGGGAGGAAGGAGGGTTTTTGATCCATAATGGCTCCTGGGGAATGTCATTGGCCTGCGGCGTCATTGGCGCTTCGCGCGTCATTGGCCTGCGGCGTCATTGATGGTCATTGATAGTCATTGGTTGTCATGGGAGGGTTGGGAGAGATTCTCACCCAAACCGCCTTTTCTTCCAATGGAATTAATATAATTATTAAACCTTATTCTCTTCTAAGTGTTTGATATTCTTGAGAGTAGTTATAAATGC
>CAZFVV010000019.1:0-5095 GCA_964522165.1 uncultured Calditrichaceae bacterium
TCTCTGCGGTAAAACCTGAAATGTGACATTGTCGAATTAACCATTCCGCATCATTACAACATATACATGGCGGATACCCTTTTCTGCTCGATTACTTCGACCATGCCCTCCCGGGCGCTGCCCAGGTACTCCAGCGCCGTGGCCAGGGCTAATTCCGGGGTGTTGTTCTCCTCGCTCAAATGCCCCAAAATCACCCGCTGCAAGCGGGGATGGAGAACTTCTTGCAGCAATTCCCCGGCGTTGTGGTTGGAGAGATGCCCGGCGCGGCCGACGATACGTTCTTTCAATTCCCAGGGATAGGGGCCATTCATCAGCATATCGGAATCGTGGTTGCTCTCTAAAATCAGCATGTCGGCCTGCCGCACCTGCTCCCGCACGCCCTCGGTCACCACTCCCAGGTCGGTGCAGAGCACTAAGGCCCGGGAATTTTCCCGGATCACGAAGCCGAAAGTCGGCTGGCAATCATGGGAAAGGGGGAAGGGAGTGAAGGCGAGGTCCTTTACCTGAAAGGGTTGATGCCACGGAACCACCGCCTGGCCGGGTTTGAGCAAAGGGGTAATGCTGTCGAGGGTATCCGGGTGCGCCATTACCGGAATTTTATGGCGATGAGCCAGCACGCCCACCCCGCGAACGTGATCGGTATGGGCGTGGGTGAGAATGATCGCATCGATGGCGGCCGCATCCACGTCTATGCTTTGCAGGCGCTCCTCGATTTGCCGGGCGCTCAGCCCCACGTCAATCAAAAAGCGCCCGTAAGCGGATTCGATGAAAACGGAATTCCCTTTGCTGCCGCTGGCCAGGATGCAGAATTTCATAAGCGGTATCTTATCCGAGTTTTGTGAGTTTAAGCAGCCGCCGGCGGAGCAGTAGGCAATAGGCAACCCCCCCGCTACTTTCTCCCGCCCCTGGCGAAGCCACCGCTTACGCGGCTGCCCTTGTCCCCTGCCCCTGCAAAACTGAAGTTTTGCATTCCTGCCCCCTATAATTAGCAATTGCCAATTGGCAATTATATCCTGCCCCTGTTCCTCTAAAGCTCCCGGCTGCCCGGCTTGATCAGAGGTTTTTTCTGCAGGCACAGGGGGCAATTTTCCGGCTTGTAAGTAACCGCTTTCGTGGAGTACACCGAAAATACCGGCACATCCAATTTGTGTTTACCTCCGCTGCGGTCCACAATACAGCCTACCCCGATCACGAACGCGTCGCTGGCTTCCGCCAATTCCACTAATTCTTTTACCGTTTCCCCGGTGGTCATCACGTCTTCCACGATCAGCACGTTTTCGTGCGGTTCCAGGGTGAATCCCCGGCGAAAGTCCATTTTGCCCCCTTCCCGCTCGGCAAAAATACTGCGCACGTTCAACTGCCGCCCCACCTCTTGCGCCACCACAATGCCGCCGACGGCCGGGGAGATCACCACGTTGATGGTATCCTCTTCTTCGTGATAAGCTTCCACGATCTCCCGGCAGACCTGCTGGAGATAGTGGGGATGCTGCAGCAGCAGGGCGCACTGAAAATACTGCGGGCTGTGCAGCCCGGAAGTGAGCTGAAAATGCCCGTTTTGCAGCGCCCCGGTTTGCTCTAAAATACGGACGATGTCCTGCGTTTCCATGCCGAATTCCCTTCGCATTTTTGACTTATGGTGTAGTGCGTATTGGGTATTGCCAAATAAAAACGGAATACAAAATACGCAACACGAAAGAGGCATCACGTTTCACGCTTCACGAACTACGCTTCACTCCCGTGCAACTGCTCATGGATCACCCCCAACAGCTTCTCCGCGGTGTAAGGCTTGTGCAGGAACGCTTCGATGCCGTCGCCGACGAACTGGGCGATCTTGGCGTCCTCCATGAATCCGCTGGAGGCGATGATCTTTGCATGGGGATTGATGCGCCGCAGCGCCCGGATGGTGGCGGCCCCGTCCATTACCGGCATCATCATGTCGGTAATCACTACCGCAATGCTGTCTTTATAACGGGCGTACAGGGCGATGGCCTCCGCGCCGTCGTGGGCAATCATCACTTTATAGTTATAAGTTTCCAGGGTTTCCCGGGTGATTTCTAAGATAGAGGTCTCATCATCGATTACCAAAATCAATTCACCATTCCCGAACAACAAATCGGTTTGGT
Organism: uncultured Calditrichaceae bacterium; assembly: GCA_964522165.1. GTDB lineage: Bacteria > Calditrichota > Calditrichia > RBG-13-44-9 > J075 > JABWBP01. Next base: position 2,124 of record CAZFVV010000019.1, read on the forward strand.
CGGTTTGCACTCCTTCGGCTTCGACTTCCGCCTGGGCGGGCAGGTACACTTCGAAGGTAGTGCCCTTTCCTACCTCGCTGGTTACCGATACGAATCCACCGTGGCTCTTAACGATCGCCAGTACCGTGGAGAGACCCAGACCGGTGCCTTTGCCGGGATCTTTGGTGGTGAAAAACGGCTCGAAAATTTTGTTGATAATGTTGGAAGGGATGCCGACGCCGCTATCTTTCACGCGGATCACCAGGTAGTTCCCCACCCGGGCGTCCAGATTGACCCGCGCCAGGTGCTCATCCACCACGGTGTTTGCCGCGCTAATGGCCAATTCTCCGCCCCCGGCCATGGCGTCGCGGGCGTTTACGCAGAGATTCAGCAGCACCTGGTGGAGCTGGGTGGCATCGCCGGAGATGTTCCACAGGTTGGCGGGCAGATCCAGATGGATTTTGATGAATTTGGGGAAGGTCTCCAGGGCGATTTTTTCCAGTTCGTAGATCAGGTGCTGGATTTGCAAGGGCATCCGGTCCCCTTCCACGCCCCGGGCAAAAGTAAGGATTTGCTTGACCATATCCGCGCCGCGCTTGACGTTCGCCTCGATGGTATTGAGAATGCGCTGGCTTTTCTCCTCGGTATGGCGAAGTTGCAGGATCTGCACCGCGGTCAGGATGGGAGCCAGCACGTTATTGAGATCGTGGGCGATTCCCCCCGCCAGCGCCCCGATGCTCTCCATCCGCTGGGCGCGTAAAAACTGCGCTTCGATCTTTTTCTTCTCGGTCACGTCGGTGTTGACCACCAGGATCGACTTCGCCTCGCCCTGGTTGTCGTGTACCAGGGTCCAGCGGCTTTCTACCATGATCTCCTTGCCCTCCTTGGTCACCTGGTGAAGCTCGCCCTGCCACTCCCGGTGTTCCAGCACTGCCCGGCGGGAAGCGATGAACTGGGTGGAATCGCGGTTGAAGAGCAGTTCGAAGGCGTTATTTCCGATGGCTTCCTCGGTTTTCCAGCCGTACATGCGCTCGGCGCTTTTATTCCAGTAGATGATGTAATCGTTCAGATCGCATACTAAAATGGCGTCCTGCGCCTTGTCCAACAGGGCGGCCTGCTCGCGGATTTGCTCCTCCGCCCGTTTTCGCGCGGTAATGTCGCGGGCGATGGACATGATGGTGGGTTTTTCATTGAACTCGAAGAGGTGGGCGCTGATTTCCACCGGGATGATCCCCCCGGTTTTGGTGAGGAACATATCTTCGTAGAGAATGTGCCGGTCGTTCAACAGCTTGCCCATTCGCAGGGAAGACCTCTCCTCGTCATAGCCCAGGGAGATGGAGCGGGGCGATAATTTGAGCAGCTCTTCCCGCTCGTAGCCTAACTTCTGGCAGGCCACGTCGTTCACTTCGATAAAATTGGAGACCTCCCGGTTCTCTAAGGGATGATAAACGAAAATCGCGTCGTTGCCGCTGTTGAAGAGCAGGCGGTACTTCTTTTCGCTCTGCAGCAACTGCTCCTCGGCGCGCTGCCGCTCTAACATCTGCTGGATCAAAGTGGTATTGGCTTCCGATAGCTCCGCGGTACGCTCCTGCACCCGCATTTCTAACTCGTCTTTAGCGCGGTGCAGCGCTTCTTCCACCCGTTTGCGGTCCGCAATATCGCGGCAGATTGCCGCCAGGGCGATAATTTCCCCGCTGTTGGGGTGGCGCACCGCAAATCCGTTGAAGAGGGTGGGCGTGAGCGCCCCGCTGCGAAAATTCTGCAGGGATAGCTCGCCCTTCCAGGAGCCTTCCTCGATAATCATGGGAATGACCGTCTTCTCCAACAGTTCCCGGCTCTCCGCGGGATGGCACTCCACCAGGTGTTTCGAGCGCACTGCTTCCTTGCCGCGCAATCCCAGCGCCTTCATGCCGGTTTCGTTTACATAGATCAAGCTTCCCTCCGGCGAGGCCATAATGATCACGTCGTTGCTGTTTTCCACCAGGGAAATGAATTTCTGGCGCTCTTCCTCTAACTGGATGCGCTCGTGAATTTCCCGCTGCAACGATTCATTGGACTTCCGCAGCTCCCCGGTACGCTGTTCCACCCGTTTTTCCAGCTCGTCATGCGCCCGTTTCAGGGCCTGCTCCGCCAATTTCCGGGTGTGAATGTCCGCGATGATGCCGAAGGAGCCGGTGACCAGTCCCCGGGAATCCTCGATGGGAACCCCGCTAATTTGCACCCACACCGGCTCGCCGGATTTCTTGATCATTTCGATTTCGTACTGGTCGGCCACCTTTTCGGTGCGCAGGCGGTTCTTTTCCCGGATCACTTTCTGGTCGTTTTTGCGGAACAGCACTTTGTAACCCACCTTGCCGAGTAATTCCTCTTCCCTGTAGCCTAACATCCGGCAAATGCGGTGGTTGACGAACTGGATCACGTCCTGGTTATCGACGATCATTACCCCTTCCTGCATGTTCTCGATCAGGGCGCGGAATTTTTGTTCCGATTCGCGCAGGGCTGCTTCCGCGCGCCGGCGCTGGCTGATATCGTGAACAAAGGAGAGCAGGTAATTTTTCTCCTCGATTTCCACCGGCCAGGCGGTAATTTCCGCGGGAATGCTTTCCCCGCTGCGGGAAATGCAAGAGAACTCGTTGGTCCAACCCTGGCCGGCCTGGAACACCCGCTGGATGAAGCTCTGGAAGGACTGTTCATCGGAAAAAATCTGGCTGGCTTGCAGGGTGAGGCACTTTTCCCGGGGGTATCCCAACATCCGGCAGGCGCGTTCGTTCACTTCCACCACTTTTTGCTGCTCCGGGTCGATAATGAAAATAGCGTCGTTGGAGTAGGTCAGGATGGTGTCGAAACGGTCGCTGCTCTTTTGCAACTCCTTTTCTAAGTATTCCAGGTCGATTTGCCGGTCGCTGCCGGCCGTGGATTTGGCAATGTTTTTGACCATCTCCACCAGGGCGTTTTTCCGTTTCTTAGAATCATTCATAAAATTTCGCATTCCC
>CAZFVV010000019.1:5195-6886 GCA_964522165.1 uncultured Calditrichaceae bacterium
GTTCAAATAAACAATAAGGAATGCCCGTTTGCAAGATGTGTTTTAACGCACCGCAGGTGCGACGCACTTTGGAAGTTCGTCGCACCTGCGCCCCACTAAATATCAAACTTGATCCCCTGCGCCAGGGGCAGTTGAGTACCGTAATTGATGGTGTTGGTCTGCCGGCGCATGTAGGCTTTCCAGGCGTCGGAACCGGATTCCCGGCCCCCGCCGGTCTCCTTTTCGCCGCCAAACGCGCCGCCGATTTCCGCCCCGGAGGTGCCGATATTCACGTTGGCGATGCCGCAGTCCGAACCCCAGGCGGACAGGAAATTTTCCGCTTCCCGCAGGTCGTTGGTGAAGATGGCGGAAGAAAGCCCCTGCACCACCCCGTTGTGCAGGGCAATCGCATTGTGCACGTCGCCTTTGTATTTGATCAGGTAGAGGATCGGGGCAAAGGTTTCTTCCTGCACGATGGGATAGTGATTCTCCGCTTCCACCAGCGCCGGTTTTACGTAACAGCCGGATTCATAGCCCTTTCCGGAAAGGGTTTCCCCGCCGTAGATCAGTTTGCCGCCCTGTTGTTGCACCGTCTTCAAGGCGTCGCTGAACAGTTCCACGGCCTGGCGGTCGATCAGCGGGCCTACGTGGTTCTTCTCATCCAGGGGATTGCCGATGTGCAGGCTCTGGTAAGCCTTCACCAGGGAATTTTTCACTTGCTCATAAATGGATTCGTGGATGATCAAACGCCGGGTGGTGGTGCAGCGCTGCCCGGCGGTGCCCACCGCTCCGAACACCACCGCGGGAATGGCTAACTTCAAATCCGCGTGGGGAGTGATAATGATGCCGTTGTTGCCGCCTAATTCGAGGATGGCCTTGCCGAAGCGCCCGGCGATGATTTGCGCGGCGCGCTGCCCCACCGCGGTGGAGCCGGTGATGGAAATCAGGGGAACGCGTTTGTCATGGAGCATTTTTTCGCCGATGGTGGAGCCTTTACCGATGATCAGGCTGAAAATTCCCTCGGGCACCTGGTTTTCCTTCAATACATCGTGAATGATGTGCTGGCAGGCCACCGCGGTGAGGGGGGTTTTGGAAGAGGGTTTCCAGAGGTTGGCGTTGCCGCAGGCTGCGGAGAGCATGGCGTTCCAGGACCACACCGCCACCGGGAAATTGAACGCGGTCACGATGCCGACGATTCCCAGGGGATGGTACTGGTCGTACATCCGGTGACTGGGGCGCTCCGACTGCATGGTAAACCCGTAGAGCTGCCGCGATTGCCCCACCGCGAAATCGCAGATGTCGATCATCTCCTGCACTTCTCCCAGACCTTCCTGGAGGGATTTTCCCATCTCGTAAGAGACCAGGGTTCCCAGGGGGCGCTTGTATTCGCGCAGTTTCATCCCGATCTGGCGCACGGTTTCTCCCCGTTTGGGCGCGGGGATGGTGCGCCATACTTTGAACGCCTCCTGCGCCTGCCGGATGATCGCTTCGTAATCCGCTTCCGAAGCCTGGTAAACCGAGGCGATGTACTCGTTGGTCGCCGGGGAGACGATTTTCAACTCTCCCTGGTCGGTGGTTTCGCGCCATTTCAAACCCGTGGATGCGCCGAAGTTTTTTTCTTTGATGCCGAGGTCTTTCAGGAATTGCATAAAAAGGCTCCTTTTTTTGTTTGAGTTATGATTCGAACCCGAATCATTGGGATTTTTTAATTG
>CAZFVV010000019.1:6986-58937 GCA_964522165.1 uncultured Calditrichaceae bacterium
TTTTGTTTGAGTTATGATTCGAACCCGAATCATTGGGATTTTTTAATTGCCAATTACCAATTGGCAATTATGCCCGGTTGCTAGAAGGAGAATTTAACTGGAAAGAAGGGAAGAAACCAGACGGAAGACAAAATCCCAAGGCGCGGCGAACCTCCCCACACCCACTTCAGAAATACCTGTCACTCCAATTTCATTCTTCGGAGCTAAACGAAAGAAAGTTCTGTTTCCATTCCGGCCAAATCTGTTTATATTGCGCCCGGCGATACGAAGCGCGCGGAAACTGCGAAAATTCCATGTTCAAAATTTTATCTCACACTGCGGACATTGCCCTGGAGGTGCAGGCGGCCAATTTGGAATCCCTGTTCACCGAAGCATCCCGGGGATGGAAGGAGATGGTGTTCGAGGATTCCGAAACCCGCCCCGCCGAAACCCGAAGCGTTCGGCTATCCTCCCCGGAAGCGGAGGATTTGCTGGTGCAATGGCTCAGCGAATTGAATTATTTTTTGACCGTTCGGCAATGGGTATTCCACCAGACCGAGCAGTTTTCCTTGCATGGAGCGGCGGGCGAATGGACGCTGGACGCGCGGATCAGCGGGGAAAGGTTAGACTCCCAACGGCACTATATTTATTTCGACATCAAGGCGGTGACCTATCATCAACTGAAAATCGAGCAGGCCGGGGGAGAATACCGGGTTCTGATCGTGTTCGACATTTGAGCAACCGGAGTGCAAAACTTCAGTTTTGCAAGGGCAGCAGGCAAGCAAGTAGGCAAGTAGGCAGCAGGCAAGAGCAGGGTGTAAAACATTGCCTACTGCCTACTGAACCCCCTGCCTACTGATTCAAAAGGAGCAAGGTATGAAAACTTTAACGTATAACGACGTCAAGATCGAGCAGGTGGGGGAAGTTACCTGGATCGTTCCGCCGGTGCGGGGGATGCGGGTTCCCGGCAAAATTTACGCCGATCAGCGCATGATGGAAGCGATCATCAAGGAAGACGAAAGCATCAAGCAGGTGATCAACGTGGCCATGCTGCCGGGCATCCAGAAATATTCCATCGCCATGCCGGATATTCACTGGGGGTACGGATTTCCCATCGGCGGGGTGGCGGCCACGGATTTGGAAGAGGGGGTGGTTTCCCCCGGCGGGGTGGGCTACGACATCAATTGCGGGGTGCGTCTGGTGCGCACCAACTTGGAATACGCGGACATGAAGCAGCACATGGAAAAGCTGGTTCAAAGCCTGTTCAAGCAGGTTCCCACCGGCGTGGGCTCTTCCGGGGCGATCCCGAAATTATCCCAAAAAGAGATGAACCGGCTGCTCCAAAACGGTTCGCGCTGGTGCTTCGAGAACGGCTTAGCATCGCGTGAGGACCTGGAGTGCACGGAAGAGAAGGGTACCCTGGCTTCGGCCGACCCGGACTACGTGAGCGAGCGCGCCAAAGAGCGCGGCTACAGCCAGGTGGGAAGCTTAGGCTCCGGCAACCATTTCCTGGAATTAGAGATGGTGGAGGAAATCTACGACGCCGCGGCCGCCGATGTGTTCGGGTTGTTCCCCGGCCAGCTGGTCATGATGATCCACTGCGGCTCCCGGGGGCTGGGGCACCAGGTCTGCGAGGATTACCTGCGCGTGCTTTCCCAGGCCTCGCATAAGTACGGGATTCATCTTCCGGACCGGCAGTTGGCCTGCGCGCCTATTAAATCCGATGAAGGGCAGCGTTACTTGGGCGCGATGGCCGCGGCGGCCAACTTTGCCTGGGCCAACCGCCAGGTGATCATGCACCGGGCCAAACAGAGCCTCCAGGAAACGCTGAAAATTTCCGATCGCAATTTAGGTTTCCGGTTGATCTACGACGTTTGCCACAATATCGCTAAAATGGAAGAGCACGACATCGACGGGAAGATGAAAACGGTGTGCGTGCACCGCAAGGGCGCTACCCGGGCTTTTCCGCCCCACCATCCCCTCACCCCGGAAAAATACCGGGAAGTGGGCCAGCCGGTGCTGATTCCCGGGGACATGGGCCGGTATTCCTTTGTGGCGGTGGGGCAGCAGGCTTCCATGCTGGAGAGTTTCGGCAGCAGTTGCCACGGGGCCGGGCGGGTGAAAAGCCGCCAGCAGGCCAAAAAAGACGCCCGGGGAAAAGATCTCTTAGATGAGATGAAAAAGTTGGGGGTGGTGATCCAGGCGCGGGGAATGGCCACGGTAGCGGAAGAGATGCCCGCGGCGTATAAAGACGTCTCACGGGTGGTGGAGGTGATGCACCAGGCCGGGATCAGCAAGAAAGTGGCCAAGCTGGTGCCGGCAGGGGTGATCAAGGGGTAGGCCGGAAATACTTATGAGCAAAAAAATCCAACACTTTCTGGAGTACCTGGTTTTTCGTTTCTTTGAAAAAACCATCCAGTTGCTTCCTTACCCGGTTTTAGAGGCGCTCGCTTCCGGGATCGCCTTTTTGGCGTTCCGGGTAATCCGCTACCGCCGCGAGGTGGCCCTGGATAACCTTGCCCACGCCCTTCCGGAAAAATCTCCCCGGGAACACCTTGCCATCGCTTATCACTCTTACCGGCACTTTGCGTTGTTGATTCTGGAGTTTATGAAGCTCTCTTCCTGGAGCCCGGAGCGGTTGGACAGGATGGTAAACCTCGAGCGCACCAAAGAGGTGGAAACATTGCTGGAACAGGTAAAAGGCCGTAGCGCGATTATGGTTTCCGGGCATTTCGGAAACTGGGAAGTGGCGATTGCCTATTTGGCCTCCCGTTTTTTCGAGGGCGCTTCGGTTATCCAGCAACGGCAGAAGAACTCCCGGATCGACCGGCACGTGGCAGACCTGCGCCGGCGCTGGGGAATCGAGATCATCTACTCCCGGGGAGCGGTCAATAACGCCCTGGGGTCTTTGAAGGAAAACCAGTTTGTGGGATTGTTATGCGATCAGGATGCCGGAACGCGGGGCGTTTTTGTGCCCTTTTTCGGGCGGATGGCTTCCACGCCGGTGGGCGCGGGGGTGCTGCACCTGCGCAGCCGGGCGCCCTTGTTTTTCGGGATTAGCATTCGCGCCGGGAGGTTTCAATATAAAGGCGTGGTGGAGCCGATTGAGTACCGGGGGGATTACGAAGTCAACACCGAAAATATTCAGAAAATTACCGCCGCCTTTACCGCCAAATTAGAGCGCTACGTGCGGCAGTACCCGGAACAGTACCTGTGGATGCACCGGCGCTGGAAGACGCAATATGTTCAGGAAAAGGAGACCGGATCAAAAGACCTCAAAGGTTTCCAAAACCTTTGAGGTCTATTACCCCCTTGACGGTTTTTTACGTCGCAGAGGCGCGGGTTTTTCTTTTCGGCCGGTTGCTTTCGCTTCTTTTTTCGGGGCGGTTTTTTTCCTGTGCTTCTCGCTGACGGATTTGCGATAGGCCTCGGAGCGTTCGGAAAGCTCCCGCATGTGCTTTTCGACCATAAAATAAATGGTATTCCGGGCAAATTTGCCCCTTTTGTCGCGCTTTCCGGCCGGCAGCCCGGTCAGAATTTGCAGACCGTCCTCCACGGTATCCACCGCCCAAACGTGGAATTGCCCGGATTTCACCGCTTCCCGCACCTCATCCTTCAGGGCCAGGTCCTCCACGTTGCTGGCCGGGATCAGCACCCCCTGCTCCCCGGTGAGGCCCTTGGATTTGCAGACTTCGAAAAATCCTTCGATTTTTTCATTCACCCCCCCGATGGCCTGAATTTCCCCGTTCTGGTTGACCGAGCCGGTTACCGCGATTCCCTGCTTGATGGGCGCCCGGGCCAGGCTGGAGAGCAGCACGTACAGCTCCGTGGAGGAGGCGCTGTCGCCTTCGATCTTCCCGTAGTTTTGCTCGAAGGCCAGACTGGCGGAAAAGGAGATGGGCATGTAATCGCCGAATTTGGAATTGAAGAAACCGGTAAGAACGTACACGCCTTTGTCGTGAATTTTGCCGGTAAGCCCGGCTTTCCGTTCGATGTGCACCAGGTTTTCCGAGCCGATATAGGTTTTGGCCGTCACCCGGCTGGGTTTGCCGAAGGTGAAATCGCCTAAGTCGTACACCGAGAGGGCGTTGATCTCTCCCACGATCTCTCCCTGGACGATGAGCTTGCGAATATCCCGGTCGATGGTTTCCTGAATTTTATCCTTAACCAGGCTGTGGCGGTTCTCAAATTCGCGGATCGCGCTTTTGACGTCTCCCGCCGCAACGATTTTTTTACCCTCTTTTTTAGCCCAGAAAGCCGCCTGCTGAATCACCCGGATGATTTTACCGAACTCCAGGGAGATTTTCCGCTGCCCCCCGGCTAAGCGGTGGCCGTACTGGATGACCTCTGCAATGGCGTCGCGCTCGAAGGCGGGCAGTTTTTCCTGGTCGATCACCCGTTTGACAAAGCGGGCGTATTGCAGGATGGCTTTATCGGTGGAGTCGGTTTCGTAATCAAAATCCGCCTTGACTTTGAATATCTTGGAAAAATCGTCATCGCCGCCGCTTAGCATTTGATAGATGCGGTTCCAGCCGATCAATACCACTTTAAGCTTCAGGGGAATGGGTTCGGGTTTTAAGGATACGATAGAGATGGTACCATACATGTCGGCAACGTCTTCGATGCGCAGTTCCTTATTGCGCAGGCTGCGCTTGAGGGTGTCGTACACAAAAGGGTTGCGCAGCACCTCCAGGGCGTCGGCCATCAGGTAGCCGCCGTTGGCTTTCATCAGGCTGCCGGCTTTGATCATGGTAAAATCCGTGGCGTAACCGCCCTGCACCGGGTATTTTTCGATCCGCCCGAACAAATTGTTGTAGGTGGGATTGGTCTCGAAGATCACCGGCGCTCCCTTCAAGCGGCTGTTGTCCACCGCCACGTTCACGCGGTAGCGCTTGAAGAAGGGGGATTTCAGCAGATCGGTCTCTTCCTCTTCATGCTCTTTGTCCTGGTGCTTCAGAAAGACACCGGTATTCGCGACAATGTCTTTAGCGACCTTGTTCAGATAGTCGAGCACCTCGGGAAAGGATTTGTATTGATCCTTGATTTCCTTGATGTATTGCTCTACCACGAAGTTGGCCACGTCCTTGTCGAGTTGATTGAGAGTTTTTTGGGCATTGAGATCCAGCCGGGCCAGGTTCCGGAGGGTATCGGCAATCTCGTTTTCCATCTCCTGGATGTTGCGGTTGATCTTTTCCTTCTCTTTGGCGGACAATCCGTTGAAAATTTCCGGTGTAACCGGCTCATTGTTGATCAGCACCAGGGTCTGGAACCCCATGGGAGTGGGTTGGATTTTCAGATTGAGTTTATGAGCTTTCTTATCCAGTTTTTGGAGCAGGTGGCGTTTTTCCTGATTCAGTTTGTTAATGATGGAGGTTTTCTGGTTCTCGTAATGCTCGCCGGTGAAGACGCGTTTCAATTCTAATTGCAGGGTTTCGATCAATTGCGCCATGTCCTGCTGAAAGCCCTTGCCTTTGCCGGGGGGCAGGTTTAAAGCCTCCGGGGAGTCCGGGTCGGCAAAGTTATACACGTAGCACCAATCGTCGGGGACTTTATTCTTTTTGGAATAGTCCTGGAGAAGCTTTTCGATGATGGTGGTGCGGCCGGTGCCGGACATGCCGGTCACGAACACGTTATAGCCGGAAGCGTCGATCTCCAACCCTAATTGCAGCGCCTTTAACGCCCGTTCCTGGCCAATGACCGTATCCAACGGTTTCAGCTCATCGGTGGAGGTAAAAGGCAAAGATCGCTGGTTCAGTTTTTTGCGAAGCTGTTCGTAGGTCAACTCTCGTATGGCCATTTGTCTGTCCCCGGTTTATCGTTGAATAAAGGGTGAAATCTATGAAATAGCGGTGTTGAATTCAAACTGAAAATGATTCTGGGGGAAATGGGTTCGTTTGGCAGAATTGAAGTTTTCGGAACGCCTTCGCTGCCGCTGCGGTTCCATCCTTGCCATTCACGAATCGTTTCCGTATCTTCCTGCAGATCAATCTGATTACGAAGTGGCTCCTGCTGCTAAAAATAGTCGAATCAAAATACGACGGAGAAATGCTTATGAAAGCAGTTGTATATCAAAAGTATGGGCCTCCCGAGGTTCTTGAATTAACAGAGGTAGCAAAGCCTGCTCCCGGGGACAATGAGGTGCTGATAAGGGTCCATGCGACAACCGTAACCTCGGGAGACTACAGGCTTCGAAGCTTCAAAATTCCTTCGCTCCTGTTCTGGCTCCCCGGGCGACTTTATTCCGGTCTCAGAAAGCCGAAAAGAACCATATTAGGAACCGAGCTGTCAGGAGAAATTGAAGCGGTCGGCAAGGCTGTAAAGTCATTTAAAGAAGGCGACCGGGTTTTTGTATTCACCGGCAGCGATCTTGGCGCGTATGCCGAGTACATTTGCCTGCCTGAAACGGCGGCGGTGGCAAAAAAACCGGCTAACATGACCTATGAAGAAGCCGCCGCGGTTCCTTTCGGGGCGTCAACCGCACTGTTTTTCCTGCGAGATAAGGGAAATATTCAAAGCGGGCAAAAAGTTCTTATCTATGGCGCTTCCGGAGGGGTAGGCACTTATGCGGTACAGCTTGCCAGGCACTTCGGCGCAGAAGTTACCGGGGTGTGCAGCGCCGCGAATTTAGAACTGGTGAAGTCCCTGGGCGCCGATAAGGTAGTTGATTATACGAAAGAGGATTTCACCCAAAGCGGCGAGAGCTATGACGTTATTTTCGACACCGTGGGCAAAACTTCGTTTTCACGCTGTAAAAGCTCGCTAAAGCCAAAAGGCATCTATCTTGCGGCTGTCATTACGCTGACGGAGATTGTTCAAATGCTGTGGACTTCAATGCTGGGCAACAAAAAAGTAATCGGTGGGATAGCGCCCGAAAGGACTGAGGATCTGCTTTTTCTCAAGGAGCTTATTGAGGCGGGGAAGATCAAAGCCGTCATTGATAGACGCTATCCGCTGGAACAAATTGCCGAGGCTCACCGCTATGCCGAACAAGGACATAAAAAGGGAAATGTTGTTATAACAGTGGAGCATAACAACAAAACCTGAGCAAGGTAGCACGCCTGCCGAGTGCAGGCGGTTCCCTGCGCAGAAGGTTGGGAGATAGGGTTCGCGCTCGATCATTCACGCATTGACAATAATCCTAAAATTTGTTATGATGCTGCTGCACGGATTTGCTTAAACGATCGCAAGCGGTTTTTCCCATCTCTGCTTGAGGGCAAACAGGCGGCATGAAAATCACTCCCCCCAAACACATCCTGCCGGATTGATCGCCATGCTTTCGCATGTATTTTATCGCTGTAGGGCAGGGAGTGAAGAGCGAGGCGTGTAGAGCGTAGTAGTAGGGCGTTAATCTACTTGATTGCCATGCTTTAGCATGTCTTTTACTGCTGCCGGGCAGAGAGCGGGAGCGAGCTTGCTCTGAGCGTGTCGAAGGGTGGCAATCCCGACAAAGACGTTTCCATCCCTGGAAACAAATCGGGATTTCGTCTTCCGGACTCAAGATTAACAACGTTGTCAAGGTTTGCGCTGAAGCGGTCGAGGAATATATTTTGAGGATAGCGGGAAGGTAGCGTTCGCGGCGAAAAAAATGTCGGGGGCGAAAAAAGAGTGACCGGGATTGTCAGGGGGGAGGGGGTATATTGATTGAAGATTGGCGATTGAATTGTCGTAAGAGGAATTTATATTGCATTAAAGATTAAGGAGTCGTGGAATGATTAAGCCCATTATTCCTTACTTGCGTTGGGAATTGCTTCCTGAAGCCCCCGGCGATTATAAGGCGCATCACTTGCGAGGCGCAATGGCCAGCCTTTACCGGGATTGGTGGGTTTTCCATCAGCATTTTGGCAGGCAGTATTTATACCGACATCCCCTGGTGCAGTATAAGTCACTGGATGGGGTTTTAATGGTGGTTGGGCTGGGAATTGGCGCCGAATTGTTAGCTGCGTTGGACCCTCCGCCGGCTTTACAACTGGGCCGCGCACTGGTAAAGTTTCGTGAAATTCGCAAAATTGCTGAAGAGTACATTCCAGATTTTGTAACCCTGCATCAATTTCATTTTGCTACCCCCTGGCTGGCGTTAAATGAAGATAACCATGCCGAGTATCGCGAGCACGTATTGCACGAGAGAAAGGATAAGATTCAACACCAATTGCAACAGATTCTGAAAGGGAATATCCTTAGTTTTGCCAAGGGGCTTGGCTTAACCGTAGAATCGCAAATACAGGCCGCCATTCGCAATTGGAATGCCCAGCCAATGCCCGCTAAACAGCGCAACAGCGGGTGGCTGATGGGTTTTGCCGCCAGCGGAGAAATTACCTATGCCGCCCCGCCGTTTTGGGGATTCGGGAAGCAATCCAGCCGGGGGAATGGGGTGATGGTGACCAGGAAAATCGAACAGGAAGGAGAACAGCCATGATCCTTAGATTTCCACAGACTCATAATCCCTGGATCGACGCCGGGATTGTTGGTTTCGATTGGTTTGTGCGGGATGAAACGCCCGCGGATATATCGCTGCGGCTCTTACCTGATTGCCTGGAAATTGAGGGAGAAGAAAAGGCGATCAAAGCTTTATTGGAAAAACAATTCTGGCGATTGGTGGAGGTGTGGTATAATGCTTCAAGCGCCAAGCAGGAAGAAGAAAAGTCCGGTTATTTTTTTGATCCCCAAACCAAATCCTTTAAGCGTTTCAGCAAGTCCCTTCCCAAGGGCCTTGCCGCCCTGCTTTTTGATGCGGCTGCTCAAGAGTATGAAGGCCCGTCGTGGTACAAGTCTGATAAAAAAGATAAGTCTGGTATGAAAGAATCCCGGTTAGATCCTGGTGAAGCTAGAGAGTGGGCTGCTAAGGCCGGAATCGAAGGCGACCTTCAGGAATTGCTGGATCAATTCCTGCGTGAATCGGGGTTATGGCCGGAAGGAAAACCACGGCCATCCAGCACCACCCAGGCGATGTTATGGGGAAAAAAGAATCTTCGAGTGCCGAAGATCATTCTGTGGGCGGATGACTCCAAACCGAAGGGCGTTTGCAGCATTTCTGGAGAATCCGTCGCCAAAGTATTTGACATTGACGGTAAGACATTCCCTTTCACCGTGGGTAAGAGTGGCCACGTAAACTTTACCCCTAATTGGGAAGGCAACGAACAGGTTGGTTGGAAGACCATTTATATTTCATTATTTACCCCGGTGGTTGGGTTTTGGCAGGGGACTACCGGCAATTACCTCATTGGAGCAATTCCCGTCGCCAGCGATTTAGCCAGTCTAAAACACACCGTCAGCTATCTGAAATCTATGGTCATTGATGATTCTACCCTTCGCGGTAATTTTGAGGTGCCGCTCAAGGCATTGCAATATGCTCGCAAATCCGAGGAATACTTCGTCGCTTTCTTCCACCGTATTTTTCAATTGACGCTTCAGGCACGGGACGGTAAACCGCCTGATGATAGTAGTGAATACGAAGAGTTTATGCTACCCCAGGAAATCGACAAGGGCGCACCAACGGCATTCCTGTTGATCGAAGCACAGAAAAGCCAGAAGTGGGATATCAAGCACGCCGAAGTCTATCAAGATCCAATTTACTTACTGCGATTATTCAGCCGGATGTACGTGCGCGATCCAAATATCGTAGAACAGAATGCCAACGGCAATGATGATACTCCAGACGATGACCGGCACTGGCGGCAGGTAAAGATCGATCCAAACCGGTTCTTACACCAGTTGCGGGACCCCACCCAACCCGCAAAAGGTGGCCAGGATGTGTTGACCCGTCGAACAGTTTTAAGAAATATACTCCATAAAAAACAAATCCTGCCTTTGCTGGTATCGCATGCTTTTTCCATCAACCGAGAAACAAATAAAACTCAATCTGTTTCCGAACTTTTAAAATTCGCCGAAATCTATGAACCCTTATTTTGGAGGAAAGACATGATAGAAGATCGCGATCAATTCCTGAAAGCCGCCAAGAAACTGGGCGAGCATATCGCAATTGTGTTGCATGAGCGAGACGATGGTCGGAAAAACCGGCTCTACAAACTGCGCCGTGCTCTCAAGCTACAGGACTTCTTGCGGGAGGTCAATACCCTTCAAGAGCGGTTCGAGCTTACTGTCCCGGAAGAAATCGGCACCGGTTTGCTGGGCCATCATAACTTCGAAGAATTTCGGGGATTTTGCCTTCTCAATGCACTGAACAAGTTTAACCAAATAAAATTTGCCAAATCTAAGAACCCGGAAGGAGTATAATTATGAACAATAACAAGAAACCAAATTGCTTAACCATCACCTGGATTGCTGAAGCCAGTCTGGCATCTTTCAATGCCGGGGATAAAGAAGCCGACAACCTGGTGAGCCTGAAAAAAATTACCCGCCAGGATGGTCAGTATATTTATATCTCCGGCCAGGCAATACGCCGCGCGCTGCGTGACCGTCTGCGAGAAATGGGCGAACCCCTCAGCCTGATACCGGTGGAGGAGAGTCAGGACAAAAAACAAACCGCCCATACCGAGGGAGATCCGGTGAAGTATATCGATGATGATCTTTTCGGCTTTATGATCGCTGAGAAGGGTCAGGCAAAAACTGCCACCAAGCGCACTGCGCCGGTTCGCGTTGCGCCGATGATCAGTCTCTCTTCCTGGTCGGGCGAAACCGATTTCGGGGCAAATTTCATGAAATTGGATCAAGGCGGTAATCCCAATTTGTTTGAAACAGAAATCGACGGAGGTCTTTACCGGGGTACTGTTTTGATCGAACTCGACCGCGTTGGCCAGAAAGAAGGTTACGAAGCAGGCAGAAATGATCCGCCCCAAAAGCGAGTTGATCGGATCAAAAAGCTGCTTCGCGCTATCCGCGACCTGTGGCTCTCCGGCCGGCAAAGCCGTTTCCTGGGAGATTTAAGCCCAAAAGTAGTAGCCGCTGCGCTCACCTCTGCTAAAGTGCCGTTATTCCTGGAATCTGCGTTTATTGGAAATGGCGGCAAACTCAACCTGATCGGGATGTACGAAGCGCTTCAGGACCGTAAAAACATCGTTATTGACAAGGTCTTCGGTGGCACCGAAAAATTCCGCCCCCTTATTCCGAAGGAATGCGAGGCAGTCACCATCGGAGCTGCTTTTGAGAAAATGGAAAGTTGGATCACCCCAAACCTGTTCGAGTAGCTTATGCCCGCGATCATCGATTTTTCTGCACCCATGTCCTGTTTTCGCGTTCCGTTGCATCATAATTACCACCGCAGTTTTCCGCTGCCGCCGCCAACCTCGGTTCTGGGAATTTTGGCGGGCGCTCTCGGCCTTGATGAACCGTCCATCGATGAATGGCTACGGCAGGCCCGGCCCCGCCTAGGTATTGCAGGCAAACACGACGGCGGCGGCAATGAATTGATGACGGTTCGCAAAGTAACCCAGGGCGGTAAAATCAAAGAAGGCCAATACTCCACCATCTTGCTCAGAGAACTGCGAGTGGATCTGGTGTGTCGGTTTTTGGTACAATGCGAATCGGAATCGCTGGAGCGGATACTGGTGGATGCAGTCAACGCTCCCCATTACCCTGCCTCTGCCGGGCCGGCGGATTTTCTTGCCGCGATGTGTGCGCAGTGGGTAGGGGAATTTCAACAGCAATTGACCGATCAGTTGCATCATTGTATTGCCCCGGGTTCATTGTGGGGCCGTGCCACTATCGACGCGCAGGCGTTGAAAAACACCTCCTTGTTGCAAACGCTCGCCGGCCCCAACAATTGGAACCTCCCCATCGCCTGGCAGATTGGGAAAAAAGGCGAGCGCCTGCCTGCGGCCTTTGCGCCATTCACTTTCTTGGTAAGCCCGGTAAAACTCAAGGAACCTATACCCTGTGTTTCGACCACGTTGGGCGAGGGCGGTGAGCCTATCGCGGTTCCCTTATTGGGGCCATTTGACAAATGGTTCATCTCATCTTCGTAACGGAGAAATTCTATGGAGTATTGGTCACTCCCTGATGGCATGGAACCTCTTGCTAAACCGGAGCAAACCTACCGCCAGCACGTGCAGCGGGTTTTGGAGGCGCATTTGGAGCTCTGGCCGGAAACCGTGGATTATTGGCGCCACCTGGGACAACTCTTAATTGAGCACCGGCTTTTTTCCGGTGACATTGCGGCCTTTTTAAAAAGGGTGGATGCCGGCTTGCGGATTGCCTGCGCCACTCACGACATCGGCAAACTCAACCAGGGTTTTCATGCTTACATGTGCGCCGAACGCGACCGACAGCAGGGCAAGAAAGTGCCCATTAACCCTGAATGGCACTTTCGGCATGAATTGTTAAGCCTTCCCTATACTTTTGCTCTTTCAAGAAAGATTAACGGACAATTGCCGGAGAATTTACCCTGGGAGACTGTAGCGGTAATGGGACATCACAAACGATTGAGTGCGGATATCTTTCAACGAGAACGTGAAAGCCGATTCATCCCTGCTGCCAAATTTCCGGAACCGCTGCATTTAAAACAATTCGCCTGGGATTGGTTACTCGACTATCTGCCGGAGGAGTTGCGATCTCCAGAAAGTCTGGCGCTTAGCTTTTGGCATGAAGGCATATTGATCGGTCAGCGAGGTCATACCAGTCGTCTTATTTCAACTCGAGATCAAATTTTTAACTCCCTTCAAAATCATCGTCATCTGGATGCGCGAATTTTGCTGCGCTTTTTCGGGGCCAGCTTTAAGGCACATTTGCAGATTTGCGACTGGTGGGCTTCGGCGGAACGCCATGAAATCTTTGGCCTTTGTAAACACCCTGCTTCACCAATTCAGCCAGACCAAAATCCGGAATCCTGGTTGAAAACTAAACTGGAAGCCGCCAAACAAAAATCCGGTAAAGAGGCTCCAAAAAAGATTACCTGGAGGGAGTTCCAATTTGAGGTGGCCGCAGCGGGACCATACGTGACCTGTATTGCCCCGACCGGCAGCGGCAAAACGGAGGCGGCGTTGTTGTGGTCGTTGAACCGCATTCGTTCGCAATCTCAGCTTTCAAAAATTCTCTACCTGCTGCCAACCACCACCACGGCCAATGCCATCCAAAAGCGCCTCGGCGAACTCTTCGGCAAGTCAATGGTAGGGGTGGCGCACAGCAAAGCGCGGCTGCTTCGTGAAGGTGATCAGGAAGAAGCAGAAGAAGACCACAGCGATGTGCGGCAGGATGTGCTTTTCGAAAGCGTGTTTATTCCACCCATCACGGTGGCAACCTTGGACCAACTGCTTCTGGCCGGTCAGCATGGCAAATACTGGGTGTTTCGCAATCATACCCTGGCGCAGTCCGCAGTAATTTTGGATGAGCTTCATGCCTTTGATCCTTATACCCTGGGGTTGCTGGGGGCATTCGCCCGGCAATTGCGCTTGTTAAATATCCCGGTGCTGGCCCTGTCAGCTACATTCCCCCGACCTCTCCAGGATCTTTTCAAATCCTGGTTTTCCGAAGCCGAACTGGTTCAGGATACCACGCTTCTCAATGCCGCACGCAGCGAGTGGCAGCTTCTTTCCGATACTTCATTTGATGACCACAACTTTTGGCAAAAAATAGCTTCCCGAATGCGCACAGGGGAACGCTTTTTGATCGTGCGAAACACGGTCCGCGGCGCCCAGGAGACCTTCAAAAAGCTGCAAGACCTCGGAGCCCCGGCTCGATTGCTCCATTCCCAATTCATTCAATTGCATCGCAAACAAATAGAAAATGAGATTTTTGAAGATGAGGAGCACAATGGCCGGGTCAGTTTAGTGGCCACGCAAATTGTGGAAGTCAGTTTAGACATCGACTACGATCATTTAATCACGGAACTTTGCCCACCGGATGCGCTGGTGCAGCGCGCTGGCCGGTGCAACAGGGGGAGAAAAGCCAAAGCCGCGACGGTCACCATTTTGCCTGCCGATGAAATTTCCCACCGGGTTTATCAGGAAAAATTTGGCGTTTCCAACATTCTTAAGTTGAGTTTGGAAACACTTTCCCGGAGACTTTCTGCGCCTCGCCGGCTTACAGAGTCCGATCTATTGGATTGGGTAAATGAGGTTTACCAGACAACCAATCTGGCAGAAGAAGAAAAATACCGCAAAGCCGAACGCGAGTTCTTAGAAGCGCAACGCCGGCTTGGGTACATTCTCGATCATCCCACGGAGGATGACCGACTGGAAACCCGCTGGATTAAAGAAGAGCGCGTGCCGGTTATCCCGAAAAACCTCTGGTATGATCGTTTTGATGAAGAAATGCAAAGCTCCTTTTTCCGAGATCCGATTCAACGGGCAAAATATGTTGTGGAGATTCCTTTCTGGCGAAGGAAACAACTTTATGCCGAGGGCAAAGCCATGCCCGTAGAATACCAGGGGAAAAAACTGGAATTTTTGTATTGGGTGGAAGTTCCTTATGATAATATCATTGGGCTTCAGTTACCAAAACCGGATAAGGCCCATATTGCTTACACAGAATTTTTTTAACAGTTTTGTTAGAGAGAAGAAAATCCAAATCCGCCATGCAACTCGTCCTCAACACCCCCGGCGCGTACCTGCGCGTGAAAGACGGCTGCTTCTTCGTCAAAGTCGGGGAAGCCGGCCAGATCGTTTCCCCCAAAAAGGTGGAGAGCATTCTCATTACCGCCGCGGTGCAGCTTTCCTCCGACGCCCTGCAAATGGCCGCGGAGCACAACATCGACGTGGTGTTCTTAGACAAATTCGGCGATCCCTTTGGCCGCTTGTGGCACGCCAAATTAGGCTCCACCGCCCGTATCCGGCGCGGGCAGCTGCTCGCCAGCACCGGCGCGGAAGGGCTGCAATATGCCCGCGCCTGGGTAATGCAAAAACTTGACAACCAGGCCGAATTCCTCACCACCCTGGCCAACAAACGCCCCGCCAAACAGGAAAAACTGCAAGAACACCTGGCCTCGTTGCAGGAACTGCGCGGCAAATTGCAAGAGGCGGATATTACCCTCCCCGGCGCCGCCGATACCCTGCGCGGGTTGGAAGGCACCGCCGGGCGCATCTACTTCGAGGCCCTCAGCTACGTGCAGCCGGAACAGTTTCCTTTCCAGGGGCGCTCTCGCCGGCCCGCCAAAGACGAATTCAACTGCATCCTGAACTATTGCTACGGGGTGCTCTACGGCCTGGTGGAACGCGCCTGCATCCTCTCCGGGCTGGAACCCTACCTGGGCTTCTTCCACGCCGATAATTACAACAAAAAAGCCCTGGTCTTCGACCTCATCGAACCCTATCGCATCTGGGCGGAAGAAACCACGGTGTACCTGTTCAGCCAGCGCCAGGTCAAAAAAGAGCTGTTCGATCCCCTGCAAAACGGCCTCACCCTCAACAAAGAGGGCAAACAGGTAGTCATCGCCGCCTTCAACCAGCGGCTGGATGAGGCCATCCGCTACAAAGGGCGCAATATCAGCCGGCGCAACATCATCCAGTTCGACTGCCAGGCCTTTGCCCAGGAACTTTTAAAAATTGATTTACAGCGGGAACCGCAAGAAGGTAGAGCGTAGTCCGTTGTCAGTTGTCAGTTGTTTGTGATAATACCTCACCTGCCACGAGCAACCCACAACGGACAACACACAACCCACAACGGACAACTGGCAACTGACCACTAACCAGGGAGAATTGGCCATGCTCGTATGGGTCATTTACGACATTGTGGAAGACAAGCCGCGCAACAAAGTCGCCAAAGCCTGCCTGCAGGCCGGCATCCAGCGGGTGCAATACTCCGTGTTCCTGGGAGATTTGAACGCCAACGAGATCGACGAATTAGGCTTGAAGATCAAATCCCTCATCGATGAGGATACCGACCGGGTGTACATCTTTCCCATGTGCAAAGAGGATTTCTCCAAAGTGCGCCTGTTAGGAGACGCGTTCGATAAAAAACTGGTCACCAACGAAATCCGGGAACTCTTCTTATGAGCGAAACCCTGCAAGACTTTATTGGGGAAATACCGCCCCTGCAAGAAGAGCCGTTAGGCGAGGCGGTGCTCCCCGGCCAGGTTACCGTTACCCCTTCCGAAGTGTTAGAATACCTGTTCTGCCCCCGCTTCACCTATTTCGAAAACGTTTTGAGAATTCCCCAGTATGAAGAAAAACGCTTCAAAGTGCAGCAGGGGCGGGAAGTGCACCATCAGAAGCAGGTTCGCAATCGCGCCTACCTGCGCAAAAAATTAGGCGTGGTCGGGCGGGAATTCGGAATGTACCTCTCCGCCCCCCACTACCACCTGCGCGGCCAGGTGGACGAGGTGCTCACCCTTTCCGACGGCAGCATGGCCCCCCTGGATTACAAATTCGCGGAGTGGAAAAACCGCCTCTACGCCGGATACCGGATGCAGTTGGTATTATACGGCCTGTTGATCCGGGAGAATTATCGTAAACCGGTTCATAAAGGATTCCTGATATATACCCGCAGCCAGAACTACCTGTTGGAAGTGCCCTTGAGCGAAAATGATTTTGAAAACGCCGTTGACATTTTGAAAGCGATTATCGAAATTACCCGCAACGGAATTTTGCCCAAACGCACCCCCCATAAACGGCGGTGCGTGGATTGCTGCTACAAAAATATTTGCGTATGAACGTCGATAAGGGCGTAAGTGAATGTTTCCTGGGAAGATGAACGCGTCGGTTTTGCTGCAAACATCCTCAAAAAGGAGTAAAAATGAAAGGGAATAATACCCTGTTCTCACAAAATTACTTTCTCAACAAAGGAGCGTTAATTGCGATAAAACAAAGGCTAACAAAAGCGGAGCCGTTGGCGAGGGTCTTCCAGCAAAACAAGGATTGAAATTTGGAAAGGTGACAAGGCGGAATATACCGGGAAGTCTGTTGGCGAGGGTCTTCCAGCAAAACAAGGATTGAAATCCGCTAACCCCCAGCGTGACCAGTTTGGAAGCCTTCAGTTGGCGAGGGTCTTCCAGCAAAACAAGGATTGAAATCTTGCCCGCGGGCTCACAGTGATTCTAGCCTTGAGATGTTGGCGAGGGTCTTCCAGCAAAACAAGGATTGAAATTTAACGATATTGCCCATCGGTGCATGGCAATATCGGTGTTGGCGAGGGTCTTCCAGCAAAACAAGGATTGAAATATGCCCTCGTCAACCAACATGTGTTCGAGGTGCGCCAGGGTTGGCGAGGGTCTTCCAGCAAAACAAGGATTGAAATTCCGCCGATGTGCACGGATACGGAGGGGTGGGCAAGTTGGCGAGGGTCTTCCAGCAAAACAAGGATTGAAATATGGTTTCAGGGAGGCGATCCAATTCAAAAACCAGGTTGGCGAGGGTCTTCCAGCAAAACAAGGATTGAAACGCTAAATATGGGGTTACGGAATTGACTACTTCCATAACAGTTGGCGAGGGTCTTCCAGCAAAACAAGGATTGAAACGTTAGGGATAAATATTCCGGGTATAGTTCATTGAGTTGGCGAGGGTCTTCCAGCAAAACAAGGATTGAAACTGTGTTAATGTCGCTCCAAAATCTAACACTTTAATCAACGTTGGCGAGGGTCTTCCAGCAAAACAAGGATTGAAACCCCGGGCTGTACCCGTTGCCGCTCGGGGGCGGCTTACAGGTTGGCGAGGGTCTTCCAGCAAAACAAGGATTGAAACCTGGAAACTGTATTCCAGCGTGGCGAGTTCTTGCCGGTAGATCAGAAGAGCCTCGCGATTAAGAGAGGATTGAGACGTTGGTAGAGACGTTGCAATGCAACGTCTCTACACGCATCAGAAGAGCCATGCAATTAAGAGGGGATTAAGACCTCAAAGGTTTTCAAAACCTTTGAGGTCTTATGTTCCGATCGGAAGAGCCTTGCGATAAGGAGAGGGTTGAGAGGGGGTTTTCCGGGCTGAAGCCCAAGTTCACTAACTTTTCGTGATTCTAAGTCCCGTCAGAGACGATCGAATATAGCCCACCAGTTTACTGGTGGAAAAAAGGGACACACCCAGATAAAAATAGTCCCGTCAGGGACGTTTGAGAACAGCATATCTCTCAATCGTCCCTGGAGGGACTCACAGAAAATCAGGAATTTTCCGTCCCGCCAATGAATTGGCGGGCTATTATCATTCGTCCCTGCCGGGACTAAAAAGTTAGTGGCATTGGGCCAAAGCCCGGTAATCGGGTAAGCCGTGATCAGAAAAACCCTGCGACAGCGGGGGGATTTTTCTGCGGGAAAATTTGCCGGATGAGACGTGGATCGCCATACAAGCCCATAGGCTTTTGCCATAAACCCCAGGGGCTTTTGTCGGAAAGGTTTCGTGTTTTATTCTAATGGATACTGACAGCAGCGGTCAACTATCAGCGGTCAGCTATCAGTTGTCAGCTTTCAGCTTAAAAGATGTTGTACACAACCCCCAATCGTAAACCCAACCGTGAAGACCATTACAGCGAGTATTTCTGAGTACGTTTTTTGCTGACCGCTGAATAATACCCCCTTCCTTCCAATTTTCCGCCGCCTGTAAAAAATCGCCCCGCCGGCCCCGGGCAAAGAAAAGACCTTGACAAATTTGCTTCATCCATTTAAATTCAAATTTTGGTTATGAAGATTCCGATATTACATTTGCCGGAAGGGCTGCACCGCTTCGAGGAGGTCATCAAGCCGGGCGCCCTTCATTTTTATCGCCAGGAGGTGTATCCCGCGGCGATCCAGGCAGCAGCGGAAGTCAACAAGTTTCAAAAGAACATACGCTGCCGGGTTTCCCTGCGCACCACCGCGCATCACGCCTGCGACCGCTGCCTGGAAGCGTTTACGATCCCTTGCGAGTGCGCCTTCGAGCTGCTCTTCCACATCGGGAAAGAGGATTTGCAAACCGAAGAGGAAGACGTGGTGCTGTTAGCGCCGGAAACGGTGGAAGCAGATCTTTCGGAATGGATTGTGGAGCAGTTGATTTTGAGCATTCCCATGAAATTGCTCTGCCGGGAAGATTGCAAGGGCATTTGCCCCGGCTGCGGCGCGAACCTGAACCAGGAGGCCTGCCGCTGCGCCGAAAAACCGGGCGATCCGCGCTGGGAAAAATTGCGGGAATTATTGAAATAAAGAAAAGTGCGAAGGTGTTTTGGTGTTATAGTGTTCTCGAGATTCAAAACTCAAAACTCAAAACTCAAAACTCGAAACTCAAAACCTAGATCCAATTGAACAAAACGAGTATTTTTAGAAAAGGAGAAACCTGATCATGGCAAATCCCAAACGGAAAATATCCAAATCCAAACGGGACAAACGGCGGGCGCCATGGATGCGCCGCCTGACCGCTCCCAGTTTCACTGAATGTCCCAACTGCGGAGAAGTGAAATTACCCCACCACGCCTGCCCCAAATGCGGCTACTACAAAGGGCAAAAAATATTCGAAGCGGAAGAATAAGGCGGTTGCTTTTTCGGGTTCGCCCTGAAGGATGGTTCAGCCGCTATAGATCCCAGGGCCTGTTAAGGTTTTACAAACAACAATCTGCCCTTTCATCCACTTAGGAGCGTAGTTCGTGCGCATAGTCGTCGATGCGATGGGCGGGGATTTTGCCCCCAAAGCCCCGGTGCACGGGGCCATATTATACGACCGTGAGACGCATGGTCGGGACCAGGTTATTTTGATCGGCGATCAAGCGATCATCGAGAAAGAGCTGGAAAGCCACATCATCGCCCCTAAAAATGTCAAGGTGGTTCATGCCTCGGAAGTGATCGGCATGCATGAACAGCCCGCGACGGCAGTGCGCCAGAAAAAGGACTCTTCCATGGTCAAGGGCCTTCGCCTGGTTCGCGAGGGCGAGGCCGAGGCCTTTGTAAGCGCGGGAAGCACCGGCGCGCAAATGGCCGCCAGTTTGTTGATCTTGGGGCGGGTGAAGGGGGTGCAGCGGCCGGCGTTAGGAGCATTTTTGCCCTGGGAAGGAGGGGTCATCCTGCTCATCGACGTGGGCGCCAATGCGGATTGCAAGCCCATCAACCTCCTGCAATTCGGGTTGATGGGGGGAATTTTCATGGAATTTACCTGCGACCTCCCCGCCGCGCGAATCGGTTTGCTCAACATCGGGGAAGAAAAAACCAAGGGCAACGAACTGGCCCTGGCTTCTTACGAGCTGATGGCCAAACACCTGCCCAATTTCGTGGGAAACGTGGAAGGACGGGACATCCTGAACGGGAAGGCGGAGGTGGTGGTCACCGACGGATTCACCGGCAACGTGATCTTGAAATTTGCCGAGAGCCTGGTGGGGGTGTTCGGGCGCAACCTCAAGCGCATGATCAAAAAGAATCTGCTCTCCATGGCCGGGGGGATTTTAGTGCGGCCGGCTTTCCGGGCTATGAAGCGCCGCTTCGACTACGAGGAATACGGCGGGGTGCCGTTGTTAGGAATCGATGGAATTTCCATCATCTGCCACGGCAGCTCCTCTTCCAAAGCCTTGAAAAATGCCATGTACGTCGCCCGGGTGATGTGGGATAAGCAAGTGAATAAACGCATTCAGGAAGAACTTACTTCGCGAGGATTGACATGGAGCGAAAAGCAGTTATTACAGGCATAGGGCACTATGTTCCCCCCAAAATTCTGACCAACCAGGATCTGGCTAAAATGGTGGATACCAGCGACGAATGGATCGTCAGCCGCACCGGCATTCGCGAGCGCCACATCTTAGAAGGGAAAAAGGGCACCTCCTTTATGGGGATTCAGGCCGCTAAAATGATTTTGAAAGAGCGCAATATCCATCCGGAAGAAATAGACTTAATCATCACTGCGACAGTCACGCCGGATACCTTTTTCCCCAGCACCGCCTGCCGGATTCAGGAAGGCATCGAAGCCTGGAACGCCTGGGGATTCGATTTGAACGGCGCCTGCACCGGTTTTGTATATGCCCTGGCCACGGGAGCGCAGTTTATCCGCTCCGGCGCCCATCACAAGGTGCTGGTCATCGGGGCGGATAAAATGAGCGCGATTGTGGATTATACCGACCGCACCACCTGCGTGCTGTTCGGCGACGCCGCCGGGGCGGTGCTCCTGGAGGCCGTCGAGACCGATGAACAAATCGGGGTTGTTGACGCCATCCTGCGAAGCGACGGCTCCGGCGGGGAGCACCTTCACATGATGGGCGGCGGGAGCCTGCACCCGGCCACCTATGAGACGCTGGACAAAAAGATGCACTATATTTTTCAGGACGGGCCCACGGTATTCAAATTTGCGGTGACCAAAATGGCCGATATTTCCGCGGAAATCCTGCAAAAACATCACTTGAGCGGCAAAGAGATCAAATATTTCATTCCTCACCAGGCCAACTTGCGGATTATCGACGCCGCCGCCAAACGGATGGGACTGGAAGATTCGCAAGTAGTGGTGAATATTCAAAATTACGGAAACACCACCGCGGCCACGATTCCGCTGGCGTTGTCGGAAATTTATCACCAGAACAAGCTGAAAAAAGGGGACTACGTGGTGATCGCGGCATTCGGGGCCGGGTTTACCTGGGGCAGCGCGCTGCTGCGCTGGGCGATTTGAGGAGTGTTTTAGTGTTATAGTGTTCGGGTGTTCAAGTGTTTTGGTGTTATAGTGTGCAGGTGTTATAATGCGAATTAGGGGTTGGAAGCACAATATCGGATTTAGCTTAATATCGGCTATGACATTCCCCGTTCGTCGTAAGCTCAGCCGAACGGGGGATGTTAAACCCGGAGTTCTTTCCGAATTCAATACTATGGCTCCAACTCTTAACTCGCAATAAAACACCAAAACACTAAAACACATGAACACTTGAACACCCGAACACCAGAAAACCGGGGGTATGGTGATGAATCGCAATTCTCTAAAGCGAGTGGGTGCCGCCGCGTTCTTTTTTCTGCTGGCCGGCTGCTCTCAAAAAACCGCCATCCAATTCACCAAACCGGCGGAAATCGACGTCGGCGGCATCAAGCGCATTGCCATCATGGATTTCCGGGGGCCGGAAAACAGCGGCTCTAACGCCGCGGCGGTATTTGCCAGCAAGCTGTTCGAGACCGGTTTTTATACCATCGTGGAACGCTCGGAATTGCAAAAAATCCTGGAAGAACACGCCCTCAGCCTTTCCGGGGTGGTGGACCCGGAGACCGCGGTGCAGGCCGGAAACGTGTTGGGCGTTCAGGGGGTGATCGTGGGCGATGTGATCAGCTATCGCTGCGAGGATCGCCGGGGAAGGGAACAGGAGACCCGCCAGGTGTGGACCGGCGAGTACGAAAAAGACCGGAACGGAAACGACGTCTATGAAAAAAACCTCTTCGGCAAAAAAGTCAAAAAGAAAAAATACAAAGACGAGATTGTGAATGTAGAAGTCCTTACCCGGGAGGCGAATGTGAGCCTGGGTTTCCGGTTGATCGAAGTGGAAACCGGGCAGGTGATTGCCAGCCGGGAGGCATCCCATTCTTACCAAAAAAAGCTCAAAGGCGGGGAAAGCTCCCCGCTGTCGGATGAAGTGGTGGGGCAGATTCTTTCTAACCTTTTCAAGAAGGAGGGCGGGGATAAACTTCCCCCGAAAGATGAAATTTTAATCGACCTGGGACTGCGCTGCATTAATGATTTTGTACGCGCCCTCGCGCCCCACCAGGAAACCGCCTACGCCGAATTTGCCGGAGGCGGGGGGGAAGTGGATAAAGGAACCCTGTTTGCCAAAAACGGGTTGTGGGATAAAGCGCAGCAAGTCTGGCAGCAGGTGGTGGAGAAAGACCCCGGCAATCACGCGGCCTGGTACAACCTGGGGCTGGCGTTGGAGGCGCAGGGAGCCTACCTGGAAGCGCAAGAGGCTTACGACCGGGCAGTATCCCTCAACTCCAAAAAACTTTATATCAAAGGGCTGAAACGCATCCGCGAGCGGCTGGAAGATGAGCGCCGGCTGAAAGAACAGCTCCAAAAGCAAAACCAGGCGGAGCAGCAGCCCGCAGAAGAGGAGTTGTAATGGGAAAAATCGCCTTTCTGTTTCCCGGCCAGGGATCGCAAATGGTAGGGATGGGGAAGGATTTATATGAAACCCATCCGGAGGCGAAAGCGGTTTTCGAGCGGGCGGAGGAGATCTTAGGATTTCCCCTGAAAAAATTCTGCTTCGAGGGGCCGGAAGAGGAACTGCGGCAAACCCGCTACACCCAGCCGGCGATTTTCGTTCACAGCATGGCGGTGGATGTATTGCTGAAAAAGAAGGGGATTGAACCGCGGGCGGCGGCCGGGCACAGCTTAGGGGAATATTCCGCGCTGGTAAGCGCCGGGGCGTTGAGCTTCGAGGACGGCCTGCGGCTGGTGAAAATCCGCGGGGAGCTGATGCAGCGCTCCGGGGAGAATAACCCCGGCACCATGGCCGCGATTGTGGGAATGGCCGCGGAACAGATCGAAGCGGTATGCCGGGAGGCCGCGGAAGCGGGGGTGGTGCAGCCGGCCAATTTCAATTCCCCGGGGCAGATCGTCATTTCCGGCAGCGTGCCGGCGGTGCGCCGGGCCATGGAAATCGCCAAACAAAAGGGCGCCCGCCTGGTAAAGGAGCTGGTGGTCAGCGGCGCGTTTCACTCTCCTTTGATGGGCGAGGCGCTGGCCGGGCTGGTGGGTGCGTTGAAGGAGGTCTCCATTAAACCCGCGGCCATACCGGTTTTCAGCAACGTGGAGGCGCAGCCGGCCAGCGATCCGGCGGATATCCGCCGGCTGCTGCAGCAGCAATTGCTCTCCCCGGTATTGTGGGAAAATATTCTGCGCAATATGATCGCGGAGGGGTACGATCAATACTATGAAGTTGGCCCCGGCAAGGTTCTGCAAGGGCTCCTGAAACGTACCGACGCGAATTATCCCTGCCAGGCGGTGGGGACGGCGGAGGAGCTGGAAACAGTAGGCAAGTAGGCGGTGAGTAGAGTACAGAGTGGGAATGAGGGAATGATGGTTTTTTAATTGCCAATTGCCAATTGACCACTGTTTACTGACAAAAACGCCATAACGGAGCAAGAAAAACGATGCAACTGAAAGACAAAGCCGCCATTGTTACCGGTTCTACCAAAGGAATCGGAAAGGAAATTGCCCTGGAATTTGCCCGGCGCGGTGCTAAGGTGGTGGTTTCCGGGCGCAACGCGGAGCGCGCGGAAGCGGTCTGCGCGGAAATCAACAGCGCGGGGGGAAGCGCCATTGCGGTGGTGGGCGACGTTTCGCGCATGGCCGACGCGCAGCAACTGATCGAACGCGCCATCGCGCAGTTCGGGCAGATCGACGTGCTGGTGAACAACGCCGGCATCACCCGCGATAACCTGCTGATGCGCATGAAGGAAGAAGAGTGGGATGAAGTGCTGTCCGTCAACCTGAAGGGGGCGTTCAATTGCATCAAAAGCGTTACCCGGCGGATGATGAAACAGCGCAGCGGGCGGATCATCAATATTACCTCGGTAGTAGGGCAGATGGGCAACGCCGGGCAGGCCAATTACGCGGCTTCCAAAGCGGGGATCATCGGGCTGACCAAATCCGTGGCCCGGGAGCTGGCCTCCCGCAATATTACCTGCAACGCGGTGGCCCCGGGATTCATCGAAACCGACATGACCGGGGTGCTGGATGAAAAGGTGCGGGAGAGTTTGCAAGCGCAAATTCCCCTCGGTCGCCTGGGAAGCGTCTCGGACGTGGCCCGGGCGGCGGCCTTCTTGGCCGGCGACGAGGCGGCTTACATCACCGGGCAGGTGATCAACGTGGACGGCGGGATGGTGATGGGCTAAGTAATTGCCAATTGCTAATTGCTAACTGACAATTCTCAATTGGCAATTGACAATTAAATTTTTTGCTATTTAATTTAGGCGCGTTCTTGTGCAAGATGATAGATGATGTAAGTAAACTAAACTGATGAGGAGCAGCTATGGCTTTAGAAGAAAAAGTAAAGGAAATTATCGTAGAGAAATTAGGCGTTGCCGCGGATAAGGTGAAAGAAGATGCTCATTTTATCGAAGACTTAGGCGCAGATTCCCTGGACACCGTGGAACTGGTGATGGCGTTCGAAGAAGAATTCGGAGTGGAAATTCCCGACGAAGACGCGCAGGAAATCACCACCGTGAAGGCGGCGATCAATTATCTTCGCAAAAAAATGGATCAAGCGGACTAAGGAGCGATAAAAAAAATTTGTTAAATCGGGCCAGAACTGTCATTCCGGCTGTCGTGAAACGGAATGCCGAAAACTCCACGGAAGATTCCGGTATTTTCTCCCGGTATATCGGGGAGAAAAACCGGAATGACATCTGAACAATAGTATTTTAACAAATTATTCATTAACTGATCCTAAGCAACGAGATCATCCCCAAGCTAATGCTGCCCAGGCGGTTGTCGTTTTCCCGGGTTGGTGGAACTGGTACAGGCAATGGCAGGGCGCTGGCGCAGGGCGGCAAAATTACCCGACGGCGGGCCTGCTAAGAAGCCGTTTTAAAAATTTGAATTTATGCCACCCCCGTAAGCGGCTCCTTACGGGGGAAGCCACCAAAACGCCAAGTTTCACTAAGGAATTTGTAACTATTCAGCCACCAATCGGAGTAAATCATCTTTTCCGGGGAAAGATGAATTCCCAATGCCACATGATGGAAAGCCTTTCGTGAGCATTCGTGGAAATTCGTGGCTGAATAGTAACAGGAATTTATTGTTTCTTTGTGATTCCTTCGCGTCTTTGGGGCATAGTGGCAACTTTTAAAACAGCCTCTAAGGGGCTATCGACCCGGGACAAGCTGCGGCGGAGCGCGCCGTTTACCCCTCTCGGCCAGGTGAAGGAATTTGGCCGGGAGATGGCGTTTTACGGAGGCTTTTGGGGTGATTTTCCCTTTGAATAAAAAGTAAGGAATACTTGTATGCATAGACGTGTTGTGGTTACCGGTATGGGGGCGATGACCGCTATCGGCAACTCCGTGAAAGCGTTTTGGGAGGGATTGCTGCAAGGGAAGAACGGGGTAGGAACGATCACCCATTTCGATGCCTCCCAGTTCAGCACCCGTTTTGCAGCGGAGGTGAAGAATTTTTCCTTCGATGGAATTTTAGACGTTCGGGAGTCGAACCGGATGGACCGTTATACCCAGATGGCCATGGTCGCCGCCCACGAAGCGCTCCGGGATTCCGGGCTGGATTTGGAAAAGATCGATCATGATATGGCCGGGGTGGTGGTCGGCTCCGGCATCGGGGGGATCCAATCGTTCGAAACCGAACACAGTAAATATATCGAAAAGGGCCCCCGGCGGGTCAGCCCTTATTTTGTTCCGCAGATGATTTCGGATATCGCGGCGGGGCAGATTTCCATCCGCTACGGCCTCAAAGGGCCCAATTACGCCACGGTTTCCGCCTGCGCAACCGCCTCCCACGCCATCGGCGACGCGATGCGGTTGATCAAGTACGGGGACGCGGATATCATGGTCACCGGCGGCTCGGAAGCGCCCATCACCCCGATGGGGCTGGCCGGTTTCTGCTCCATGAAAGCCCTTTCCAGCCGCAACGAAGATCCCGGGAAAGCCAGCCGCCCTTTTGACCGGGAGCGCGACGGGTTTGTGATGGGAGAAGGCGCGGGCATTTTAGTGTTGGAAGAGTTAGAGCACGCCCGCAAAAGAGGGGCAAACATCTATGCCGAGATTCGCGGGGTGGGATTTACCGCGGACGCCCACCACGTGACCGCTCCCGCGCCCGGCGGGGAAGGGGCGGTGCGCGCCATGCGCCGCAGCGTGGAAGACGGCAAGTTGAACCTGGATGAAGTGGATTATATCAACGCGCACGGCACTTCCACGCCTTATAACGATAAAAATGAAACCGCGGCCATCAAGGCGCTCTTCGGAGATCACGCCTATAAAATGAATATCAGCTCTACCAAATCCATGATCGGGCACTTGTTAGGGGCCGCCGGGGCGGTGGAGTTGATCGTTTCGGTGCTGGCGATAAAGCACAATATCATTCCCCCGACGATCAACTATGAATTTCCCGACCCGGAATGCGATTTGAATTATACCCCGAACGTCCCCCAGGAGCGGGGGGTAAGAAACGCGATTTCCAACACCTTCGGGTTTGGTGGGCATAACGCGTGTATTTTAGTCAGCAAATTTGAATGATTCAGGGGTGAGTTGAATCCGCTCAAGAAATATCTCCGAAAGATTTTTTCTTTCAGGCGTTCGGACACGAGCAGCCCACCGGCGGTTCTTGCCGGGGAAATGCCACCGGGCGAATCCCGGGCAGTGGATGATTTTCAGAATCAGTACAAACTTCGTTTCGCCAACCGCTCCCTCATTGCCACTGCTTTAAAACACCGCTCCTTTCTAAACATTTCCAACGAAGCGCGCATCCTCTCCAACGAACGCCTGGAATTCTTAGGAGACGCGGTTTTGGACCTGGTGGTCACCGATTTTCTGTACCGGAAATTTCCCAATAAAACCGAGGGGCAGCTCTCCAAGGTAAAATCCATCCTAGTGAGCAAGCCGGTTTTGGGAGACGTCGCCGCCAATATGTCGTTGGGCGACAAGGTGTTGATGAACCGCGGGGAGGAAAAGACCGGGGGGCGGCAGCGCAAATCCATCCTGGCGGATGCGTTCGAGGCCATCATCGGGGCGATTTACCTGGACCTGGGGTTGGAAGAGGCGGACAGATTCATTCACAAATATTTGCTGGCGGACTATAAGAAGATTCTGCGTAAGGGGCTTTATAAGAATTACAAGAGCATTTTGTTAGAATATGGGCAGAGCATCGGGGGAGGAGCGCCGGAATACCGGGTGGTGAAGGAATTAGGGCCGGACCACGCCAAGGAATTTTTAGTAGAAGCCTGGATCGGCAAAGAAAAATTGGGGGAAGGAAAAGGAAAGAGCAAAAAGGTCGCGGAGCAGGAAGCGGCCAAGCAGGCGGTGAAGCGGTTGGATCTGGAGGAGAAGAATTGAGTGCAAATCGATCAAGCTCCCCAATAATCGTTGTGAAGCAAATTGAGGAGCGTATTATTATTGGTTTATAAATGGTATTGGATAGTCGGATGAGAATAACAGCCAATCTTATTCTGTTGTTAAGTTTTTTTTGCAGTTCTTTTTACCCGCAAACGCCGGACAGGGAGGAAAGAGGTACTAGTTTACCCTCTTCCACCGGCATGTCCATGCCCTCTTTGGGAGGCCTGCCGTCACTCAGCGCCGCCAATTTGACGGTTTCAGTGAATGAAGAAGAATATATTGTAGATGCCGGCGACGTCTTTTTGATTAAGATAGACGTTCCGGGGCCGGCG
Organism: uncultured Calditrichaceae bacterium; assembly: GCA_964522165.1. Lineage (GTDB taxonomy): Bacteria > Calditrichota > Calditrichia > RBG-13-44-9 > J075 > JABWBP01. The sequence goes on from CAZFVV010000019.1 coordinate 35,085, forward strand.
GTCAGAGTTCTTCCCACTACCGTCACTTCGGATGGATTTTTGATGCTGCATGACGCGCCTTCGCTAAAAGTAAGGGGAACGCTCTTAGCCGAGGTGAAGGAAAAAATTTTAGCCCGGCTAAAACCAAAACATCCCGACGCGGAAATCGAAGTGTTTTTATACCAGGTTCATCCGATTAATGTCACGGTTATCGGCGCAGTGCAAAATAGCTCAAAACAGCAATTGCTCTCGACCTCCCGGGTGTTTGACGCGGTTCAACACGCGTTGCAATCGGATGAATTCGATCAGGCAACTTTAAAGGAATCGCGAACCGTTGAAGATGAGTACAGGCTCAGGGAAGAAGAAAATTATTCATTGAGGCGGGTCGAAATCCTGAGAGAGGGGAAGAGATATGAATATGATCTGCTGCGGTTTAAGCTTTTAGGCGATTTAAAGCAGAATCCTTACCTGTTAGACAATGACATTGTCAGCGTCCCCTTCAAAGGAGAAAACTCCCATTCCATCTTGATAGATGGCGCGGTCGGCCAGGAGATCGAATTCGAGTACCTGTCTTCGGATAAGTTAAGCGATGCGCTCTATTTTGCAGGGGGATTGCTGCCGGTGGCGGATTCCTCGAAAATCGAATTGTATCGTTTTGCGGAAGACCGGAAATCTCTCAAAAAGTTTATCGTGAGCGTCCCCGCTGACCAGGATATGGCGCTAAACCCGGATGATCGTATCTATGTAAGATACAAGCCGGAGTATCACGAAAAGCACCGGGTAGAGGTTCAGGGTGAAATAAAGTACCCCGGTTTTTATGCCATTGAAGAAGGCAAAACGAAGTTGTCGGAGATCATCCAGATAGCCGGGGGGTTCACTGATAAAGCCTCGCTGGAGAATGCAAAAATCATTCGGCAAAAGATTCTATTAGAGGACAAAGAGTTGGAACGCTTAGGGAGAATGACGGTTGAGGAAATGACCAACCTGGAGAAGAGCTACTTCCGCTTGCGAAACCGGGAAGACATTCGCCTGGTGGCATGCGACTTAGAAAAACTGGTGATTGCCAGCGATTCATCCCAGGACGTGCTTTTACGGGATGATGATTTGATCGTCATTCCGCAAAAAAATAAAGTTGTATTTGTTTCCGGGGGGGTCATATCGCCGGGCAATATCGTTTACGATGAGAACTGGACTTATAAACAATATATCGCAACCGCCGGAGATTTTAATAAGCGGGCCAAGCGCGGGAACGTCAAGATCATTAGAAGCAAAACCGGGGTATGGCTGGATGCCACGGAAAATATGAAGCTGGAAGAAGGGGACATCGTCTTTGTGCCGGAAAAAGAAGAAAGAGACTGGTGGGAGATTTTCAAAGAATTTTTAACCGTAACGTCGCAGATAGCAGCGATTCTATTCATTATCGCTAACGTTGGTAACTAGAAAGCCATCAAAACCGCAACGATCTCTTTTACCCGGGGCAATTGATGAATTCGAATAATAGTTCGGAAACTTTTCGGTTATTGCTGTTCATTCTCAAGCATAGAAAGATAAATTCGCTCATCTTCGGAATCATCTTTGTGCTTTCTACGGTCATGGTATTCTTTGTAATGGCCAAGCAGTACACTGCCGAAGTATCCATTCTGCCTTCCGCAGCCAATGCCGCCCAGGGATTGAGCGGCAAATTGGGCAGCCTGGCCAGCCTTGCCGGGGTAAACTTAGGCAGCTTTTCCGCCCGCAGCCAGGAGATGTATTCCGGCCTGCTCTTCTCCCGGGATCTCCTGGAAAAGACCATTTTTCATAAATACACCTTTACGGAAGATGGAGCGCCGAAAGAGGCCAGCCTGATCGAGTTTTTTGAAATCGAAGGCGATTCCGCAGAGGTAAAAATCCAAAAAGCGCTCAAAATTTTGCGCGAAGACGCCATTGTGGTGAATATCGACCGCGACAATCAAATCCTCTATCTCCTGGTCACCTTAAAGGACCCCGCGGTGGCCGCGCAGGTGGCCAATTATATGGTCGAAGTTCTGGACGAATTGGTGTTGAGCGAGGTTCAAAAGGAGATTACGGAGCAATACAGCTATTTGAACCGGCGAATCCGGGAAACCAGCGACAGCCTGGCCATTGCCGAGAAAGAGTTGCAGAAACTATTAGAATCCACCAGCGATCCCACCCGGCCGGAATTTCAGGTGGCGCAGTTGCGCGCCCGCCGGAAAGTGGAGATTCAAACTGCCATTTACGTGGAAATGCGCAAGCAGATGGAGTTGCTCTACCTGCAAAATTTTGTCAATTTAAGCCCCATTAAAGTATTAGACCCAGCTTACCCGCCCTACCGCAAGAGCCGGCCCAAGCGGCTGTTCGTTCTGATCACCTTCCTGGCCTTAGGCGGGCTGATGCAGATCGGCGCCAACTGGGCGATGTATCTCTACCGGCGCGGATTTACGGGAATCCCGGCCGAAGATTTGGATAGGGAACGTGTTGAGAATTAGAGCCTTATTCCGATCACATGAAAACAAGCGGCTTTTTTACAATGTTCAAAACTTGTTCTTTTTTCAAGCCACCAACTATATTCTGCCACTCATCACCATTCCCTACATTGTAAGAGTCATCGGGCCGGAAAAATTTGGGATATTGAGTTTTGCGGAGGCGCTGAACCAATATTTCGTCATGATTACCGAGTATGGATTCAATATTACCGGAACCCAGCAAATCTCCCTGGAAAGAGACCGGGCGGCCAGCAGGAATGCGATTTTTTCGTCGATCACTGCGGTTAAACTGCTCTTGATGGTTCTATGCGCCCTGGTTCTCATTATCCTGCTCATTTTTGTCGAGAGCCTGCGCCGGGACTGGCTTATTTACCTGCTCTATTTCAGCATGGTTCCTGCTAACGTTTTGCTCTCCTACTGGTTTTACTTAGGAATGGAAGAGATGCACTATTTGAACTATCCGAATTTGATCACAAAGTTAGGCTATACCGCGGGGGTTTTTCTTTTCCTTCACCGGGAGGAGGATTTTTACCTGGTGCCTTTGTTTTATGGAGGTTTTATGGTTGTGGGAGGGGTGGTGAGCGCGGCGGTTATTTTCAGAAAGTTCAAGATCAAATGGGAAAGGCCTTCCCGGCGCGAAATTTTCGATTGCCTGAAAAAAGGCTGGTCGATCTTCATCTCTACCTTTGCGATCAATTTGTACCGCCGCTCCAACGTGTTTCTGTTGGGCTTGTTTGCCTCCAAAGAGGCGGTGGGTTTTTACAGCGCGGGGGAAAAAATCGTGATTGTATTACAGTCGATATTCAACCCGGTTATCCAGGCGTTTTATCCCTTCATTTCCCGCAAAAAAAAGTTGTCGGCAAGGTACAGTTTGAAATCGATCTTTTTTTTGATAAAATGGTTAGGCGGCGGGACAGCGATTTTGGCAATATCTATTATTGTTTTTGCCAAACCGCTGACGCTGCTGGCCCTGGGAGATAAATTTCTACCTTCCGTGCGGGTTTTGCAGATCGCCGCTTTTGTCATATCCTTAGGAGTGCTAAATTACGTGCTGGGGATTATTTTTATGACCAACTTCGATTTTGAAAAAGAATTTTCCCGGCGGGTAATGGTTACGGGAGTGCTCAATATTATACTGTGCAGTATGCTGAGTTATTTTTTCCTGGAAATTGGCGCGGCCGTTTCTTTCATTTTTGCAGAATTATTTTTGTTAATCCTTCTGAGCATTTTTATTGCTCGAAGGCAAAGCTTGTGGAGGCCGGTGGATGGCCAGTAGTCAACCTCATGTCAGCATCATTATTCTGAACTGGAACGGCTGGCGGGATACCATTGAGTGCCTGGAGAGCGTGCTGAAGAGCGATTATGAGAATTATCATATTTTACTCGTTGATAATGCTTCTACGGACGGCTCCAAAGAGAACATTAAGCAATGGGCGCTTCAAGGAAACCACGAAGCCATCCAAACCGCATTCCCGGAACTGGTTCTTCCCCTCCTTGCAAAGCCGCTTCCCCTGTTTGAACTGCGACTGAACGGGCAGGCGGCGCTGAACCGGGCCATTCAAAATGATTTGCCCGAAAAATTGCCTGAAAGATCGATGATTTTAGTTCACAACCATGAAAACATGGGTTTTGCGGCAGGTAATAATTTAGCTTTTCAGATTGCCGATATTCTGTTCCAGAGCCGTTATCTTTTTTTATTGAATAACGATACGGTCATCGAGCCTCACGCCGTCCCGGAACTGGTTAGCTACCTGGACCAGCATCCGGAATTCGGCGCAGTAACCTCCGCGATCTACTATTATTCGAACCCCGGGGAAATACACAATGTGGGGGGCCGGCTAAGTCCCTGGGCGTCGAGCAGCTACTTTACCACCCTGCCAGGTGAAGAGGAACGCCGCATCACCTTTGTGACCGGTTGTGCATTGATGGTTCCAAAATCCACTTTTGATAGAGTCGGGGTGCTTTCCGAAAAATTTTTCTTTGGAGAGGAGGATTTTGAGTTTTGCCGGCGCTTGCTTCAAAACAATATCCCGGTAACCTGTGTTCTTAATAGCAAGGTATATCATAAAGTGAGCGTGGCTGCCGATGCGATGTACCAGAAAAAAGATCTGCCCAAAAAGCTGATCTATATCTTTTCGCGAGTGGTGGATATGAAGGATTATTATCCTTACCCGGTGTGGCTGCTCTGGCGATACGGTTTGTTGGTTTATACGTTCTTCTGGCTGGCTATAAAATACAAAGTGCGTTTAAGAGATGCGCTCAGGTTTGTTCGCTATGTACGCCATTATACCCGCGTTTTTAGCGACCTGAGCAAAAAAAACCTGGAAACCATACTTCGCGAAGTTTCATTATGACGGACCTGCTTTCCAGTTGGGTATTATTCTTTTCAGTGCTGGGGCTGACAGCGGTTGAAAAAAAATACTCAAAAAATCTGTTTACCCCTTTTATGGTTACAGCCTGGCCGTATGCGATAATTAGTGTATTGGTTAACCTGTTTGCGGTACAGTTAGATTTCCTGCCGGTAACTGCCCGGGTAAATTTCTTTATTTTGCTGAATCTTTCTCTCATTTGGCTAATTGGGATGATGATGTATCAAAGCTATGGCATTCCCCTGAAGAAAACCGATTTCGCAGCGATTTTTAGCAGATATAGAGAATTCAGATATTTTCTTCTTTCCCTTTCATGGATTGTCATCCTGGCGGTTACTTATAAAGTATTTTCAATTCTTCGGAAAGAAGGCTTACTATATGTGAGCACCGGAGAATTTGAAGATAAGATGGTTTCTGGCTTGACGGCGCATTTAGGCCAGATGGGAGCTATCGTATTAGTGTTATATGTTTTATCTTTGTGGAATTTTAGAAAAACTTATTTAGACTACCTTACAATGTTTATCCTGGGGATAGCCATTACGGCTATGATGGTAAAGTATCCTATTGTGTGGACGGTTCTGACGATATTCTTTATTAAAAATTTAAATTCTTCGGTCAAACTGCAAGTTAGAAAACTGTTTTACATTGCAGGGTTTATCATTTTAATTTTCGTGGTGAATTTTCTGATCTTATATACTGCCTGGAGCGATTTTGGACTTACAAGTGCTGCAATGTGGCAGCGAATATGGGGATGGTTCATTAATTATTTATGTTCCGGGCCTATTATGCTCGACAAATGGATCGATTTCGCCCATAGCAAGCCCTGGTGGTCGTTGTTTGTGGTCCCCATTAATTTTACCAACGTTATTATGGGCGATCCTGAACGGCTGAGCGCGGTTAAGCTTGTGAGTCCCGGTTTTCTCTCTGTAGCGCCAGGCTTCAAATCCAATGTTGGCACAAGCTTTGGCGTATATTATATGATTGGAGGGTTTTGGTTCACAATCCTTACCACCATTATTATGGGCCTGTTATCGTATTATTTTTATTTGAAAAGCTTCCGGTCTTCAAATCCCATCGTTACTTATCTTGCAGCAATTTTTTTGATAATGGGGATTCTCAGCTTTTTTGTTCAATACTTTACGCTTCTAACGCCTTATTATTTACTGGTTCTTTTTTCCCTTTTCGTAGGAATGTTCGAGATCATATTAATATTAAAACGCAGTTGAGGCAATGTTTGGCAATTTCTCTGGCAGAGGTAGTTTTTATATTTGCCAACTGAACCCCTTTGAATTATTTGAACATGAAGATTCTACAAATTATTACCGAACTAAGACCCGCCGGCGCAGAGAGAATTGTCCTGGAGTTATCCCTCGGCCTGCTGGAAAAAGGCCATCAGATAACAATTATCTCATTGTCCCCTTTGCCGGAAACATCACATATTATCGATGAACTGCGAAAATACCGCATCCCCGTTCTCGATATCGGGGTTACGAAATGGCGCCTCTGGAAAATGTTCAGTTTGGCGCGGCATATTAGAAATCTGAAGCCGGATATTGTTCACGCCCATCTGTTCCATGCCAACTTTGCCTCGCGGCTGGCTTCCTTCCGGAGGGACTACAAATTGGTCAATACCGTTCATGCAAACGACCGGAGAAATGGCCGTTTCTGGGTATTTGGCTTAGACCGCCTCACTTTATCTTTATGCGACTCTCAAACGGCCGTTTCATACGCGGTTCGCGACTTTCATTCCCGGAAGCTTGGGGTATCCGCAGATACCATGCCGGTAATCTATAATGGGATTCCGCCGCCTCCGGGGCTAACGGCTAAAGCGCGTGAGGAATTACGAGCCCAATGGAAGTTGGAACAGTGCCCCAAAATTATCGGCTCGGTGGGACGTTTGCACTCCCAGAAGGGATATGACCGGTTAATAAAATTACTTCCAACCCTGCAAGCATATATTCCGGAAGGGGAAAGGTGGGGAGTGGTAATTTTAGGTGAAGGCGAAGAACGCTCCCGGTTAGAATCGCTGTGCCGGCAATGCCCGGACAATATCGTTGTCCGGCTTCCGGGTTTTCGAAAAGACGCGGCGCAGTGCATCAGCGCATTTGATCTGTTCGTAATGCCCTCACGCTATGAGGGTTTCGGATTAACACTGATAGAGGCAATGGCGCATGGCGTTCCGATTTTGGCAAATCACATTGACTCTCTTCCGGAACTCCTGGCGGTTTACCCCAATGGCCGCACGATGAACTTCTATGATGCGGAAGAGAAGAAAATCGCTCAAACCATCGTTGCGATGGCGCAACAAGAACCTGTCGATGGCCTGGCGCCGTTTACGGTTACAAAAATGGTAAACGGATACTTTGAACTGTATCAGAAACTGCTGTCAGTGAAAAAAAATGCTGGCTGAGGTTAGGCATCGAAGGGGGAAGGGGCTAAAGCCCTCACTTGATAAGTTTGTTCCATTTTTCCCCGCCCCGGAAGGCCGGGGCGGGGCTATTCAAAGCGCCATTTAGCCATTTCAGCATAATCTAAATCCATATCCGGCGTTATCCTGGTGAGCCTGGTGAAAAAATCGACCCCCATCTCTCGCAGTAACAAAGCCATCAAAGTTCTGCGGATCCAATCGCGCATTGTCGTCGGCGGCCCTTCTTTGCATACCATTTTGCTATCCAGGCATCTCAATGATCAGCAGTTTACCACTAAATTAGTGGGCGGGGCCGGCAATCCCGACGAAAAAAGCATGTTGGAAGATGCAAAAAGAGAAGGGGTGGATTGCGTCATTATCTCGGAAATGGGGAGAGAAATCCATCTTTATGATGATATTCTCTCTTTCTGGAAATTATTCCGGTTGATCAAGAAAGAAAAGCCCGCGGTTGTGCATACCCATACCGCCAAAGCGGGCGCCATCGGGCGGGCGGCGGCGTTTTTGGTCGGGGTTCCGTATATTTTTCACACCTTTCACGGCCACGTTTTTGATTCATATTTCGGGCGTCTTAAATCTAACTTGTTCGTGTTCCTGGAGCGATTACTGGCAAAAATATCTACCGCGATTATCGTGATCAGTGAGAGCCAGAAAAATGATATTGTTAACATTTACCGGGTGGCGCCGGTGCATAAGGTGAAACTCATTCCCCTGGGATTCGAATGGAATGCTTTTTTGAATCCCCGGCCGCAGACAAATGTCCGGGAGCAGTATCAAATTCCGCAGGAGAAGTTTCTGATTGCAATTGTGGGACGAATCGTGCCCATCAAGGACCATCTGCTCTTTATTGAGATTGCTCAGCGGCTTGTTGCCCGCCAGGGCGGCCAATTCCATTTTATGGTTATTGGCGATGGAGAGCTGCGCAAACAGTTGGCCGAAGAAATTAACCGGCGCAATATGGCCGAACATTTTACCTTTACCGGCTGGTTAGAACTAAATTGTGAAATTTACCGGAACTTCGATCTGTTATTGCTGACCTCCAAAAATGAAGGAACGCCGGTAGCCATCATCGAAGCGCTGGCGGCCGGGACGCCGGTGGCGGCGGCGGCGGTGGGGGGCGTGCCGGATATTTTCAAAATGTACGATCCTCAATTTCTGGTTCACGACCGCTCTCCGGAATCCTTCGTGGAGGCAATACTCCGGCTGCGGGAAAGTGGCGGCCGGGTTTCCCCGGAGGTCAGCCGTCGAATATTAGAATATTTTAGCGTTTACCGGTTGGTGGAAGATGTTCGTAAATTATATCTCCATTTTGCGAAGGGGTAAATCAAGGCATGTGTGGTATAAACGGCATTGTTTCAACCCAACCCTTGTCCATTGATTTGATCCGGGCGATGAACCGGAAAATATATCATCGCGGGCCGGACGAGGAAGGAGTCTATCAATCCGGCAATGTGCTGCTGGGAATGCGCCGCCTGTCGATCATCGATCTGAAGGACGGCCAGCAGCCGATCTTCAACGAAGACGGCAGGTATGTGATTGTATTTAACGGGGAAATTTATAACTATCGCGAGCTGCGCCAGAAACTGCTGGCCTCCGGCCACGTGCTTAAAACCCATTCCGATACCGAAGTGATTGTGCACCTCTATGAAGAAAAAGGGGAAAAATGTCTCGATGACCTGAACGGAATGTTTGCTTTTGCTATCTATGATATGCTTAAAAAAGAACTTTTTATTGCCCGCGACCGGTTAGGAAAGAAACCGCTGTTTTACTGTTTTGATGAGGAGCGTTTCATTTTCAGCTCCGAATTGAAAGGTATTTTAACGGTCTCCCCGCGGAGAAGAGCATTGAACCGGAGCGCGGTGGATGCGTACTTTGCCTTCACGTTTATTCCGGCGCCCCTGACCATCTTCGAAGGGATTCATAAGTTGGAAGCAGGGTGCTTTCTCAGGCTTGATTCCCGCGGCGAGGTGACCATCCGGCGTTACTGGGACCTGGCGGCAATCTCCGGTAGCGCCAGGCTGATTGAGGATAAAGACGCCTGTATGCGGGAAATCCGCGATTTGGTTCACAAATCGGTCGAAATGCGGATGATTGCCGATGTCCCCTTAGGCGCCTTTTTAAGCGGCGGCATCGATTCCAGTATTATTGTCGCGGTGATGTCGCAGATCTCTGACCAGCCGATCAAAACCTTTACCATCGGCAATACCATTAAAACATACGATGAATCCGGCCGGGCGAAAATCATTGCCCGGCATTTTCGAACCGACCATACCGAATGGTTTGTCGATAATGAGTACATCGTCTCCATTGCGGATAAAGTGCTCGCGAATTTCGATGAACCGTTTGCCGATTCCTCGGCGTTGCCCACCTACGTGGTCGCTGAATTGGCCCGCCAGCATGTTAAAGTGGTCTTAACCGGGGACGGCGGAGATGAACTTTACGCCGGCTACGCGCGATATTTGATCTTCGATTACTTGAAGCGGTATTCGCAGATTCCCGCGCCGTTGCGCCGCTCTGTTATTAAACCGCTGGTGAATAGTTTGCCGGCGCCGGCCTCCCTGGCGACGGCGTTGAACAAGGCGCGGAAAATTGTCAATAATGACGGCGCTACGGCGTTCGAGCAGCACCATTTCATGCAGCGGTTAGGATATTCGGAAAAAGAAATCCTGCAATTGTTGCCGGGGAATAACTGCTGGACTCACGCCCGGCAGCTCGCGCAGGAAAGATATGAAGATGTGCCGGTAAAATCGCCCCTCTCGAAAGCCTTATATACGGATATTAAGGTGGGATTGGAAGGTTGCATGCTCGCAAAAGTGGACCGCGCGACCATGCAAAATTCCCTGGAGGCGCGATGCCCGTTGTTGGACTATCGTTTAGTGGAGCATTCGTTTTCCATCCCGGATCACTATAAACTGAATAACGGGCAGCTAAAGTATATTCTCAAAGAAGCGTTTGCCCGCCAATTACCCCCGGAAATCCTTAAAAAGCAAAAAATGGGGTTTCAAATTCCCATCGGCGTTTTCCTGAGACGCGAGCTTCAGGGGAAAATGAACTCCTATCTCTCTTCAGAAAAATTTGCCGCTTTGAATTTGGTGAATCAATCATACATCAAAGAATTGTACCAGGCTCACTGCCGGGGGCAAGACCGGACGTTTCAGATCTGGGCGTTCTATGCTTTCGCCCTGTGGGTGGAAAGCTTTTATGATTACATCGCTACCAACTCTCACGCACGTGTCGTTTGAAACAGAGTGATTAATTGATAGAAGAAGGAATCCGGAATGAAGAGAGCGATTATTAATTCCCAGGTATGGTTGAGCAAGAGCTTTGATAAAATTCTTCCCCGCAAATACCGGGTTGACGGCAATCAAGATTTTTTGGCATCTTTTGTTCCCCAATATCTTGGGAAAGGACTGATAATTTATGATGTTGGCGGGGGGAAAAATCCCTATTTGGCGTTGCAGCGGAAAAAAGAATTAAACGCCACCATCATCGGGGTTGATATAGATCGGCAGGAGTTAGACCGGGCGCCGGAAGGAATATACGATAAAACAATATGCACTGACATTTCCGATTTTAAAGGTAAGGGAGAGGCAGATTTAGTGATTTGCCAGGCAGTACTGGAACATGTGCCGGATACCGAAAAAGCGTTCGCAAGTATTGCCAGCATCTTAAAACCTGGCGGAATCGCTTTGATATTTGTTCCCAGCCGGAATGCTTTATACGCCCGGATCAATTTGCTTTTACCCCAGGGAATGAAAAAGAAGATACTGTATAGCATTTTCCCAAACTCACAAAGAGACCAGGGATTTCCCAGTTTTTATGATAAATGCACCCCGAAAGATTTTTTATCGCTTGCTCAAAAAAACAAGTTAGAGGTTATTGAGGAACGCTATTATTACCACAGCGCTTATTTCTCGTTTTTTTTCCCCCTGTATTTAATTTGGAGAGCGTGGATATTAGCCTTTCATTTTTTTAAAGGCCGGCAGGCAGCAGAAACATTTGCTTTAGCGTTGCGCAAAACATCGTAACCAATCGTAACCGGGAGAAACGGGTGCGCCGGGGTAAATAGCCCATAAAAACGGTTTGTTACTTTAAGAGGATCGCAAAAATATTACCTAACACAAAATAACAAGGAAGATCTCATTCTATGAAAAACCGGTTATGGTGGATTGCGCTTATTGTTGTATGGACAGGCAGTCAACTGCATTCTCAAATAGTTTACGAACCCCTTCACCGCGATATATATACCTTTTTGAGCCGCCTCGCACAAAAAGGGGTAATAGATTACGATGATTTAATAAAACCCATCCCCCGCACGGTGATCGCCGCCAAACTGTTAGAACTTGCCAATGCGATAGAGCGATTGACTCCCCTGGAACGCAAGGAACTGGCGTTTTTTGAGAAAGACTTCTTTGTCGAAATTGAAATCTTGAAGAAAAGAAAAGCGCCGGAAGTAGAGTTTAGTTATTTGAGGAAGGATGCCGGCCATCGCTTCCGGTTTTTTGCTTACCGAGACAGTTTGTTTACCCTGAATGGAAGCCCCATTTATGGATATAAAATCGGCTCCAACGACGGGGAAAAAAATACCCACCGCTGGAACGGGATATATCTTTATGGGTATTTAACAGATGTCATCGGATACAGCTTTGATTTTCGTGATAACCGGGAGGAAGGAAAGAATGTTGATTTAAAGAAGGCATTTACCCCGACGACCGGAGTTGTTACTGATCCTTTTGTGGATTCTACCGCTTTTGAATACAGTGAAACTCATACCATGCTTACGGCGCGCTGGAAATGGGGCAGTGTTGCACTGGGGAAGGATTTTATGGAATGGGGTTATGCCCAAAACGGCAAATTGACCCTTTCAACCAAAGCGCCATCTTTTCCCTTTGTTCGCCTGGATATTTTTCCCACCAATTGGTTGCACTTTAACTATTTTCACGGCTGGCTCAATTCTAACGTGATTGACTCCACAAAGACGTATAATACCTTGAATCCAGACCAGGAACGTATTCAATTCCGGCCCAAATACATTGCTTCCCATACCTTAATCCTGCGGCCGCTAAAGGGATTGTATCTTGCCGTAGGAGAGTCTATAATTTATAGTGAGGAACTGGAGATAGCCTATTTGATGCCCCTGATGTTTTTCCGATTAGCTGATCACTACCTGGCAGATAAGGATAATCGAGCCGGGAATAATGCGCAAATTTTCTTTGCGTTGAGTTCCCGCAACCACATTCCCAACTGCCATTTGTACGGAGAATTATTTATAGATGACCTTTCGGTGCCAAATATTTCTAACCCGGATAAAGCAGTGAATTACTTTGGTTGGACCAACGGCATTTCCCTCACCGATTTTCCGTTGAACAATTTGACTGCCACCCTGGAATACACCCGGGTGAACCCCTTTGTGTACCGCCATTTTATCCAAACCATTACCTACCGGAATTCGGATTACAATTTAGGGCACTGGATGAACGACAATGATGATTTGCTTTATGGCTCCTTGAATTACCGCTTCCTACGGGGGCTGCAAGCCACCGTATGGGCACAGAAAATTCGCAAAGGTGCAGAACCGACCATAGAGCAGCAATATACGCTTCCGCATCCGCCGTTCTTATTCGGGCTGAGGACCAATTACACTTACTTGGGAGTCGATCTGAAATATGAAATTATCCATGAACTGTTCCTGCGGGCGGAGTTTCAGCACGTAACTACCTCAGCACAGCAGGAAGGGGGTTCTTTTCTGGATACGAAAAAAAATGAATTCTTTATTTCCCTATATTACGGCCTATAAACCGCCACCTGCCATCTGAATAGCCATTGCGTCGCCATTTCACTCTGAAATGCGGCCGAGTAACTTATTGTCCGATCTTATTTTTCCATTACCGCATTTGTATCCCGGTAATTTCCAGAATTTCTTTTGACGCTGATCCTTTAATAAGGTCGCATTAAACATGTTTATAGAATTGGGCAAACCGATAAGGTTACTATAAACCGGCTCCGGCATCCATTCGCTGCTTTCCGTAAAAAAAAGATCATTAAAGTGATGCAGATATTGGGGATCTTGCTGGATCATGTAATTGGCAATAATCTCGCAATCCCCTGGCTGGTAACACCATTCCGGGAATTTATAGGCAGTAGAAAGCTCCGTGATATTCTTAGGCATGACGGAATTTGCGAAATAGAACAGGTTCTCATAGGCCCGGGAAGGAATTGAATAAAAATAATTCCCGCTGAGATGAATCGCCCGCCCGGTTTTTAATAGTTTGCGGGGAGTATTCCGCTTTGCCCAAAGCGTATCGATAAATTCCCGGTACCATCCCCCCTCCCATTTACCGGTTAAAGGATCTTTCTCGCCGACAATTATCGGATTTGCGACAAGTAAATTCTTTGCAATATGAGGAGGCGCGGGATATTTGCCGTCCACAAAAAAATTCTCCAGATCTTGCACGTTCCCCCAGCCAAAATTCATGTGGATGTCTGCGCCGCGATTATAATACTCCGTTACTTGCTTCGCCCAGTCCCTGGCAAGTTGGGTTGCCCCGAATTTATATACCCAATTCGTCGGCCCAAAGAGACTGGTGCGCGATACTCCAAAAAGATGCCAGTTGGTATCCGAGGAAAATCCCTTTCTGTCTAAGGGGTTGGTGTGCCCATTTTTCCAATCCCAATAATTTGCAATGGAACGCACATAATCCGCGCCGAACCCAAAATAATCTAGGTACGTGGATATATCTGCAATCCGGAATGAATGGGCGTGTTCTAAAAATGCGCTCGGATCGATGAATCCTCGGAAATCCAGCCGGAAATCGTAAATACTGCCAAGCTGCACCCCCATTTTGAAAAGGCCATCCCCTTCCGTTTGGGTAATGTGAGCGAAGCGGTTTGCCACCGCGAGCAGTTGCAGGTATTTAAAATTTAACCATTCCACCCTTCCGAGGGGATATTGATAGGCTTCATAACTTATATCTGTATTGTGCCAGTTATATTGCCGCGGGTCGATATCTGCAAAGTCGGTAAGGGTATGTGGGACAATATTCCAGGCTTTCTCCAGTGAATCGACGGTATCATATTTTTCTTTCAGATACACCTGGAAGGCGCGGATTTCCAGGGGCGAGTAACCCGTCAGTTGCATCTCGGAATCCAATTCCATCTCCGCCACCAAATTGATGCTGGGAATAATTTCTATCGGGCGGCTATTGGGATTATTATGGTAACGCTCATAAAGAGGGTCTCCCGGGGTGGTTAATCGCTGCTTTATGTAGGATAGCACGGCTATATAAAATCGTTCCATTGCCGCCAACCCCTCGGGCGATGCCAGGTTGAAGTAACGGTTAGAAATATCATACTGTAAAGGGGCCTTTCCTTTAAAGAGATGTTTACCATTGTAACCTATATGGAAATCCTGCTTGCTAAAAAGTCCCTGAGTGTTGGGATTTATGGGATGCCGCAAACTGTCGTCTGATTTCTCTTCATTCCAATCCGCCCAGGGGGGAAGAAAAATTCCCATCGGCACAAAAATATCCACATCCAGGTCCGCCTGGGCGACCTTTGTCAGGGCTGAGGCAAAATTCCCCTGCCCCCCCTTATCGGTAAAATCAAAATTCCCCGGTTCGTGTTCGATATTTTCCCAAAGGGCAAAAATCTTTACCCCGGTAGCCCCCCAATTCTCTTTAATGGCTCTCAACCACAGTTCGCCATAATTGGGATCGTTAATCGTCCATGGATAAGCACTGAAATAGATTCGATATTCACCATTATATTGAGAATTACCCGCTGTGAACATAAATAAGCTTAGAAAGAGCAGTATTTTTCTCATTTTTCTACCTTTTGATTTGAGGGTCAAAGTTGTCGTCCGAAAAATAATTCTATCAGGCGCTGCGATAACCAATTGCACACCAAGAAGGCTCTTGATACCCTTTTACACAAATGCCTTCGCCTGACCTCCTGACCGTGTCTCTGGAAACTTATCTAAATTTATAAGAATATCCAAATTTGATTTTCAAGCATTGCAAAGATTATACATGCTCATTACATTGATTGCAAATTAGAATCAGTAAAGCACAGGGGGAAATATGAACAAGCCTTTTGCATTCATATTTCTTTTAATAGAACTGACCTTTGTCCATTTCCTGCCAGCCCAGAACAGTTTTAATACCAATCTAATTGCCAGTTGGTCCCTGCCCGGCACTACTTTTCAGGATATTGCCTTGCAGGGCCAGATCGGCTTTATCGTTGATGACCCATTGGGTTTGCGGATAGTGGATTTCTCCGATCCCGCCAATCCGGTTCAACTCGGTTCAAGCCCGCTTGCAGGAGCAATTCAAATTAGATTAAGCGGAGATTTTGCTTATATCTTAACCCGGTTCCCGGGCGGCGTCGCCATTTTTGATGTGACCTCGTTTACCAACCCGCTTCAGTTAAGCTGGATACCGGTAGGCGGTTTTATTTTTAATTTTACCCAAAAAGGGAATTATGTATATGTCGCCACCGGGCTTCCGGGTTTGAGAATAATCGATGTCTCTAATCCTGCCTCCCCGTTAGCCGTGGGGGCCTGGATTACCGGAACCGATGTTTATGATGTGGACGTGCAGGGGAATTACGCCTATGTGATCTCCAATGGATACGATTTGCAAATCCTGGATATTTCCAACCCGGCAAACCCGGTTTTGACAGGTTCCTACCTCTCTGGAGGGCCGAACGCTTTTGAAGGGGTGCGGATTTCTGGCAATTACGCCTACCTGGTTATCCGTAATGACGGTCTATACGTGGTAGATATATCCAATCCCGCCTCGCCGGCGCTGGCGGCAGCTACCAGACTGTACATGGATGTCATTGATGATATGGCTTTGCAGGATGGATATCTCTATCTTTCCGGGTTCGTTACCCGGGTATTCAATATCTCCAATCCGCTTAATCCCTACGAAGCCGGGTATATGGACCTGGGGGGAAGGGCACAGGGCATCGCTATCGACAATAATCTTATGTTTTTATAACCCCCTCGGATGCAGTATCGATTGTCGAATTTCAGCCAGTGAATTCCTCGATAGAATTGCAAACCCCCAACGGGGGAGAAATCTGGGAGGTTTTTACAAATAATGTGACCCGGTGGCGGTCCATTAACGTTTCTTCTCTAAAAATCGAACTGAGCATTGATAACGGTGGTAGCTGGTCGCTGATCACCCCCGGGTGGGGCGGTGGAGTGAGTAGTTTCAATTATTATGTGCCCAATACCCCCTCCGAACAATGCCTGGTAAAATTGACCAACCTTTCCGATCCCAACACTTACGACCTGAGCGACGGTAATTTCACTATTTACAACCCCAATTTTAAGGTCCTTCAGCCTAACGGCGGAGAGACTCTTATCATCGGTGAGAATTACGATATTCAATGGCTCAGCGTGGGCAGCGACAGTTTAGATATCTACTACAGTCTGAATAATGGCATGGATTGGAATTTGATTGCCGCTTCTTACCCGGCCCAGGCGGGCAGCTATTCCTGGTTGGTGCCCGGCCCGGTTTTGCAACAGAATCTCATCAAAATTGTGGATTCACAAGATCCTTTGGTCAAAGATGTCAGCGACGCCCCGTTTAAAATGGACAGTTCATATACGGATTATTTCCCCTTGGAAGTGGGCAATACCTGGTATTTTGCCAGAAGCTGCACGTTATGCCCGACGACTTACTCGGCCATGGTAGTGGTGAAAGATACCCTGATGAGCGACGGCCAGGTGTGGGCGCAAATTGATTATTTTGACCGGGACGCTTCCGGTAACTGGATTCAAAATCCCCAACACACCCGCTATTACCGGCAGGAAGCAACGGAAGTATTTCAATACCCGGATACGAAAATTTTAGATTTCGATTGGTCAGCGGGCTCGACGTTCCAGTGGAACGCCCCGGTCTGGCTGGGGCAGGTGCAGTGGCCGGCCGGTAACTATGAGGTTATTCAAATTCAAACAGGGATAAGATTTGGGAGACCGGTACGAATTCTTTGGATTGAACGGTCTATATATATTTATTTTGTCATTGCCGATTATTTTGGTTTTTTAGTACTATATTGCAATGCTATACCACTTGGTAATAACGAACTTATCAGTTTAATCGGGTGCGTTATTAATGGAATACCGTACGGCGACCTGCTGACGGGTATAAAACCTGTTATAACCGCGCTTCCCGAAACCGTTCTGCTATGGCAGAACTACCCCAACCCCTTCAACCCAACTACTACTATTGTTTACCAGTTGCCCTCTGCCAGCCAGGTGAAATTAACCGTTTGCAACATCCTCGGCCAGGAGGTGATCACCCTGGTCAACGCCCGTAAACTGGCCGGGGAACACCAGGTGGTGTGGAACGGGCGGGACGGGCGAGGCCGGGCGGCTCCCAGCGGGGTATATATTTACACGATTCAAACTGAAGAATTTTCTCAATCGCGAAAAATGCTCCTGATCAGGTAGCGCCATCAAAACCTGCGAAGTTTTGAAGTATGAAACCTTGATGGGGTAGA
Source organism: uncultured Calditrichaceae bacterium (assembly GCA_964522165.1). Lineage (GTDB taxonomy): Bacteria > Calditrichota > Calditrichia > RBG-13-44-9 > J075 > JABWBP01. The sequence continues at coordinate 52,850 of CAZFVV010000019.1, forward strand.
GATATGATAGACCAAATTTTGCATAGCTACGTCTCCCCTCGCCGGTTGCTATGGTTACAGGTACTGGTAGTAATATTTTCTTGTACCGCTACCATCCACGCGCAACAGACCTGGTATAGACTGTTTGATTTTTTTGGAGACAGCGACATCGGAGAATCCATCGTTGACCCCGGAGACGATCATTTTGTGATCGCCGGTTTTACCTACAATAGCGCTTACTGGTCAGACATGCTGCTTGTGGATATCTCGGAAACCGGGCAATTGAGCTGGTTCAAAACCTATAATCATCCAGCACTCTCCCAGACGGATAAAGCACATGATATTGCAAGAACCCTGGACGGAGGGTTCATTCTGGCCGGTTATGCCCAGGATGGCCTGGATGATATCTGGGTTGTAAAGACCGATCGCCAGGGTGAGGTGCAATGGGATTACCGTTTTGGGAATCGCTACGATATTGAAGTCGCCTACAGCATCATTCAAAATCAGGATTCCAGCTATGTCCTTGCCGGCTGGAAAAGACATTTCGAGGATAGAGCGAGTGATGAATTGATCCTTTTGAAATTACCGCCCCAGGGGCAGGAACTGGAATGGGTCAAATTCTATGGCGGGATTAATCAAAACGGGGCGATAGGATATGATCTGATTGGCACGAACGATGGCGAGTACTTGGTTGTCGGGAGTAAAGGTTCCCGGGCCTGGTTAGTAAAAACGGATGCTGCAGGAGATACTCTCTGGACCAAAACCTTTAGTTACGGGGAGTCAACTTGGTCACCCAAAGTCATACCCACGATTGACGGCCATTATCTGCTATTGATCAGGGTGGCTGATTGGAATCCCGTTTATGATAATGATTTTATATTGTTTAAAATCGACCGCAATGGCGATAGCCTCTGGCAAACCACCGTCGGAACCTCGGCGAGTGAATGGGGGATGAGTGTGGCAGTATGTCGGGACGGCGGGTACCTGGCGGTGGGAGGAGAGGCCGCGCCGCCGGGGAGCGATCTGGATATTTTATTATATAAACTCGATGCTGGAGGAGGCATTCAGTGGAAACAGACTTATGGGAGTCCCCAGGATGATTTGGCTGATGATGTGGTGGAAACCGCTAACGGCGATTTCGTGCTGATGGGGTATCAATTTATGCCCTCGCCGCAATCAGCTTATGATCTCTTTGTTATGAAAACGGATTCAAACGGGATATTTGTAACCTCCATTGAGTTGGAAAATTCTGTTATCACTGATTTTAATTTGAGCCAAAACTACCCCAACCCCTTCAACCCCACCACCACTATTCAGTACACCCTGCCCAAAGCGGAGCAGGCAACGCTGAAAATTTATACCATTACCGGCCAGGAAGTGCGCACATTGGTAAGCCAGCTACAGTCTCCCGGAGAGTATTCTGTAGTTTGGGATGGGACAGACAAAACCGGAAAACCGCTAAGCTCCGGGGTATATATCTATCGACTACAAGCGGGAGACGAATACGTGCAGAGCCGCAAAATGGTGCTGCTCCGGTAGGCTCCCCGGAAACCTCGCTGATGTTTATTCAATGCTCCGCCAACCCGCCGGAGCATTGTTTTTTGTAAAGCTTAGCGGGATATTTTATTGCCAATTGAATTTTTCCGCAATTTATCCTTACATTCCCCGCCTCGACTAAATTCCGAAAGGATTTTTGCGCATGAACTACCGGGTGTTCCCTGTCTTGTTCTTATTGCTGCTCTGGAATCCGTACTTGCACTCCCAGGTCGTTTACGAACCCCTCTTCCGCGACGTGTATGATTATCTCAGCCGCCTGGGCCAGAAAGGGATTATCGAATATACCGACCTCATCAAACCCCTGCCGCGCGCTTACCTGGCGGAAAAACTTCAAGAGCTTTCCGAAAAGGAGGATCAATTAACCTCCCTGGAGCGCAAAGAGTTAACCTTTTACCGGAAGGATTTCTACGCTGAATTGGAGGCGCTGGCGGAAAGAAAACCGGCAAAGCAGGAGGTTAAAATCGCCGGCAATGACCCCGGCGCCCGCCCGCGCCTGTTCTCCTACCGCGATTCGTTTTTCAGCCTCAACCTCAGCCCCATCTTAGGCTACCAAAGCGGCGCCAACGACGGGGAAAAAAATACCCACCGCTGGAACGGCGCTTACCTCTACGGTTACCTGGGCAAACACATCGGCTACAGCTTCGATTTCCGGGATAACCGCGAGGAGGGAGAGAACGTGGATTTTACCAAAGCGTTTACCCCGGTTACCGGGGTAGTGCAGGATCGTTTTGCGGATAGCACCGCATTCGAATACAGCGAAGCCCGGGCCACCCTTAGCGGCAACTGGTCCTGGGGAAGCCTCACCGTGGGCAAAGATTTCATCGAATGGGGCTACGAGCGGAACGGCAAGCCGGTGCTCTCCAACAAAGCGCCCTCTTTTCCGTTGATCCGGCTGGATATTCATCCGGCTCCCTGGTTCAAATTCAACTATTTCCACGCCTGGCTGCGCTCTGACGTGGTAGATTCCACGGAAATGTATAAAACCCAGACCGGCACCGAGCGCATCCTTTTCCGGGAAAAGTATCTCGCCTCGCACACCATCACCGTCACCCCGCTGCGGGGGCTGGATTTTTCCCTGGGAGAATCCATAGTGTACAGCGACCGCTTGGAAATCGCGTACCTCATCCCGGTCATGTTCTTCCGTTTGGCCGACCACTATCTCGCGGATCGAAATAACGACGCCGGGAACAACGCCCAGCTTTTTTTCGCGGCCAGCTCCCGCAATCACCTCAAAAACACCCATCTGTACGGCACGTTGTTCATCGACGACCTCTCCATTCCCAATATGTTCGATGAAGAAAAGCAGGTCAATCACCTGGGCGGGAGCATCGGCGTATCGGTCACGGATTTGCCCTTGCGCAACCTGACCGCGACGATGGAATACACCCGCATCAATCCCTTTGTTTATAAGCACTACATCCAGACCATTGATTACGCCAGCGCCTCCTACCCCATGGGGCACTGGATCGGGCACAACGGCGACCTGCTCTATGGGGCGCTGAACTACCGCTTTCTCCGCGGGTTGCAGGCCACCCTGTGGGGGCAGTATATTCGCAAGGGGGAAGAGGGCGTCGTGGAAGATCAATATACCCTTCCCCACAAGCCGTTCCTGTTCGGATTGAACACCCAATACACCTATCTGGGGGTGGACGTGAAGTACGAGATTATCCACGAGCTTTTCCTGCGCGGCCAATTTCAGCACATTAAAACCGCGCAGGAGCAGGCCGACGGCTCGTTCCGGGATGCCAGTCGCACGGAATTTTTTGTTTCTCTCTATTATGGACTATAGACCTCAAAGGTTTTCAAAACCTTTGAGGTCTTTACTCCACAACGGTGTAAATGGCAACAATTTTGACATTACTAACTTCCCTGCTGGCCTCCCTGGCGATGGTGGCCGTGGTGCGGCGGGTAGCTACCCGCTATCACATCGGGGCGCTGCCCAGCGTGCGGAAAATCCATACCGATTTCAAACCCCTGTTAGGGGGCATCGGCATTTTTGCCGGGATCATTGCCGGGATGCTGGCGGCCAACCTGGCCGGCGCTGCGCCCTTCGATAGCTGGATGTCAAATAAATTTTTCTGGCTCGGCCTGCTGGCGGCGCTCCTGCTCGGCTTCATCGACGACGTGCGGGGGGTGAACGCCTGGCAAAAATTCGCCGGGCAGTTCCTGGCCGCGGCGCTGGCGGTGCAGGGAGGGTGTCTTATCGAGGCGTTTTACAACCCCGGCGGGGGAACTTTAGCGCTGGGCTGGTTCGGTTACCCGTTCACCATCCTGTGGATTATCTTCATCATCAACGCGGTGAATTTACTCGACGGCTTAGACGGCCTCGCGGGAGGAATCAGCCTGATCATCGCGGCCGGGTTCTTCATCATTTCCCTGATCAATAACCAGCTTTATCTCAGCATCCTGTCGCTGGCGCTAATCGGCGGTTTATTGGGATTTTTGCGCTACAACTACCATCCCGCTTCGATCTTTATGGGCGACGTGGGCAGCCTGATGTTAGGCTATTTGCTGGCCTGCCTGTCCATCGAAACCCTGAAAGTGGCCCAGAGCCAGCAGGTCTATTTTCTGGCTTCCCTGGTAATGTTAGGAATGCCGCTCACCGATACCCTGATCTCCTTTTTCCGCCGCATGGGGCGCGGCGACCACCCCTTCAAACCGGACCGGGAACACGTCCACCATCGCCTGATCAAGTTAGGCCTCTGCCACCTGGATTCGGTGTGGATGATGTATTATTTCACCCTGCTGTACGTTACCCTGGGGGTGTTGATGGTGCTGTACTGGGACCGCCTGGCCGGAAGCCTGCTGTTCCTCCTGGCGTTTATTTTCTCCCTGTACTGGGCCTGGCGGCTGGGATACCTGGAAACCCGCCGCTACATCAGCTTCGGGATTGGGGAGCAGGAGATCGGGGCTTCCCTGCGACCGCCGATTCACGTGGGGCGGATCTGGCACCAGATTGCGCTGCTGATCGGGGATATTTTTTCCGCCGGGCTGGCGGTGTTCCTGGTCTTCTGGTTTCGTTTTAAATCCGGGATATTGGAGCCTCCCGGCGACAAACCCCTGAACGATTACCTAGCCCAGCCGGTGTTATTCGTGCTGGTCGGCTTCTGGCTGCTGCTATTCTGGCTGAATGATCTCTACCGCATGCCCTGGGACGTTTCCCGCTACGATAAATTTTTGCGGGTCACCCGGGTCATTACCTTCGGAACAATTTTTTTGCTGATTTTCTTTAATCTGAATATTTTAATGACCCCCAATTCCGGCAATCCCCTGAACACCTCCCAGGTGCTCACCCTGGGACTGTACTGGCTGGCCATGGTGGTGCTGGTGAACGGGGTGCGCCTGTTGATTATTAATATCGAAAAACGGCGGCACATTTTCGAATATTCCTATAAAAACACCCTGCTGATCGGCGCTACCCGCCAGGGGCGCAATATCATCCGCGACATCTGCGTCAATCCTCATTTGTTGAACAGAATTGTGGGAATTGTGGATCGCAAACCCACAATTCCGGAATTCGAAGGTTTCCCGGTTTTAGGCAGTTACCGGGATTTGCCGCAATTGATCCGGGAGCATAACATCGAGGAGATCATTGTGGCGGTAAACGAGGGCGTGCGGCAGGATTTTCTGGAGATCATCGGCATCTGCGACCGCCTCCAGGTGGTGGTAAAAACCCTGCCGGGCTTGCAAACCATCGTATCCAGCCACACCCCGGAACTGGCCGGGCAAAACCTGGTGCGGGTGTTCCCGGAATACATGGTGTTATGGCAATGGGCGGTGAAACGGTTCATTGATGTGATATTTGCGGGGGCGCTGCTGCTATTAACCCTGCCCTTCTGGGTTGCGCTGAATATCCTGGTGCGGAAGCAATTTGGAAAACCGGCCCTGGCCAGGATTCCTATCTTAGGCAAAAACGGGCGAATCTTCACCATGTATCTCTTTCGCATGTCTAAACCGGGGGAGGCCGGCGAAGCGATTTACCACGGTGAGGTTGAAAAAACGCCCCTGTCGCCGCTGGGGCAATTCCTCTATCGAACCCGCTTATATAAAATGCCCCAGTTGCTGAACGTGCTAAAAGGCGACATGAGCGTGGTAGGGCCGCGGCCGGAATCGCCGGAGTGGTATCGCAAAAACCAGCACCGCCTGCAATTTCTGCATCGCCGGTTGATGGTGCGCCCGGGGATTACCGGCATCGCGCAGTTCAAATACCGTTTTTTTGCGTCCCACAAAATGCTCCGGGAGCGTTTGAAATACGATATTTTTTACAGCGAGAATATCTCCATCAACCTGGATTTGCGGATCATTTTGCGCAGCATCTTCCTGTTTTTCCGCAGCAGGCCGGCAAAAGGGTCTAAGAAGCCTGCATCGCAATCTCACCGGCCATAAGGAAATTGGCAGAATAATTATTTCTACTTTAAGATTTTGAGGGAAAAATGCAAGAGTGGAGACTTAACCAGGTTTTGACATCCCCCCTGTCCCCCCTTCTATGGGGGGGATTCCTGCGTATGCGACTTAAATTCCATCCCTTTGAAGCTATTCTTTACCCTCATTT